>JAOTUR010000035.1 GCA_029863805.1 Candidatus Krumholzibacteriia bacterium | reverse complement strand
AGGAGCCGTATCGACCGTTTATTCTCGTTTGCGCGCACGCCGGTGTCAAAACAGGCGAAGACGGTCCCACGCATGCCGATCCGCAGGCGTTGCAGCTGCTACAGGAGAACTTTCCCTACGGTACCATGATCACGCTCACACCGTGGGATCCCCAGGAACTATGGCCCGTTATGTCGAAAGCGTTGGCAAAGCGGCCAGCGGTGATCGCGCCCTTTGTCACGCGTCCTAGCGAGGAGATTCTGGATCGTGAGGCCCTGGGGATCGCGCCGGCGATCGATGCGCGCTGGGGCGTGTATCAGCTACGTCGCCCCAAGGGCGAAGGCGAGGGCACTCTGGTGCTGCAGGGTAGCGAGGTTGGCTACGCGTTTGTGACGGGAGCGCTGCCCATGCTGATTGCGGAGGGCATCGACCTCAACGTTTACTATGTGGCCAGCGCCGAACTGTTTGACCTTCTTTCTCCAACCGAGCAGGAGCGCATTTTCCCGGTGGCACGCGCCAATGAGGCCATGGGTATTACCGGATTCACACTTCCCACCATGTATCGCTGGATTCGTTCCGATCGTGGTCGCCAAATGACGCTTCATCCATTCAAGAAGGGGCATTACCTTGGAAGCGGCAGGGCGGACAGGGTACTCGCCGAAGCGGGGCTCGACGGAAAAAGCCAGTTCAAAGCGATCACGCGGTATTTGAAGGAAAGGGTCTAGGACGGGGCGAGTCACCTTTTGCGTGTTTGATACTTAGTGGGATATTTGCCGGTAAAGCAGGCATGGCAATAATTGGTGGGCTTATCGAACTCGCTGGCTACGGCATCGAGCCCCTCTAGCGACAGATATCCGAGGCTGTCCGCACCGATAAACTCGGCAATTTCACGTATCGAATGAGTTGCGGCAGCCAACTCTTTTGTCTCCGGGGTGTCGATACCATAGTAACAACACGCCTTGATGGGGGGTGATGCGAGTCTGACGTGGATTTCCAAGTCCCGCGGAGCGATATCGAACTTCTGCGCTGCCTCTCTGACCATTGCAATCAAGATTCGCATGGTCGTCGAACGCACTAGCGAATCGTCCACGATAACGAAGTTACGGCGATAGCCAAGAAGCGATAACATGGTCGTAAATTTCAAGCGAACAAGATCCTCTCTTTGTGACTGACCGGCAATTTGAAACGTTCTTGGGATGTAGGGATTTCGAATAAAGAGTTCTCGAAGCGGCAACCCCGATTCGGTTGCATAACCCACCGCCGAAAAGCGGCCCGAATCGGGTACCGGTACTACAACGGCGTCTCCCACCAGTTGCTCCTGCGCTAGGCGCCTGCCCAATTGATAGCGGAAGTGTCCGACCTCTTTGTCATTTTCAAACACTTTGCTGTCGGGTCTAGCAAAGTATATCGGTTCAAATATGCACTGCTGACGGTGCCGGTTGGGTTTAACGAGTTGGTGGTGTGTTATTCGGCCTTGTAGATCGACAACAATAACCTCTCCCGGATGCACCTCACGTTCTAATTCTGCATCACGTTCGTTGAACGCGCACGTTTCCGAGGCAAACACAACAGCGTCACGCCAGCGGCCAAAGTAGAGTGGTCGGAAACCGTAGGGGTCGCGATAAAGATAGAGCTCGGTGAGTGTCATCAGACAGCCGGAATAAGCTCCCGGCGTCGTCTTCATCAGGTGCTCTAAACCGGCGACGAGATCACCACCGTTCTTACCATGCGCCGCGTGAAGAATTTTTTTGAGAATGACTTCGCCATCATTACGGCTCAGCATGACCGTGCCCGCGGCCCGCAGGTTATCGATCTCTTCTTGCAGAAGGGGGAGATCACCATTGGTCGCGTTCGAGTAAAAACCGTCCAGCAGCGTCATCCAATGTGGTTGTGCCGAGATGGCATCGGTGCCACCCGCCGTCGCATAGCGCGTCTGAGCAATGGCGATGAGTGGCTTGATCTGGTTGAAATGATCGCGGCGCTCCTTGGTGAACACCTGAGAGACGAGTCCCTTGTCCTTGAAGTGGTTGAACTTTTTTCCGTTGCTGTAGGTACAGCCAAAATTCTCCTGACCGCGGTGTTGAAGGTTAAAACCCTGCAGACCGAAGAACTTGGTCAACCCGGGGTCCCATTGGGGTGCGCAGTATCCTAGAATCCCACACATGATATACCTAGTCGAATCCTTTCATGAACCGATGCCGCAAACCGGATGGCACGCGGTTGCCAGAACCAAAATGCGTGGTATCGCTCGCTGATCCCCAGAACGTCACCGAAGCGGAGAAGGTCTTGATGTTACGCCCAGGGATGTCACTTTGCAACCTTGCTTTATGACTACTGTTGATCAAACAACCATCGATATGTGTGTTTTGCGACGCGGAGATCGCCCGCAGCCATCGCTCGCGAGTATCGGCCCCAGTGTTCATGTGGCGTCAAGGTGATGCGCTCTTGGGGATCACTAGCCAGCGATAGGACGGTTCCATTTCGCCAGATCCGGTTCGCCGCAATGGCGAAGGATGTGCGCGCGCGCCGCGTCGCGACGCTTCAACGCGGCCGACCACGGGTCCTTTACCGCACGCCCAGTCTTCACATCCGATCGGATGGTTTCTCCGATGGTTACCGTGGCCTCGCCACGCCGCGGGAACCACGTGCCAGGACGCATCATCGAACGGGTGCCCCGAAGCGCGATCGGAACTACAGGCAAATCGGACTCGGTCGCCACGATAAAGGCGCCCATGTGGAAGGGGTGGAGCCCGGGCATGCGGCGTAGCGCTCCCTCGGAGTAGAAGAGCAGCGGCCAGCCGTCACCAGCCGTGCGTGCGATCCGGCGAGCGTCCTCGATGCCCTTTTGTTTGTCAAACCGCTCTACAAAAGCGGTTCTTAACCGGCGCAGGGGAATACGAATGTGGAAGTGTCTGGTGAGTTCCGATTTGGCCACAAACCTGATGGGCCGCGGCAGAACTGCCAGCAGCACAAAGCTGTCCAGATAACTCGCGTGATTGGCTACCAGAACGCAGGGTCCGTCGGCGGGTATGTGCTCCAGCCCTTGCACCGATGTGCGTAACCCAGTCGCGCGTCTGAGAAATCGACTCGCGCGCCGGATAAGCCACCACCGCCACGAGGACTGCGGCAATAGCACAACAGGGGTCCAGAGGACCCCGGCCACGGTGGCAAACAGACCCCAGACGTACGCCGCATAGAGACCAGTAGTCGCGATTTTGGCCAGACGCATGATCTCGGGTCGCAGCCCTGAGAACGCCGCTCGCACGATCTGCCACCAAGCATGTCTGGTCTTGCCAAGCTGACCATTCTCGTAGCACTCGCGGTTGGCGAGGCGACGTATCTTTCCACTCGATGTCTTGAGAATACTCCCCGGTGGCACGAGCACGACATCGTCGGCGGGGATTTGCACTAGATCCACAGCGAGCGCGTTTATTTCCGAGCGCAAACGATCGAGCACTGTCACGTCGGTTTCACGTGTCTCAGCGACGATGACCAGTCGCTCTGTAGACGACTCCGGGTCGATGGTTCCGAAGGTGACCACATTGCCTTTGCGTATACCGGTGATGTTACCAATGGTCTCTTCTAGTTCTCGGGGTACAATGTTCCTACCCGCCCGGATGATGATGTCCTTGGAACGTCCGGTGATGTAGACGTCACCATCAGCGATATAGGCGAGGTCCCCCGAGCCCAGCCAATCCCCATTGAAAAGATCTCGTGTCGCCTCCGGATTACGGTAGTATCCGCTGGTTGACGACGGACCGCGAAACTCCAGACGTCCAACTTGACGTTCAGGCAGTTCACGTCCACTGGCGTCAACTATGCGAACCTCGTGTTGCGGCAGTGGCAAACCGCAGCCGACAAATCGGGTGCTGGGGGTGTCAGGTTGGCTTACCGGTATCGCCCGGCCATGATGTGCAAATGAGTCGCGCTCGACGGTGTCGACGAGAGGGAGTCGCCCCAAGGGAGGAAAGGCCAGAGCTAGGGAGTTTTCCGCAAGCCCGTAAACAGGAAACATGGCCTCGGGCCGGAAACCAAACTCGGCGAATTTTTCGGAGAATCGCTGAATGGTGTCGGGACTGACCGGCTCGGCACCGTTGCAGATAAGACGCAACGAGCTGAGATCCAGTCCCTCGAGGTCTGCGTCCTTGATTTTTCTTATGCAGAACTCGTAAGCGAAGTTCGGCGCGGCAGACAAGGTGCCGCGATACCGGTGAATCGCCCACAACCAACGTTGCGGCCGTGCGATAAAATCAAGCGGGGACATGACAACCAGTAGGGTAGCAAAGTAGAGGCTACCCAGCCAGGTACCGATCAGGCCCATGTCGTGATACAAAGGTAACCAACTTACGGCCACGTCAGTGTCATCGATCTTTGCGGACTCGCCGATGACGCGGAGGTTGGCAAGAAGGTTGGCGTGCGTGAGTACCACACCTTTGGGGTTGCCCGTGCTGCCCGACGTGTACTGTAGTAAGGCAATGTCATCCGCGCCGAGAGCAGGATCTTCATAAACTCCGGTCTGGTTAGACAGCTCGGTAACCGTTATCACATCCCTCATAGATTCGACGTGAGATCTTAGCAGTCGCGCAAACGGCTTGGCTTCGCGGATCGTGATAAGCGTCGTCGCTCCGCAGTTACGCAGAATGGCTCGGTGGCGTTGCAGATGGTCTTCGATCTGCGTCCGGCGTGCGGGCGGGTAGATAGGTACGGGGACACCACCGGCAAGAAGAATAGCGAAGAACGCGACAAAGTACTCCCTTCCCGTGGGGAGCATGATGACAACAGGCTCCGACCACTGCAGCCCCCGCGACTGCAGCCCTCTAGCGACGACCCTGGCACCCTGCCAGAGTTGCTGATACGTAAGAACCCCGCCGTCGCCCTTATCCTGATAAAACTCAATGTGCGGGCGATCCGGGTGGGTTTGCATGTGCCACCTGAGAACATCAATCAAAGTCTGTGCGGAGTGCGGTGTGGACTGCACGTCGCCAAGTGCCAGGCGTTTGACCTGCGCGTAGCCGTCTGTTTTGGTGGTGACGCCGGCGCTGTCAACGGCTCGCAAAAGGTCACGCGTGGTCTCCGCATCCATGAAAGCGCGCTCCTCGAGCGTCACGTCGAAGGCCCGCTCAAGACGGGCGAGAAGCTCGACGCGGGCCAGACTATCCAGACCCAGATCGCGATCCAACGAAGAGTCGAGAGGGATCGACTGCGTAACCGCTTGTGATGGATGGAGTTCGGCCGAGAGATCGTGAACCACTTTTAGCAACATGGTGGTCGTCTCTGCCCCGTTCCCCGAACTTTTGGTGCGGTCGGTTCGAAACGCCATGGCTTTATGTCTCCTGTGGAGGCGATTAGATTGTATATCAAGTTCCGGAATTAATCCAGGGGCAGCACCTTGTGTCGTCAACACGTTGAAGTCAAGCGGGCTTCACCACATTTATTCATTTGGCAACCCCACCATTCTTGTGGCCACCACCTTGACGGTTAGGCCCTGGACGACGATGGAGAAAACGACCACACTGTAGGTGATGGTCAGAATGGGGGCCTTTAGTTCGTTCTCCGGTAGCGAGAAGGCAAGGGCCACGGATATCCCGCCACGTAGACCGCCCCACACCAGAACGGGAATCGCTCCCTTTGTGAATTGTCTTCTTACAGATAACAGTTTTATCGGTAAAGAAACGCCCACAATACGCGCAAGCAAGACCACGGGGATCGCCAATAGAGCGGCCGCGATATAACCCGTGTCGAAACGTATCACCAAGACCTCCAAACCGATAAGCAGGAATAGAACCGAGTTCAGAATCTCGTCGTTGAGAGACCAGAATGCGATGAGATGACTTCTCGTGGTGGCGCTCATTGCAAACTTGACGCCCAGATTGCCGATGAAAATCCCAGCCACCACAACGGCGATGGGGCCACTGATTCCTAAGTGATGCGCGACGGCGTAGGTGACCATCACCAGAGCCAGCGAGATAATCACTTCCAAATTGTGTTCGTCGAGCCTGCGCATGGCCAAATACGCGATGTAGCCCGCGGCAAGGCCCATCAGCGCCCCTCCCATGGCTTCTACAAAGAACAGCCGCGCAACTGCGGTCGGGCTTATGTCTCCGTGGCCATCACCCGTGGCAACCGCCAGTACGATGGTAAACACAACCACTCCGACGCCGTCATTGAACAGTGACTCCCCGGCGATTTTGGCTTCCAGCGTCGCCGGCAGCTTGACGGTTTTCAGAATTCCCATGACGGCGACGGGATCGGTCGGGCTTATGAGTGCCCCAAATACGAGTGCCCACACGAACGGCACTGGTGTGTTCAACAACTTGAGGGCAAGCCACATTAGAGTGGCGACAATGAATGTCGACAGCAACACGCCGACCGTCGCCATAAGAAGGATCGACCACTTGCGGCTCGTCAACTGTGAAAAGTCAACGTGCAGGGCCCCCGCGAACAGGAGAAAACTGAGCATGCCCAGCATGAGCGCTTCGTAGAAGTCGATCCGGGAAAGCGCGCTCGAGACCAGCGGACCTACCTGCAGGTACGGGAAAATGAGGTCGATCGCTACGACCGTGATCGAAGCAACCATTCCCATGATCGTCAATCCGATCGCGTGGGGAAGTCGCAGATAACGATGGTTTATAAAGCCGAACACGGCCGACAAACCGAGCAGAATCGCCGCGATATCGAATAGTGTCACTGCGAGTTACACGACTCCTTGATGGTGGCATGGATCCAGACTCGAACGCGCCTGGTCCGGCTGGGTCGGGTGGAAACTGACCCGCTGGCAAGGCCTAAAAGAAGAACCGGGCACCAATCGCACCCTCCAAATCAAAATCGGTATCGGGGGCCAGATCCAGAATGGGAACGATCTCCCCAAAAATATCAACCGGCGCGTTTTCGAAAATGTAATCGAGCCCCACCGGAAAACGAACTCCGACCAAGTCATCGCGGTTCTCTCTAAAAGCGATTCTACCACCCACTCCGAAGTACAGGGGCAGCTCACCCCGGTCGACCTCGATCAACGAGTAGTTGTGATACAGGTAATCCCCCTGGATATGGAAGTCATTGTCACCCTCGAGCGACCAGGCGACGGCACCGTCGATGGCGTTTGAGCGTGTCAGATAATACTTGCCACCGATTCCCGTGGGTTCGCCGATGATGATTCCCAAACCGAACGGTCCCCCTTGTGCAACCGCGGTTCCATAAATCGTCAAGGTTAATAACATTATGATAAGACCGAGTCTGCTCACGAGCCTGCTCCTTTCATACGATCTGTTCCCCCCATTCTCACCGCCCCTGGCATGCCCGGTGGTATACAGTAGCTGTCACCACCCAAAGAATTACCTGCCAGAGGCTAAAGGCCGGCTTCAGTGATAAAGCAAAACCGGCCGCGCGGTCAAACAAAACCGCAGCTTTGCGAGCTAGCAAAGACCGATTGTGCTGGGCGGCAAAGACAGCGTACACCAGATAGCTTTATTGCCATTTGAGATAGCGGGATACGACGCCGTGGGGATAGCGGCGATTTACCTCCGCGAATTCCTGCCGATCGAAACGACAGCGCCAGTATGGGCTTTGACTGCGGACCCCCATGTGCGGTAAACTTATAGTACTCTTGAACTTCAAACGCAGTGCTTCCCGATGAGAGTAGCCATGCAACCCGCAAAGCAGTTTGTTGTCATACTGTCGATTCTCCTTGCCCAGGTGTGCCTGCCAAGGTGGGTTCCTGACTCGAGCGCGTCCAATAAGATTGAGGAGGCATTGACCGATGGTTTGAGCGCTGTGGACCGAAGCAAGCTTCCCACGGGCATACTCTATGACCGGGTTCTTCCCATCTCCCGCATCGAGGCTCACGACGGCGGTGAGGCGTCGCGGTCGGTCACGCTGGCTCAGTGGAAACAGTTGTACCATGAAATATGGGGTGCCTCTTTGCAGGAGCCCTCATGGCCACATCTTACATCGATCCTCGACGCAGAGAAGCAGCGTATCAGAGAAGGCGTTTTCCCACTTGTCTTCATGAATTTCAAGTACAATCGAATTCGACCCACGGCGTTCGCGGATGGATCGCTCGTCATTCGCGACCAGCGCCTGGTGGAAACGGGCGTGGGAGACCCTTTTCTGGAGTCACGGGTATTTGCAGTCGCATCTTTAAAAGACTATACGCATCGTGGGGAGCAAGTCAGCTTTGTACTGGAACGCGACCGATATCTGACCAACGACGGCGTGCCCCCGCGGGAGATTCAGGTTGATTTTGCCGATGGTATGGGCTACCGCAGTGTCAATTTTGGTCGACGGTATTCGGTCCGCTACGCGGAAACGGGACGAAAGACCATCAAAGTCAACGTCGCATTCACCGACGATTCCACACTGCAGGGAAGCTTCGCCTTTCGCGTCGTGAGTTTGCAAACACCGACGCCACACGATACGCTAATGATCACATCAACGATACCTTTCAACGGTGAGTTCGCTGGTGGGGAGGCATATGTCTATCTATCGGATCTTCATACCACGCTGACCAACCCCGCGATCTTGATCGAGGGATTCGATCTCGACAACACGATGAACTGGGACGAGCTGTATGCGCTAATTAACCAGGAAAATCTCGTGGAAATCCTTCGTGGCGATGGTTTTGACGCTGTGGTTCTCAATTTTGCCGATGCAACCGATTACATACAGAAGAACAGTTTGCTCATCGTCGAACTGATCGAGCAAGTCAAAACCATGATAAGTCCGATGACCGATTTGGCGGTTGTAGGCGCTAGCATGGGGGGCTTGGCCTCCCGATATGCCCTTGCCTACATGGAAACAAACGGTGTCGATCACAGGGTAAGAGTTTTTGTGTCTTTCGACTCGCCACAGAGTGGCGCCAATATTCCCTTGGGCGTTCAGTATTGGCTGGATTTTTTCTCGGGTCAGTCCGCGGAGGCCGCCTTTCTGCTGTCCCGACTCGACACTCCCGCCGCCAGACAAATGCTGGTTTATCATCACACCGGTCCCCCGACCACATCGGGCGAGAGTGATCCCTTGCGGGCGGACTTCCTGGCCGATTTGAGCAGCGCCGGTGATTACCCCTCGAATCTGCGCAAAGTGGCAGTTGCCAATGGTAGCGGCTACCAGAACAATCAGGGCTTCGCCGCGGGGGACCAGATCATCGACTATGAGTTTAGCAACCTACTAGTGGACATCGTGGGCAATGTCTGGGCGGTGCCCGACGGAACGACCGGTGCTATCTTCGACGGGCTCTTTCATATCATCTTCACAACACCAGAACAGCTGACTGTGTCTGTTGCCGGCACACAACCATTTGACAGCGCCCCTGGAGGGTCACGCAACAGCATGGCGCAGATGGACTCGACGGAGGCTCCTTTTGGGGATATTGTCGCGCTCCACGACAGTCACTGCTTCATCCCCACCATTAGCGCTCTCGACCTGGACACACAGGATCTTTTTTACGACGTGGCGGGCGACCAAAACCTCTTGGCCATCTCGCCGTTCGATGCGGTTTATTTTCCGATCGAGAATCAATCGCACGTCGACATCACGCCCGAGAGCGCGCTGTGGTTGATTTCGGAGATCGAAGGCACGGTCTCGGCGGTGTTCGCCGGTAGGCCGTACACACCCACGGTCGTGCGTCACCGAAACTTCCCCAACCCCTTCAATCCAGCGACGACCATCAGGTTTGAACTGTCGCGAGCAGAATTCGTCAGCCTGAAAATCTTCACGGTGGAGGGTCGCGAAGTGACGGACTTGGTGAGTGAAACATTGCCAGCCGGCTCACACAAGACCACGTGGAGCGGTCGCGATCACCGAGGCCAGCCGGTGGCGTCGGGTTCTTACTTCTACCGGCTGCAGGCGGGGTCCCAAACCATGACGCGGAGAATGGTACTGGTCAAATGATATGGAAACGGCTGGTGTCGGACCGAGACCATGGACCGTAACCAAAAGGAGCCAGAGACATGGCAAGAATATTGGTTTGCCACCTGTGTTTGCTGATCCTGTTCGTCGTCGCAGGCTGCGGGGCGAAGGAACAGACCATCGGCAAACAGATGGAAGCGGAACCGGACTACGTGACCGTTCAACACGTCTTAATTGCGTTCGATGGTTCGGTTCCCGACAAGAAAATCACCCGCAGCCAGGACGAGGCCAGACGGCTGGCCGAAGACCTTTTCGCCCGGGCCAAATCCGGTGAGGACTTTGACATGCTGGTTGAGGAGTATACCGACGATAGTTTTCCCGGGGTCTACCAGCTGGCGAACCACAAGGCCAAGCCCGACAAAATCAAACTCATCTTCGCGCGCAGTCAGATGGTTTCTGCTTTTGGTGATGTGGCTTTCTCGCTGGGGGTAGGTGAAGTTGGTATTGCCCGGTACGATGAAAACCGGAGTAAATACGGGTGGCACGTAATCCTGCGCCTGGAGTAGCTTACAGAGCTACTGATGGCGTCCGGCATATGTCTGGTAGTCCAGTTTGGCCGGAGATTCGATCACAAAGATGCGAAATGACCTCGATGACGATACGGTCACCGACTCCTGTTGCTTGATGATCGTGAAGCCCTTCGGCTCCACTGCATTGCCATCCACCGTCACGCCGCCATCCAGTAGATACGCGGAGTAAACCTGCTGTACATCGAGCGCCATCTTGTGTTCGCCTGCATCAAAACGGGTGTCTTTGATGGTGATTCCTGGTGTGGTCATGGTTAGTGGTGACCCCTGGCCATGGTACGTCTTGATCGACTGACCGTGCTCTCGACGAACGGGGAAAGAAGCCGATTTGTAGTCATCGTAAGATGGTGGTTGGCGCAGCGTTTTCCCCAGGTCGGGATCGATCCAGATCTGGAACATCTCCGATGCCTCATTGATCATCTCAGCATGGCTGATTCCGCTTCCGGCGCGAATGATCTGCGCGTCGCCCTCCTCGAGCTTGCGCCAGTCACGGTTCTTACTGTCATAGTGTTCGATCGACCCCTTGAGCACAAAAGTCATTATTTCAAAGCCCTGGTGGGGATGCTCACCGATTAGACTTTTCGCTCCCGGGGTCCACGCATGAGCCCAGTAGAACAGGCTAGAGTATGGGCGCAGCTCGCCACCATCCTGGGGGAAGCCGATGGGTTTGTTTTCGAGTATCGCGCCGCCGTTGAACTGGCCGCGTGCTTGTTTTTGCAACGGAACAACCGAGACCGACATGGTTCGCTCCTCATCAATGATTGAAAGGTGTGGTCGGTATTCTAACATCAATCACCAGCTGGGATCAAAGCGAACCCTCCGCCATCGACCGTGTCCTTGACGGCGTGTGAAAAGCGTGCTAGTGGATGGAGATTGTCATATCCGTATCACGATGCAAGAAGTTACGAGGAGTTATTAAGACAACATTTATGGCATTATCTTGCCAGCCTGGAGGTTCAGCCCCAAGCGGATATGAGTTCTGGGGTCTAACGGCCACGTGGAGGCGTTCGTGATCGAGCTTGCCGCAATTAAGGAGGCCTCGGGCCGCATTGCCGACAAGGTCCTGCGAACACCACTTCTCTCCAGTCGGACGCTTGGCGAGCAAGTGGGTGTCTCGCTCTACCTAAAGTGTGAATGTTTTCAAAAGACCGGCTCGTTCAAGGCACGTGGGGCGCTCAACAAAGTGATGTGTCTCAGCGAGGCAGAAAGGGCCCGTGGGCTGATCACCGTCTCCGCGGGCAACCACGCGCAGGCGGTAGCCTGGGCCGCGCATTACACCGGTGCGTCGTGCGTGGTGGTAATGCCCGCAGACGCACCGCTCTCGAAGATAGACGCTGTGCGCGCCTACGGGGCGGATGTGGTAGTCCATAACGATCGCGCGACTCTGTTCGACAAACTTGACCAAGAACAGGAGCTTCGGGGCTCGGTGTTCGTGCATCCCTTTGATGATGCGACGGTACTTGCGGGTGCGGGAACGGTGGGACTCGAGATCGTCGAGGATCTTCCGCAGGTGGATATTGTCGTCGTGCCCGTTGGGGGGGGTGGGCTCATGGGTGGGGTCGCTTCGGCGATAAAAGCTCTCAGACCCCGGGCTCGTGTGGTGGCGGTGGAGCTCGAAGCGGGGCCGGGGTTGGGTCCGGCCCTGGAGGCGGGCATGCCGGTCGCCGTCACGCGGCCGGCACATACACTGGCCGACGGGATGACACCTCCCTTTGTGGGCAACCTGCCCCTCGAGATCGCGCGACAGGCCGTCGATGACGTGGTGATGGTGAGAGAGTCAGAATTGGTTGCCACAATGAGACTTCTCATGACACGGGCCAAGCTCTGTGTCGAGGCTTCCGGCGCCGCGGCGACCGCGGCGCTGCTCTTTGGCAAGATCAAAACGGCTGCCGGCGACACCGTCGCCACCGTGGTCTCGGGAGGCAACATCGATCTCGATAGCCTGTGTGCGGTCTTGCAGCGTGAGACATGAGCGTCTTGGCGTTTTGCCGGTGGGGAAGCGGGTTCCTGGATTTTTTGACGCCCACTTGCTTCAGTGCTAGAATACCCGGCACGTTGTTGCAGTGGCGGTGTGGACGAAAACTCTCACAGCAAGGAGACAGTGATGACGAAAAGAAACATCGTTTTCGCCTTTCTCATCGTGCTTCTAACCCTGGCCGCATGCGGAAGGAATAGCGAGACGGAACAGGAGGCGCGCTCGAGCCAGACGTCAGAAGAAGAGCAACCGAGCGGGATGGCGGAGCCTGAGCGAATCACCGTTCAGCATATCCTCATAGGTTTCGAAGGTTCGATTCCGGGTAAGTCGATCACCCGCACGCATGAGGAAGCCGAAGAGTTGGCGAAAGCTGTTTTGCAAAGGGCGCAAGCGGGCGAGGACTTCGATGCGCTGGTCAAGCAGTACACGGACGATTCTCACCCGGGGATCTACAAGATGACGAATTTTGGAGTGGCTGCGGATCAAACAGAACGAGTCTTTTCCCGGAGTGGCATGGTCAAGGCGTTTGGCGACGTGGGATTCTCACTCGCCGTGGGCGATATTGGCATGACGTCTCACGACCCCGAAGCCAGCCGTTACGGCTGGCATATCATCAAGCGCATTGAATAAGATAGCTGTACCTGCGCCTCTACTTCCGCGAGAGCGACAAACACGGCAAGCGTCCGTTCGCTAGCCCCGGCGGACTCGCAGCGCATGATCGGAATCTATGGCAGGGTCTTGTGCGTGCCATCGCAAAACGGCTGGCCGCCGGTATGTTTGCATTGGCAAAGAGCAACCTGTTTTTTCGCATCGATGGTGAATTCAACCGGAGCGAACTCCGTGCCCTTATGTGAGCCATCGCAATATGGTTGATTCTGCGAATCACCACAGCGGCACCAATAATAAGTGCCGGGCTCCAGTTCCAAGACGGCCGGTTGGCGAGAGGCGATTTTGGGGTCTCCCATAAGCGTTGATCCTCCTTTTAGGTAGTGCGTTATTGTCCGCTAGGGGCTTTGCATGTGAAGATAGCGGATGCCTTTGGTCTCATCAAGACCAAGTTTACGCGCTTCCAAAGCATGCCGAGCCCAAACGCGAGACTAATCGCAGCTTAAGCCGTCGTTTTTTTGCCTTTCTATGCGTATTGTTTCCCTGCTAAACTTCGCGGAAACGGCTGGCCTGGCACGACGGTTGGGTGGGCCGCCGTTACCGCGATTCGACGTCAACGCATGATCGGCCAAACTATATCGCACTACAAGATCCTCGACAAGCTCGGCGAAGGCGGGATGGGCGTTGTGTACAAAGCCGAGGATCTCAATCTCAAGCGTCTGGTAGCGCTAAAGTTTCTTCCCGCCCGTACCGGCGATGACCCACTGCGCTTCCTGCAGGAAGCCAGGGCTGTTGCCAACCTCAACCATCCCAATATCTGCTCGGTACATTCCGTCGAAGAAGTCGATGAACACCAGTTCATCGACATGGAATTAGTTGACGGTGTAACGCTGCGTGATGCCGTCCCTATTGAGTCCATTGATGAAGTCCTTTCGTACGCGGCGCAGATCGCCAGCGCGCTCAACGAAGCTCACTCCAAACAGATTGTTCACCGAGACGTCAAGGCCGAGAACATCATGATCGATGCCAAGAGGCGGATTAAGGTGATGGATTTCGGCGTTGCCAAGTTGAAGGGTGAGCTCAGGATGACACACACGTCGGCCACGATCGGTACGGTGGGCTACATGGCTCCCGAGCAGATACATGGCGGAGAGGCCGATCCACGATCTGATATTTTCTCCTTTGGTATTCTCCTTTTTGAGATGCTGACGGGCAAGCGACCTTTTCGCGGGGAACACGAGTCGGCGATGATGTATTCCATCTTGCATGAAGATCCGTTGCCCGTCGACACGTACCGCGAGCACGTACCCGTAAAGATACAGCAGATCATCGGCAAGACGCTGGAGAAGGAACCGGCCAGGCGTTATCAGTCGTTCAGCGACGTTCTCGATGATCTGCAGGCAGTATCTGCAGACGGCGTCGATGTTAAACCCAAGCACGAAAATTCAATCGTTGTCCTTCCTTTCGAGAATATGAGTTCGGATAAAGAGAACGAATACTTTAGCGATGGGCTGACCGAAGAGATTATAACGGACTTGTCGAGGGTCCAGTCTATGCGAGTCATATCACGTACGTCCGCCATGAAGTTCAAAAGTACGGACAAGGATGTGGTGACTATTAGCCGAGAGCTGAACGTGCACTATGTTTTGGAAGGGAGCGTACGCAAGTCCGGCAACGCGGTTCGCATTACTGCTCAGTTGATCGACGCGCTTACAGACGGACACATTTGGGCTGAGAAATACAGCGGAACCCTCGAAGATATCTTTGACATTCAGGAAAACGTATCCCGAGCAATAGTTGACGCCCTCAAGGTCAATCTGAGCCCGGAAGAGGATGAACGCATCGCTCGTCGCGAGATACCCAACGTTCACGCATACGAGTGCTATCTCAAGGCGAGGAGACACATACTTCTGTACACGGCCGATGGTCTTGAACACGCGTATAAACTGCTCAGGAACGGCCTCAAGCTCGTTGGAGATAACGTACTTCTTTATGCAGGAATCAGTTATGTCTACTGGCAGTTCGTCAAAGCCGGAATCAGATCGGACAAAGAATACCTGGACATCGCCGAACGTTACGCCGAGAAGATCTTTGCAATAGATCCGGAATCTCACCACGGGTACAGGTTAATGGGTTTGATAAATGCTGTCCGAGGCAATCCGTCCGCAACCGTCCGCAACCTCAAGCGTGCGCTGGCCGTGGACCCGAACGACCCCGACACGGTGGGCTGGTTAGGTCTCCTTTACGGTTTTTATGGAAAGGGTGAAGCCGGGTTGCCGTTGACCAAGAGGTTGCAAAAAATCGATCCGCTCACGCCAACAACTCAGTTCAATATGGCATTTCATTACTGGTTCGAAGGACAATTTCAATCGGCAGCGGAGGCGGCAAGGCGTGGATACGAGATGCACGAAGGTCAACATCCCGCGTTCGGTTTTTTTTACGGATACCTTCTGGCGTGTCAGGATCGTTTTGAAGAAGCATATCCCGTTCTTGACTTTGTGGCGCAAGAGGCCTCCGAGGACTTTTTTCGCTCTATAAGTTCCTTCCTAAAGCACGCCCTCCAGAAAAATAGGGGTAGGGCGCTGCAGTCGGTGACCAACGAGCTCAACCGAACGGCCAAGAACGATCTCCAGTACTCTGCCCACATGGCCGAGTGTTACTCGCTTATTGGTGAAAAGGATAAAGCGATCAAGTGGTTGACAAACGCTGTAAACAAGGGGTTCATCAATCACCCGTTCCTCGCCAGCATCGATCCGTTTTTCAAGAATCTGCGCGGAGGAGAACGGTTTAACCGGCTCATGCAAGACGTGAAAAGGAAGTGGGAAACGTTTGAGACGTGAGCGTGATAAGGTAAAGGTAAGGAAGACCGTTAGGTTTTCGAGCGCCACGCGGGGCTCCGACTAGCAGACTCTCGGGCGCCTTGCGCCCACCGGCCGAGACGAAACCGTCGTGGCCGACCCGGAGAATATTTCGATTCTCCAGTAACATCTGTTATAATCGACGCGCTATTGTGAACATCATCCGTTCAATGAGGTAAGTCATGTCCGATCTAGTAGTCGTTTGGGGTGGGCAGCCCCATCCCATAAAACTGGGTGATGGCGAGCATTCCGTCGGTCGCGCAAGCGACAACGCGGTGCAGATTCCCGCCACTCGCGTGAGCAAGCGCCATGCGATGATCCGCATCCAGGGGGACCAACTCTTTGTCAGGGACCTCGGTAGCACCAACGGTACCGAGGTGAACGGACAGAGGGTCGGTGGTGAAGAAATGGAAGTGCCCGAGGGGGGCACGGTGAGTTTTGCAGGGGCGTTACTTCGTCGATCCGGTACGGCTTCCACCGCGATGCATAGTATTGTTACCAGCGACGAGGTCAGCGCGCGACTTCGTTACAACATTCGCGAAGGATACTCAGCAGCAGCCCGTGATCGCATATTGGAGGTAAGCTCGGAACTATTCGAGCTTCTCGCTTCGGGCGAGGATGCGGGGGAAATCGAAACAGCGGCGTGTCGCTTTGTTTCACAATGTGTGGCGGCGGATCGGGTGGTGCTGCTGGCAGGTCGTGGGGAAGCGACGACCGACGTTGAGATTCGGGGGCGGTGGACGCGCAAGGGTGACGACAGCGCTCCCTTGCAGCTGAGTTCAACGCTCGTGGGGCAAGTGATGCGCGAGAGGGAGTCGGTGCTCGTTGCCAATCCTTTGGAAGACCCGCGCTACACCGAGCAAAAGAGCATCATGGCGTTGAACCTGCGGTCCGCGATGGCGGTGCCCCTTTTTGACAACGAGCGCGTTCGCGGCATCCTCTATGTTGATACGGCGGATCCTCGGGTGCAGTATGGCAAGGATGATCTTCAGGTGCTTACCGCCACGGCCAACGCGGTGGCGGTAAAGTTGCGTAACCTGACGCTAGAAAGCGAGATGCGTACGGCGGCGTTAATCCAGCGAGCGATGCTGCCCAGTGTTCTCGATGCACCCCCCGGTTTTGAGTTCGAGGCGTACCAAGTCATGTGCCGCGAGGTCGGGGGCGATCTATACCATTGCGTGCATCGGCCGGACGGCACGGTTCTCCTGGCTCTTGGGGATGTCTCGGGAAAAGGCACGCCGGCAGCTCTGGCCATGAGCGCCGCAACTGTGTTGATCGGTTTGCTCGCGGAAATCGGCGGCGACCTAAAAGCACTGGCACAACACCTTCATCGGCAGCTGTACAGGGCTTTTGTCTCGGAGCGTTTCATCACGCTTTTTGTCGGCGAGCTCGACGGCTCGACGGGGAGGCTTCGTTATGTCAACGCGGGTCATGAACCCCCGTGGCTGGTGCGAGACGATGGAAGTCGCGAAACGCTGGATTCCACCGGTATGGCGATGGCGATGGTTGAGGACCTCTTCTGCGATGTCGCCGAGGTGACGCTCCGCCCCGGCGATCTTCTGGCGGTTTTTACGGATGGCATTACAGAGGCCACCGCTGACGGTACCAGTTTTTTGGGATTGGAGCCGGTGAAGGAGATCCTGGGTGCCCATCATCGTGACACGCTGCCACGGATTCGTGAGAAGATAGTATCGGCTGTCTCGGATTATCTGAAGGGAGAGCCAGCATCGGATGACGTGACGCTAATGTTATTGCGGAGAAGTCCTACCGCATAACGTCGACGACTGATAACACCACACCGACACGCCATCACCTTAGAGTTTTTGCTATTGCACCTATCGGGGAGTGACACTGGAAGAGCCGGTCGCGGTCGCATGGCTTACTGGTGAACGGGCGAGCGGTGATTCCGATGTCGCTGGCCGCTGTAATCAGTAAGTGTTTCACAAGTGCTTAAAGAAACCGGTGTACCACTATGACACAGTCGACGACGCGACTCGAAGAAGCACTGGAGGCCTGGGGGGATGCCCGCCGGGGTGTGATCGATGAGGTTCGCAACATCCCCGCCAAGCAGTGGGACTTTCGCCCAACGCCCGATGTGAAGAGTGTGAGGGAACTCGCTGTACATATTCTCGAGGTGGCCATGCTGATGACGGGTGAATTGACGCGGACAGACACCAACTTCCGGCGAGCGCCCTGGCTCAAGTTGTTGCGTATGTACGCCGGATCGGCTTATAAGGCCAAAAGCAGGACCGAGCTTCAACGGATATTGCGGTTACAGTTGAAAAGCGCGCAGAGGGAATTTCGTTCGGTAGGCGAGCTGCATATGCTACAGCTGATCGAACGCTTCGATGGGGAAAAAGGCACTCGACTCGCCTGGCTTTACCACGGAATCGCGCAGGAAGAGTACCACCGGGGACAGCTCACCGTGTACGAAAGGCTCATGGGTATCGAGCCCGCCTTGACACGGCGCATCCGCGGGGGTTAGCGGCGGCCCGAGACGGCATACGGTTGTAACGTGTGAACAGGCAAAGGAGACGCGATGGCGGACCGAGATAACATTCAGGAAGCACACAACTATTACCTGGACATTCCTGTGGAAGTCAAGCCCTACGCGCTGAAAGGCTCGAACGCGTTGGATTGGGGGATGAAGAACCGACTGTCCAATATATTCGATCCCAAATCCAACCGAACCGTGATGCTCGCCGTCGACCATGGGTATTTTCTCGGTCCGACAACCGGACTCGAGCGAATCGACGTTACTATTGTGCCGCTTCTGCGTTACGCCGACACGCTCATGTGCACGCGCGGTATCCTGCGCTCGACAATCCCGGCTACGTTTACCCGGGGAATTGTTCTTCGAGCAAGCGGTGGTCCCAGCGTTCTCAAGGAGCTGTCCAATGAGGAGATCGCGATCGATCTCGAAGATGCGATCCGTCTCAACGTTTCCGCGCTCGCCGTTCAGGTTTTTATCGGCGGCGAGTACGAGACACGGTCCGTGCACAACATGACCCGACTGGTTGATATGGGCAATCGTCACGGCATTCCAGTGCTGGCGGTCACCGCGGTGGGCAAAGACATGGTTCGAGACGCCAAGTACTTGCGTCTCGCGACGAGGATGTGCGCGGAATTGGGCGCGTCCTACGTCAAAACCTATTACACGTCCGAGGGTTTCGAGACCGTCGCAGCCTCGTGCCCGGTGCCCATCGTGATTGCGGGTGGAAAAAAATTGGCGGAA
>JAOTUR010000293.1 GCA_029863805.1 Candidatus Krumholzibacteriia bacterium | reverse complement strand
ATGGTGACGTAGATGTCACCGAGATTCTCGTAGGCTTCACCGTATTCAGGATCAACGCGAAACGCCTTTTTGAACATCTCAACGGCATCGTCGTAACGTTCTATACGCGTGTAGATAATGCCGAGGTTATTGTAGATCTGTGGAGCCTTGGGATAGTCGACGGTCAAGTTCAAAAGAACCTTGATGGCCTCGCTGTATTGATCATCCTCAGCCAATGCCAATCCTTTTAGAAAACGCGCTTTAGCGTTTTCTGGATCCTCGGCGAGCAAGGTGTCCAACCGCTGCAGCGCGGCTCTGATCTTACCCTGCTGGACTAACGGTTCGATGTCATCCACGGTCTCCGCCCATGATGCCGGCCCGGCCAACGTCAACACCCACACACCCAGCCAAATAAACGATCTTGGCCAACGCGCTAACCGGCGTCGATTGACGGTCATCTTTGCCTGCTCGATCATACGGTCGCTATGCCGTTGCGTACCATTAAATAGCGTATTTTAGCGGGTTTCGCCGCAGACCGAAGCACCCCGGCGTACCAGCCGAAGCCGCCGACATCCGCCCTGCAAGCTACCCATCCCTGACCGGCGCCAGAATAGCGCCCCTGTCTTCTTACCGCCACTTTGTTGACGTATTATCGAGACATCCGAAGTGGCGCGCAGAGAGCACACAGGGAAGTTTGGCGTGCCGGGCTTGTTAGGCTTCCTGGCCCGTCTATATTGAAATAAAGGGGTGTATCTGCATCGGTAGACAGCGAGCCACGTGCTCGACGGTGCAGCGACGCAACGGGGCTCACACATCCCGCAAGTCATTGACGCAAAAAAGCCATGTCGAGTAACGGTTGGGAAGAAAATCAGGATCATACGGTCCTCTGGAGCGGTACCGACGAGCCGGAGACCGGCGTCGAAGAGGCCTGCATGATTCTGCTGCATCCACCCGACCTGATCCGCCATCGCCGCACCACGCTGCGCCGAGATAGCTACCTCGCGGGTCGCGACATTCACTGTGACTTGGCGCTCGACCTCAGCACGATCTCGCGCCTGCACGCCGAACTTGTGCGCGACGATCAAGGACATTGGTGGGTTCAAGACCGCAAGTCTACGAACGGAACCTTCGTCAACGAGCGCCGCGTCAAGCGTGAACGCCTGTCGGATGGAGATCAAATTCGATTCGGCGAGGTGATTTTTAAGTTTCTAACCGGCGACAACATCGAATCCGCATATCACGAAGAAATCTACCGTCTTGCAATTCAAGACGGCCTCACCGGGGTTCACAATAAACGCTATCTCCTCGACTTTCTGGAGCGCGAGATCGCCGGCGCCCTTCGACATCAACAACCGCTGACATTGGTCATAATGGATGTCGATCACTTCAAACGGGTCAACGATCAGCGCGGACATCTGGCTGGAGACGCCGTTCTCAAAGAGATCGCGCGCCGCATTGAACCACGCATGCGGCGGGAGGAGTTGTTCGCGCGGTACGGAGGCGAGGAGTTCGCGGCGGTGTTGACCATGACGCCACTGGAAGGCGGCATCCGCTTTGCCGAACA
The DNA here is from genome assembly GCA_029863805.1 of Candidatus Krumholzibacteriia bacterium. Lineage (GTDB taxonomy): Bacteria > Krumholzibacteriota > Krumholzibacteriia > WVZY01 > WVZY01 > JAOTUR01. Next base: position 2,984 of record JAOTUR010000293.1, on the reverse strand, counting down.
GTTACGGCGTCTGGTCGCAGACGAGCAGTTCATTTTCGAGAACGCCCGTTTTCCGATCACTATGAGCTTTGGAGTGGCGACAATGCAAGACGAGCAGGACATCACCCGTGAAGCTCTCATCAAACGGGCCGACGCTCAGCTGTACAAAGCGAAACACGGCGGCCGAAACCGGGTGTGTCCAGACCTGACGAAGTCCGAGTAGCCAGGCAGCCCTTCTGGCACAAACTGCGTCACACCGCCTTCATTCTTGTACCGAGATCAATCTAACCGCGTTCCGGAATGCGATTTGCTCCGCCACTTCTCGGGGAAGCTGGGCAAGCCACCCACGTTGCTCAGCGATGATATCGGCATACTGGGACCAACGTGACGTCGTCCAGAGATCACTCCCGATCATGAATCGTGCCGGGTAGCGGAGAAAGAGATCACGCCAGGCAATCGCCAACTGTCCCGCGGGAGCAATGTCCTGCGCGCGTAAGGAAACTTCGATCCAAAGCCCGGGATACTGTTCGAGGAGACGGCCGATCGTTTCCGGTTCCGCACTCATCCCGGCATGCGCCCACAATATCTTTACCCCAGGATTGACCGCATATAGCGCACGTATTGGGTCGGCGTCGCTGTGCACATGCATGATCAAATTCCGGCGTACCGCCTCATGCACCAGTCGCTCCAATTGTACGGTCTTCGTTTGGGCTGGATCCCACAGATGAAATTCCCCAATTCCACCATAGACATCGCGCTGTAACCGGGTCAGAACGTATTCCAGCACCGCATCCTGCCGCCACCAATCAGCCCGGTCGGTGGGACTTCGATAGGGACGCAAGATCGGTACGATGCGTGCCCGGTCTCCCTCATATAATGCCAAAGTACCATCATCCGGGGTGCTGGATACGAAGGCACGGATGACCCCCGCATCATGAAATTTTTCGAATACGGCGCGGACATCAAACACCGCACGCGCCTCTACGTTGTAGTGAACGTGCGTATCGACGATTGGCAATGTTTCGCGGGCGAACCCCAGGGCAGCGGTGCCGAGCATGCACACCGCGGCGATGCTTCCCGAGAGTGGTTTTCTAATCCTGATATGCATAATCATGACGCCGTAGTCTACGGTTATTACACTGTATCCCAGCGGGACACGCGAGATCACAAACCATTCGGGCGATGACGGCCCGCGCAAAACGCGTCCCTCACCACTCTATACGGGGAACGGCCTCGCTGTGACGTCACATGGGCTGAAACAAAGGAGCGCGGCAGCTCAGGTCGTCATCTTCGTACACGCGAAGGGCGAACGCGCGCGGCGAGACCATCGCCGCCACCAATGCTGCGTTCCATTACTCCAGATGAACGTTCGTAACGACTGGTATCCTGGTATACATGACCCAACTACGCGCACCCGCCGCGGCGATATGCGCCCGTCAACGGCGGGTCCTGTGCTTTGGCCGCCGGAGCGTGCCGGTTCACAGCGCCGATGCAAGCCCCTCTGTCGCCGCGGGCACATACCGCAGCGTCCGACCATTTTCGACGGTCGACTCCAGCGCCAGCCACCGCCTTGAATCACGCATGTACCACACCCTGATATCGAGCTCACGGTCCGCGGAGCGCACGCGAAACCCATCAACCGGGACTTCCCCATTATTGAGTTGAATGCTCTCGGTTTCGAGTCGCTCGATTTTGACCTCGATGTACTCGCCGTTCTGGGCGTTAAGTAAATGCGACTGCGCCAGAAATTCAGGATTCCAGTAGGCGAACGTCATAATACACCCCGCCGGCAGGGTACGAGCCTGATCTCCTGCCACGAGGTCGAATGTTTCATTGCGGCGCTCCCCGTTCACGCGGTAGTACTCTCCGTTGTCGTCGGTGCGCGAATCGATTCTCATCAAGCAACCATCACGCCATACCTCAATGTTCTGATGGCGATAACTGTATACCGGAATGAACAATACGGAGACATCGAACTCGGCTTTAATATCAACCACTTCGGTTTGTCCCTCGCGCCGGATGGTGAACGTGTGGTATCCGATCGGTTTGTCATCCAGAGACACCTTAAAGCGCATCTCAATCGGCATTTGTTCTGCGGCCAGCGCCACACTCGCCATCAGACCGATGACCAGTTTGTAGAGGGTAGCGAGCACGCTGCGCATGAGCCATATTCGAAAAACTGTCGCCATTGAAAACCTCCCTATTCAGACCGTCCCGCGGGGGCCCGGTATGAAGGCGTTGGTGCGTTCGACGTACTCGCGGTACCCCGGCCGGCGTTCGTCAATGTCTCGCTCCAACAGAGACACCCCCGAGACCTTGAGCAGCATCACTGTCATCAAGATGGGTGAAACGATGGACCACCAGCCCCCTGCGGCGACGGCCATTATGAAGAATCCCCACCAGATACATGCCTCGCCGAAGTAGTTTGGATGGCGGGTATAGCGCCACAGGCCGGTGTCCAGAACCTTGCCCCGGTTCGCCGGGTCTGCTTTGAAACGTGCCAGCTGAAAGTCGCTGACGGTCTCGAAAGCCATACCGAAGGCCCATAGCAAAATCCCGACGTAGTCGAGAAATATCATGTCGGCCCGGCTCGTGATCGCGGCAACCAGGGTCCAGGAGACGATCCACGCGATCAAACCTTGCAGACCGAACACAATGTACAGGCTTTTCAATTCAAAAAGAGGTTCGTTGTTGGCGCGGATTTCCCGGTAGCGAAAATCCTCGCCTTCTCCCCAATTTCGCCAGGTGATGTATCCCGAAAGACGCAGCGCCCAGAGGCTCACCATGATCAGCACCCACCCGGCGCGGGGACCCGGTAGGTCGGGTGTGAGGGCATAGACCACCGCGGCCACCCAGAACAGCAACGCCCACACGCTGTCGACGATGCTGACGTCGCGTTTCACCAGGCTCACCAACCAGGTCAGAAACGCGATGCCCAGAATGCCCGCGAGACCCCAAAGTGCGCTTTCCACTCCCATCACACTACCGCCCCTGAAGGTTGCCCC
>JAOTUR010000292.1 GCA_029863805.1 Candidatus Krumholzibacteriia bacterium | reverse complement strand
GCACAGCTAGCAAGAAAATCGCCAAATTTGCCTGCCCAGGTGGGGAATGACCTGAAGAGCATTGAAACCGCCTCGCTCCATGCCAGGGAGATCATCAGGAAGCTCATGACATTTTCCAGGCAGCTTGCTCCCAAGAAAGTGCTAGTAAACTTGAACGACATCGTGACCGACGGGATCTCCTTCTTCGAAGCCCGTTGTGCAAATGCTGGTATCCAACTGGTCTGTCGGCTAGCCGACCATCCGCCCATGATCACAGCCGATCCGGGACAGATTAATCAGGTGCTGGTGAACCTCATGGTCAACGCCATCCATGCTATGCCCGGAGGTGGTACGTTAACTGTAGAGACGCGGGTGGGCGAGGCCGGAATTGGTGTCGTTGTGGAGGATACGGGGACCGGTATTAGCAAACACATCGCGAATCAGATCTTTATACCCTTCTTCACCACTAAGGATATCAATGAGGGGACTGGACTGGGGCTCGCTGTTGTTCACGGTATCGTCACCTCGCACGGGGGAAACATCTCGGTGGAAACGGAGGAGGGAAAAGGCACTCGGTTCCTGATTCACCTGCCGTTATCGAATTCAGAAAGCATTGACGATAAAGGAGGATGAGAGACACATTGGAGAAAGAACGCATCCTGGTTGTCGACGATTCCCCAGAAACGCTGGAAATGCTCGAGCGAAACCTGACTTTCGAGGGCTACGATGTCCTCACGGCACCCGGCGTGGCCGAAGCGATCAAGATCTTGGACGACACGATAGTGGATCTGGTTATAACAGATCACAAGATGCCAAAGAGCTCGGGGATGGATTTGATCCGCTACGTGCGGGAAAATCTAAGGAATACGGAAGTGATGATGATCACCGGTTACGCCACGGTGGAAGGTGCCGTGGGCGCCATCAAATCCGGTGCGGAAGAGTATCTCACCAAGCCCTTCACGGATGAGGAACTGTTCGCGGCTGTACGGCGCGCATTGGACAAACGCAGGTTGCGTATGGCCAGCCAGGATCGGCTGCCACAGTCCATCAAGTCTCAGTACGGCATACTGGGTGAATCGGAGCCTATGAACGAGGTGTTCAGCGCAATCAGCAAGGCTGCTTCCACCCCCGCAACGATACTAATCACCGGCCAGAGCGGTACGGGTAAAGAGCTAGTGGCCCGGGCCATCCACTACAGTAGCAAACGCGCTTCTGCGCCCTTCGTTCCGGTCAACTGCGGTGGGATCCCAGAGACACTGTTGGAGAGCGAGCTCTTTGGGTACGTCAAGGGCGCCTTCACGGGAGCGCTGGAGTCACGGGCCGGATTTTTTCAGACTGCGGACGGGGGCACGATTTTTCTGGACGAAGTGAGCGAGACGAGCCTCGCTATGCAGGTCAAGCTTCTGAGAGTTCTGCAAGAAAGGGAAATCTCTATGGTTGGCTCTACGCAACCGCGGAAGGTCAACGTGAGAATCCTCGCTGCAACAAACAAAAACCTCGTCGCCCTGGTCAAGAAAGGCAGCTTCCGGGAGGACCTTTACTATCGTCTACACGTCATCGAAATCACCATTCCTCCTTTGCAGCAAAGGCGAGACGACGTCATTCTTCTCGCCAGACATTTTGCGCGCAAGTACTCTGAAGAGGCTGAAAAGACCGAACCTCGGTTCTCGGACGAGGCCCTCAAGATCCTGAGAAACTATGCATGGCCGGGGAATGTGCGCGAACTCGAGAACGTGATTCACAGCTTGGTCGTAATGACCGATTCGGATGTCATCGATGCGCCTGACCTACCCGACTTGATGCGCTATGCCGGCGTCAGAGAGAGAGGCCTCCATCGCACACTCGATGAAGTGGAGGCCGATCACATCCGCAATGTGCTGGCATCGGTGGGAGGCAACAAGACACGCGCGGCTGAGATTCTTGGGATTGACCGCAAGACACTGCGCGAGAAAACCAAGCGACTGAAACCGAATCTGGAATAGTTCCAGCATCCCCTCCAAAACAAGACACCGTGCCTTTGCGGCGATTGTCCCTGTGGTGGATGGGACGTTTCTCCCCACCGGGGTAAAACGCCCCGATCACTGTGTCCGACTCTAAACCTCACTTCGCCCCGCCACGAAACCGCACCGCCGTGGTCCGCTGTGCCTAACACCCGACGGCGCCGGTGCTTACCAGTCCCGATAGGATCATCGTTGCGCCGATTCAACTCGGCTTTGCCCGGGTATCTTAATGGCACGCCTATTGATATGCGGACGTAGAGTCGGGCAGTGGCAGTCGATATGAGCAAAGACGATGCTTCGAACACTTTGATCCGACGGTCAGCGTAGGCGACAAGTTTTTGCTATGGAGAAGTGACGGTCATCTTCTTCGCCAAGGAAGAAGAGGAAACGATGGATCGCCATCCCATTGGATTTCGGAGAAACGATAGGGATCAGCCTCGGAGCGAGCATCCAGACTCGAAAGAGCCCGCGAAAAGTGAAGTAGAGCACAAGGGGCTGTGCATAAACTGCGCGAACCGCGAGACCTGTCTCTACCCGAGGCCAGAAGGCGGGGTATGGCATTGCGAAGAATACGTGGAACATCGCTGACATCGGGAAACTGGGGTAGCGTCTAGGATACTAGAACACAAGGAACGTAAAGAATATGGATCCGGATCAAGCAGGAGCCCCCATCGAAGAGGCTGACGGAAATCAAGGCGGGCTAATTGCCCGCATGGAGATGATCCAGGCGAAATACGGATACCTTCCGAAGCACGAATTGAAAACAATCGCCAAAAACACGGGACGCTCCCTCGTTGATATATACGGCGTCGCCACTTTCTACAAGGCCTTCAGTCTAGAGCCGCGAGGTAAGCACGTTATCTCTGTCTGCCTCGGCACCGCCTGCCACGTGCACGGCGGCCCCAGGATCGCCGAGGCCTTTCAGAAAGAGCTGGGGATCCGACCGGGGGAGACGACTTCCGATAGGGAGTTTTCGTTGGAGACCGTGAATTGTCTGGGGGCTTGCGCCCTGGGTCCGGTTGTGGTGGCAGACGGTCACTATTTTTCCAAGGTCCGGACCCCTGAAGTCAAGGAGACCATCGAACGGACCGCGAAAGGACTGGATCTGATCGAGATCGAAACGGACGAACGCATTTTCCCGGTGGAGGTGAGCTGCGCGCGCTGTAACCACAGTCTCATGGATCCCCGGCATATCATCGATGGCCATCCTTGCATTCGCGTGACGGTCTCCTTCGGCAACAGGCACGGCTGGCTCGCCCTCTCCAGCCTGTACGGAAGCTACAAAGTGGCTTCTGAGTATGAGATTCCCATTGATGAGATTGTCCACGTGTTTTGTCCCCACTGTCATGCCGAGTTGATTGGCGGTGGGAGATGCAGCGATTGCGGCGCTCCCATGGTGCCTATGATCGTCCGCGGTGGGGGCGTCGTACAGATTTGCGCCCGCAGAGGTTGCCGGGGTCACATGCTGGACCCAGGTGGCGTGCCGCTGGAGTGATTCATTGACTGCACGGACAACACACAGAGAGGTGTTTCGGTGAGCAGGCTATCAACCGCAGAGGAATTCATCGAGTTTCGTAAGCGCATTCAGGACGATAGGAAGCTCCAGTATGACAACCCAACCCTGGTCATTTGCGCTGGGACGGGCGGACAAGCCAGCGGCTCGAACGATATCTTACGCGTCATCAAGCGGTACATCTTGGACAGAGGACTCCAGACGAAGATCGATCTTCGTGTTACCGGCTGCCAGGGATTCTGCGAGATGGATCCTTTCATCCTCGTGGAACCTGGCGGGCAAATTTATCCGAAGCTAGAAATGGAGGATGTGCCCAGAGTGATCGACGCAGCCGTGGGCGGTTTCGTCGACGAGAGCCTCATTTATAGAGACCCGCACGACAAAAGGCAGTACCACCGGCAAGACGACATTCCCTTCTTCAAGAAGCAGAAGCGGGTGATTCTGGGGAATAACCAGAAGTTGGATCCCATCCGCATCATCAACTACATCGAAATGGGTGGCTATGCAGCCACCGAGAAGGTGCTGTCGAAGATCGATCCAGAATGGATTGTGGAGGAAGTCAAAAAGTCGGGCCTTCGGGGTCGGGGAGGGGCCGGCTTTCTCACAGGGAAGAAGTGGGAGCTTGCTCGGGCTTCCGGTAACGGCGCAGAGCAGAAATACATAGTTTGCAACGCCGACGAAGGAGATCCCGGAGCTTACATGGATCGTAGCCTCCTGGAAGGTAACCCCCACGCCATCATCGAGGGTCTGCTCATCGGGGGGATCGCCATCGGAGCGACCCAGGGCTTCATCTACGTGCGCAGCGAGTATCCCATCGCAATCAAACACACAATCATCGCCCTCCGCCAGGCTCGCGACCTGGGCCTCTTGGGGGAGAATATCCTCGGAACCGGGGTTGACTTCGACATCACGATCGTACGGGGCGCGGGCGCGTTCGTGTGCGGAGAGGAAACGGCCCTGATCAGATCTGTTGAAGGCTTCACGGGTGAACCCCGGCAGCGTCCACCCTACCCAATCGAAAAAGGCATTGGGGGGCATCCCACCTGCATAAACAACGTGG
>JAOTUR010000034.1 GCA_029863805.1 Candidatus Krumholzibacteriia bacterium | reverse complement strand
GATTCCAGTCGAACGGCGCTACCAAAACTCCCCAGGCGATGATTACGAGTGCAACTATCGTCACGACGAGCTTGTTGTCGATGCAGTATCTGATTATGCGGTCGACGGGCGAGAGGTGGGTGGGGTCGACCTTGTACTCCTGATCCGTCATGCTCTACTTCTTTCCTTCAGATCCAGGGGACTGCGTTGTCTTGATCGAGCCACAGCGAAGCATCGACCGGCCATAAAAGGAATTCCACACAACGTCTTCTTTCTGCAGCCAGTAGGCTCCGTCACCGTCACGTGCCATCGGGCAGTGGGTCAGATAAAAGTCATGGTCCGTCGCGTGGCCAAAGCTCTGGTGCAGCCCGATGGTTGCCTCCGAGAGGTAGAAGAAGGCGTCGCGTGCTATTTTTATGTTTTCGGCGGTCGAAATTCTATTCGCCTGGGGGGATAGTTTCTTCGACAACTCCATCCAACGGCTATGACCCTTTCGCGAGAAAACAGACATGTCCACATTTTTGATTGCAGCCGACAGCTCTTTGCCCGCGCTTCTGGTATCCTCGAGCTCATCTTTGGCCAGCGCCATCTGCACGTCGAAGTACGCAGCGTAAAGGGGCGTCAAAGCTTCCCGCGCCTTGCCCTCTTCTTTGTAGTGCTCAATCGCAGTCTCGTGAGTGGCGTATACAGCGCTGCCACCGTGTTGATGTCCGGCCATCGTGGCGCCGCCGGTTGGTGACATCATGCTGGGCTTCGCTCGGATTTGTAGTTCGCTGTCGATCTTGAAGGCGCCGTTGGTCACGACCAGCTCACCTTCCTCGATACCGTCTTTTATGATATAGAAATCACCCGCACGGGGACCGAGCTCGATTTCACGGCCCTCGAAGAGCGGCCCGTCGTCGCTGGGAATCTCGACATAAACCACAGCTCGCTTGCCCGTAATCAGTGGTGAGCTGGCGGGAATCAACAACGGGGCATCGTGGTCGTCGAGCGCTTTGCCCACATACCCGAGTGAGGCGGCCGGCACCAGATCCATTCCGCAGACATCGCACTTTCCGGGCCCGCTCTTGACGATTTCGGGATGCATCGGCGAAATCCATTTGTCCGCCAGGTATTCGTCGATGATATTCCCTTCGCTGTCGATGCGCGACTTTACGACGCCGCGAACGAACATGTCCGGCTTGAGTCTCCTGTCCTTGTTTTCAACAACCGCCCGTACCTTGACGGTGCGTGTCTTCGGATCCACCAACGGATCGATGAAACTTATGATGGCTTCAACATGAGCGCCGGGAAAGGACGGAGACGTGAACTCCAACCTCTGGCCCAAACACAGCCAGGGCAGATCCGACTCATACGCTTCGAGCGTCACCCAGAGTTTGGTGAGATCGGCGATGGTGTAAATGCGACTTCCCGTGGAAACATACATCCCTTCCTTGGCATCCTTGTGAACCACGACACCGCCTATGGGAGCATAAATGGTCAGATGGTCAGAAGTCTTCTGCGTGTATTCGATGGACTCGATTTGCTTGGGCGCTAAACCGAAGAGCCGCAGCTTGTCGCGCGCTGCCTCTACCGTGGCCTTTGCTGTCGACTGCAACACGACACTCGCCGTGTTGCCCAGCGCACGGACGGCAGTGCGCGCCTGTATCAATTCTTCCTGCGCGGCCAGCAGTTCGGGGGAGTAGATGTCCACCAGGTGATCTCCCTTACTGACGGTAATCCCCGTGAAGTCGGCATATAGCCGGTCGAGTCGACCTGGGACCCAGGCAGTGATGTAAGCAAGTTTGGTCTCATCGTAGGTAATCTTGCCAACCATACGTACGTGGGCCTCGGCGAAAGCCCGCTTGGCCGGCGTCGTTTGAATCTGAGCCAGTTGTTTGGCCGTTTCAGACAATCGCAGCTGCCTCGGTCCGAGCTCATCGTCCGTGTCCGACTCCAGCGGTATCAGGTCCATGAAGCAGATTGGGCACTTGCCCGGTTTCGGCAGTTTGATCTGCGGGTGCATGGAACAGGTCCAGGTTGTGGGCTCGGGAGAGGCGACCGCAGAATGATCGTGGCTCGAGCGCTCGCTCGCTGGCGGTTCGTCACCCCCACCGAATAGAATCCCGCCAAGCAGAAAGGCCAGGACAGCAATCACCGACAATCCGATGAGTCCCCGTACTCCGCGAGGCGCAAATCCACCTAAAGCTGTTCGAATGTTTCTATGTTCACTCATGACTCATCTCCTTAATACATCGCTCCCGTCAACGGCCGGCTAGCAGCCAGGGGTGCCATCAATGAATATACACCGTCACTGATCACTCGTTTTCGGATGTCGGAAGCGCTATTCCGGCAACCAGTTCGATTTCTGCCCGGCTAATAGCCAAATTCGACCTGGACCGCTCGAACTGCAGTTGAAAATCGAGCAGCTGGCGTTGAGCGTCGAGCAGATCGAGGAAGTCCGTCTCGCCCGCCTGGTAAGCCGTGTAATTTGCATTGAGAGACTGCTCCGCCTTCGGTACCAACCCGTCACGGTACAAACGTGTCTTCCTCAGCGCGTCCTCGTATTCGAAAAGGATCTTCTCGGTCAACGCTCTCAGACGGTTTTGGGCGTCAACGTAATTGTTGCGGGCTCTCCGGTATTGAGCCTCGGCTTCTTGTGTCCGCGCTTTGTTCGCTCCAAACCATATAGGCAAGCTTATACCCGCAGAGGCCATCCACGGATCTTTGCCGCTATCTTTGAGGGTGGGGTTGACTGCCTCGCCGGTTTGCACATAATCCACACCAACGAAGAAGCTCGGCAGTGATAACTTGGTTGCAAGACGCTTCGCCGCCTTCTCTCTGTCGATGAGGTGAAGCAGCGACTTCAAATCAGGATTGTTGGCGAATACCTGCGCGACAACGCTATCGCGATCCACCGTGACCTCTTCGATCTCGATCTCTGTCGGTAATGGAAGGTGAGTGGTGTCGGGTAAGTTCACCACCGCACGCAGTCGTGCGGCGACGGGTCGCACCATCTCTTCGACGGTGAGCAGTCGATCCTCGAGCTTACCCAGTTCTACCTGCGCTTTGATTACATCCGGATGTTGTTTCAGACCGACCCGATACTTGGCACGCGCCACGGATTCCCAGAACTTTAGTAGTTCCAGGTTTTCCCTCGTGATCGCGATGTCCCGGCCGAGATAGTAGTACTCGTAGTACGCGGACTTCACCTGATAGAACAACTTTAGTGTCTGCGACTGGAATGTCTGATAGGCTGCATTGGCCGTTTCGAGTGTGATGTCCGTCCTCGCGCCCAGCGTCCCGAACCAGGGAAACGACTGCCTCAGCATGAAGCGCTGATTCTGCGGTCCAACCCGGGTCTCTACGTTTTCTATGAAGTAGGTGTACGAAATCCACGGGTCAGGCAACGCTCCCGTGTACCCAGATCTTTCAACCAGGGACTTCCACTGGTAGAAAGCTGCCTGCAACGCCGGGCTTTGCTTGGCCGCGTACGCAAGGTAGTCCTCCAACTGAGCCGTAGGAGCAAGACCCACGGCCTCCGTCGTGGCACGGTCGTATACGGTAGCGAGCGAATCAGACAGGTGCCTTGCCCTGTCCTGATCTTGTGCTCGTGCCCTTGCGGGCAATACCAGCACGGCCAGAAGAACCAAAGCTACCCTTCCAAAACCACGGCCGACTCCTCGTGTTCTCATGACTTCCATACTCCTTATTGATCAGTGGGCCCATTCCCTACCCCGATGTTATTACAAGAGTCGTGCCATACATCGTAACTCGTTTTTCTGCAGAATGTTATCCTCATTTTGATCCGTGTGGCTCGATCCGTGATGGTGAATATTATGTAATCATTGAAGAAAATCATCTATTATTCTCCAGTCAACTGGGGGATTGACCGAGGCACCCCCAGGCCGGCCGTCAGGCGAGCGTTGTCATCCCGTTGGACGACAGCCAGTTGGCGGGTCTCATTTTGTTTGACTCGTGGGTGGCATGCTAGTTGCGCTTGGGTGCAGCGCGCAGACGAACTCGGAGGTGGAGCTTTGTGGACGCCTGAATCCGCGAGGAACAAGATTTTTTTGATCGCGGGTACGACTGTGTTCACCCTTGCTCTCCACTACGGTTGGCTAGTGGAGCCGATATTCGGGCACGTGCACTGGGTACACGCCATTCATGCGCGACTGTGTTATATACCGATCGTGATGGCCGCGTCTTGGTTTGGCCTCCGCGGAGGGTTGTACACCGCCAGCGTGATATCGGTTCTCGTTTTTCCGCTCGTTGTGGGTGCCGTAGACAGTCCACATGATTTCGCCAACGAAATGACGGAAATCGTCTTTTACTTCGCGATCGCCATTCTGATTGGTGTGCTGGTCGAACGCGAGTTCGCCGCTCGACGGAGGCAGCAGGAGGCCCAGTTGCAGATGGAGCGCTCGCACAAGTTATCGCTCGTCGGGCAACTCGCCGCTGGCGTCGCTCACGAGATCAAGAACCCCCTGGCATCCATCAAAGGCGCTGCGGACATTCTCACTGATGATGACACGTCAGGCGCCGACCGTGAGGAGTTCAAAGGAATATTGCGAAACGAGGTCAAGCGGATCGACGCTACTGTAGGCGAATTTCTCGAGTTTGCCCGCGCGAAAGAAACGAAGCTGGAGAAACTCGATTTGTCTCAGACCTTGCGAGCGACACTCCGTCAGATTGAAGCGCAGGCGAAACGACATGGATTGGCGATCGAAGCGAAGTTACAGGAGGGCATTGTCGTCAATGGCGACTCTGAAAAGCTTCACCAGATGATTCTCAATCTCATACTGAATGCTATTCAGGCGTCGCGCGAGGGCGACGCGATACGTGTCATTTTGAATAACCGAAATGATAATACGGTACGGTTGGCTATCGCTGACTCGGGCACCGGCATAAGCGAAGCCGCCATGGAGCGCGTGTTTGATCCTTTTTTTACAACGAAGTCGTCCGGTGCCGGTCTGGGTCTGGCGGTTGTCAAGGACATCGTCGATAGCCACTTTGGAGATATCGTGATCGAGAGCAAAGAGGGCCGAGGCACTACGGTAAAGGTTACGCTTCCCTGTACGCAAGTTGAGGATTAGTGATGAGAATTCTTCTGGCTGACGACGACAGATCGTTGCGGCGCGTTCTTCAGTTCAAGCTAAAGAAGAACGGGCACGAGGTAACTGCTGTCGAAGATGGCCAGCGGGCGCTTGATCGGCTTCGCGAGGACCAGTGGGAGCTTCTGTTGTCCGACATAAAAATGCCGAAGGTTGACGGTATTGAATTGCTGGCGTACGCGAAAGGGCTCCAGCCGGATCTCAAGGTGATTTTGATCACCGCCCACGCCACGATTGCCCAGGCGGTTGAAGCGGTCAAACTTGGGGCCTTCGATTACATCACAAAGCCATTCGAAGACGAGGAGCTCTTTGCGGCCGTTGACAAGGTTATGGCTTTCCAAAAGCTCGAAAAAGAGAACAAGCTGCTTAGAGGACGCCTGAGACAGAGTGAACGGACCGCGAGATTGCTCGGAGTCTCCAAGGCGTTCAAGGAGATGATGAGGCTTATTGAAAGAATCGCTGCAACAGATGCGACGGTCTTGCTGACTGGACCGTCCGGCACTGGCAAGGAACTTGTGGCACGAGCGATTCACTCAAAGAGCTGTAGGGCAGACGGGGAGTTTATCGCCGTCAATTGCGGAGCGATACCTTCTGAACTCATTGAGTCGGAGCTCTTCGGTCATGTGAAGGGAGCTTTCACCGGTGCAATAAAGGATAAGAAAGGAAAATTTGAGCTTGCCGATGGCGGGACGATCCTTTTGGACGAAGTCTCTGAGCTAGCCGTTGAGCTGCAAGTGAAGCTTTTGCGCGTGCTGCAGGAACGGGTTGTCGAGCCGGTTGGCTCCGAGGAGACTCGGCAGATCGATGCGCGTGTCGTTGGTGCGACGAATGTTGATCTGCACAAGCGTGTCGCTCTGGGCACGTTTCGAGATGACCTGTTCTACCGCCTCAATGTTATTCCGATAAAAGTCCCGACGCTTGCCGAGCGAACGGAGGACATCCCGGTTCTTGTCCGGGCATTCCTTCAGCGGTACGCGCCAAACAACGGGGTTACCGTTTCCCCAGAGCTTATGGAGCGACTCCGCGAGCATTCTTGGCCGGGAAACATCCGTGAGTTGGAAAACCTCATAGAGCGGATGGTGATTCTTCGCAAAGGGGACGTGTTGTCCATCCGTGACTTGCCGGATGATTTCGGCATGACAGCTGTTGGCACGGCGGAGCCTGCCAGAGAGGACTCCTCTCAGCATCTCAGTTTTCATGAGGCGGAGGAGAAGATCATTAGAGAAGCTCTGGACAGGTCCGGTTGGAACCGCACGAGAGCGGCGAAGTATCTCAAGATCCCTCGACACGTGCTTCTTTATCGAATGAAGAAGTACAACATCGAGGAGGATCGTTCACGTACGGGATGATCTGCCACTCTCGACTCATGACACAGCCGACCCCGTCGTTGCGGCTTCATGAGGCCACCAGACGAGCGGGCGGGATACCAAGTGGCATCCCGCGTCGGCTGTTTTGGCTGCCACGGCCCAGGCGGACGAGTTGGCAAGAGAAACCCGCGAAGCTTCAAGGGCTATATCCCACCCTGGCGAGGGAGGGACTTCAACGAACTGGTCAGAGACGACGAAGAACTCCGGCGATGGATACTCGACGGCAAGATCGATCGGCTCGAATCAAACCCCTTGGCGCGCTACTTTACTGGACGGCAGGTGATTCAGATGCCCGCCTATCGCGATATCTTGAACGATGAAGAAGTCGAAGCTCTGATCACGTATATTCACTGGCTTCAGAATCAAGAACTCTGACAAATGGACGCCAACGTCTTTACTTGTCCCATGCACCCGGAGGTCACCCGGGATGCTCCAGGTGACTGCCCGGTCTGCGGCATGGCCCTCGAGCCGCAAACCCCCGTTAGTGAGGAGGGGGATAGCGCCGAGCTGGTTGACATGCGGCGGCGCTTTGTGGTGAGCGCCCTGCTCTCGGTTCCTCTCGTCGTAATCGCCATGCGTGAGTTGATAACGGGCCACCCAATCGAGAATTTCGCGACCCCAGAGGCGTTGCAGTGGCTGGAGCTTTTTCTCGCGACGCCCGTGGTTCTGTGGGCTGGGTGGCCCTTCTTCGTTCGCGCGTGGAAATCGATCATCAACCGTAGTCTCAACATGTTCACGCTGATCGGCATCGGTGTCGCGGCAGCCTTTTTCTATAGCGTCGTTGCCCAGGTGTTTCCGCAAATCTTCCCTCGCTCGTTCCGGTCGGAATCGGGAGGCGTCGCTGTTTACTTCGAAGCGGCCGCCGTTATCGTGACACTGGTTCTCTTTGGGCAAGTGCTCGAGCTCAAGGCGCGCAGCCAAACCGGAGCGGCGATCAAAGCGCTTCTCGGCCTGGCGCCAGAAACCGCACGACGTATCCGCGCCGACGGGAGTGAGGAAGACGTATCACTGGAGAGTGTTTGCCCGGGCGATCGGCTCCGTATTCGTCCAGGCGAGAAGGTGCCGGTCGATGGGGCCGTGCTCGAGGGGACAAGTGCGGTGGATGAATCGATGGTAACCGGTGAGGCGATCCCTGTCGAGAAGCGCCAAGGAGATCCCGTCATCGGTGCTACCATAAACAGCACCGGCTCGCTTGTCATAAGAGCCGAGAAAGTGGGTGCAAATACTCTTCTCGCTCAGATTGTTGAGATGGTGGCGGAGGCGCAGCGCAGCCGCGCGCCGATTCAAAAGCTCGCTGACATCGTCGCCGGCTATTTTGTCCCCGCAGTGGTCCTGTTTGCCATCATCACTTTTGTTGTGTGGGCATTGGTCGGCCCCGAGCCGAGGCTGGCCACCGCTCTTATCACGGCGGTGTCCGTGCTGATCATCGCGTGTCCCTGTGCGCTGGGGCTGGCGACCCCAATGTCCGTTATGGTCGCGACCGGCAAAGGTGCGACGATGGGGGTACTGTTCAAGAATGCTGAGGCAATTGAGGTCATGCGAAAAGTCGACACGCTTGTCGTCGACAAGACTGGAACACTCACCGAGGGCAAACCCCGGCTGGTCGCAGTGGAAGCGACCGACGACTGGGGCGAGACCGATCTCCTACGGCTTGCGGCAAGCCTCGAACGGGGTAGCGAGCACCCGCTGGCAGCCGCGATTGTCGCCGGGGCAACCGCACGAGGCGAGGCCCTCGCAGAAGTCGTTGAGTTTCAGTCCTTAACGGGAAAAGGTGTGATCGGCAAAGTCGATGGCCATGTTGTAGCGCTCGGCAATCGCAGGCTTTTCGGCGATCTCGCGATCGATCTCGGCCACCTCGCCGCGCTGGCTGAGGCGATGCGCAGCGATGGCCAAACCGCCATGTTTGTGGCCGTTGACGGCAAGGCTGCCGGCCTCGTCGGCGTGGCCGACCCGATCAAGCACACCACTCCCGAGGCGATTCGCCAACTCCACGACGAGGGCATCCGCCTGGTCATGCTCACCGGGGACAACCAAACCACCGCGACGGCTGTAGCTGGCAAACTCGGTCTCGACGACGTGGTCGCCGAGGTTCTGCCGGATCAGAAGGCCACGGCGATCAAGAGATTCCAAGAAGAGGGCCGCGTTGTGGCAATGGCCGGTGATGGGATCAACGATGCCCCGGCACTTTCGCAGGCGCACGTGGGCATTGCCATGGGAACGGGTACCGACGTGGCGATGGAGAGCGCCGGCGTTACTCTGGTCAAGGGTGATCTTCGTGGTATTGTGCGCGCCCGACGACTCAGCCGCGCGACGATGGGTAATATCAAGCAGAACCTTTTCTTTGCCTTTGTTTATAACGCGCTGGGCGTTCCGGTGGCCGCGGGTGTTCTCTACCCCTTCATCGGCCTCCTGCTGAGCCCGATGATCGCGGCGGCGGCAATGAGTTTTAGTTCCGTATCGGTGGTCGGCAACGCTCTTCGGTTACGGAGAGTTCGCCTTTGACGCCCGTACTGCGTGAGGGAAGTTACTCGCATAGACGTCATCGCCGAAGCTCGCCGCCTGTATCGGCACCGGCAGGCTGACTGTTGTTTCGCATACAAAGCCGCTTACCGAAAAACCCCTCTCTCGCCGCCAAAGCCACGACCGGAATCGACGCCCGCGGCAGGCAACCACCGGCAGCCCCGTCGCGGCTCAAATGTGCAACCGACAATGGGTTTGATCCAACGGCCATTTTTCTGTATATTTGTGCCATCTGCCTGCGTGTATGGAACTACACGTTAAAGGTCTCGCCGACAGCAACCCAGTCCTCCGGGGTGAATAATGGCTCGCAAGAACAACCGAGTTGTGTTGGGCGTCGTGGTGGTGATAGGCGCGCTGGTCTACTTTGGATTCGCGGGATTTCAAGAGGGAAAGGCCTATTACAAGACCATCGAAGAGCTCCACGATATGGGTGATGCCGCCCACGACAAACGGATCCGCGTTGCCGGAACTGTATCCGCAGGCTCCATCGAGCGTGATGGCACCGAGATCACCTTTCGGCTGGAGCAAAACCAGCTGACGCTGCCGGTGCGTTACACAGGAAGCTCGCCGGTTCCCGATACTTTTCAGGACGGCGCCGAGGCCTTGTGTGACGGCAAATACCTCCCGGACGGTACATTCGACGCAAAGTTAATCCAGGCGAAATGCGCATCCAAGTACGAGGCTGAATACGGCACAAAAGAAGCCGGACAGTAACTCCGGCGGCGGCCGTAGGCCAGCCTCTACGTTTTATTGGATGCCGGCACTCGTCACCACGAAGTCGATCCTACATCCAAAAGAGGGACGTTGTGGCAAACTTTGGCAACTTATCATTGACACTCGCGTTCACCTTCGCCATCTACGCTGTCATTTCGCTCATCACCGGCACCAAGACCGGGCGACGGGATTTGATCAAATCTGGCGAGAATGCCGTTTATGTGTACTTCGCCCTCATCACCTCTGCCGTCGTAGGCCTTCTCTATCTACTCGTCACCAGCAACTTTCAAATCGAGTACGTGGCAAGCATTACCAACAGGGACATGCCGGTTTACTACAAACTTGCTGCTCTTTGGGGAGGGCAGGCTGGCTCATTGCTCTTCTGGACTTGGATTTTGGCGACGTATGCGGCCATCGTGACTTTTCGCAACCGCCAGCGCCGTACGAATCTGGTGCCAGCCGCGGTCGGCATCATGTCGATGACCACCTTGTTCTTTCTCTCTCTCAATGTCTTTGCGGAGAATCCGTTTAGCGAACTGGCCATGAGCCACGCGGGCCTGGAAGAGCAGCTGCCTTTCGCCCCCGCCGATGGCCGTGGACTGAATCCGCTGCTGCAGCACCCGGTGATGGTGATCCATCCTCCCATTCTTTACCTTGGCTACGTGGGTATGGTGGTGCCTTTCGCGTTTGCCATCGCCGCTCTCATTACGCGAGAGTTGGGCAACGCCTGGATCACCTTGATACGTCGGTGGACACTGATCGCTTGGGGGCTGCTCGGCTTCGGCATCATCCTCGGTGGCAAGTGGGCGTATATGGAGTTGGGTTGGGGCGGCTACTGGGCGTGGGACCCGGTCGAAAACGCTTCGCTCATGCCGTGGCTGACGGCCACCGCATTTCTGCACTCGGTCATCGTGCAGGAAAAGAAGAACATGCTCAAGGTTTGGAACGTGACCCTGATTATTGCCACGTACCTGCTCGTCATATTTGGCACGTTTTTGACGCGTAGTGGTGTTGTGTCTTCGGTGCACGCCTTTGCGCAGTCGTCTATCGGGAGTTTTTTTGTCTCATACATTGCCATTGCCGGAGGGTTGTGTGTATGGCTCGTTTTCTCACGGCTCGAGTATCTAAAAAGCGAAAACGAACTCGACTCGGTGGTGTCACGGGAGAGTGGATTCTTGTTCAATAATTTGGTTTTTCTGGGTGCCTGTTTCGCTGTTTTGTGGGGCACTGTGTTCCCCGTGATATCGGAGGCCATCCAGGGTGAGAAGATTTCCGTGGGAGCGCCCTTCTTCAACAAGATCAACATCCCCGTCGGTTTGTTCCTGCTCTTTCTCACCGGCGTAGGGCCGTTGCTCGCCTGGCGCAAGACCTCGCCCAGGAGCCTCAAGAAGAACTTTTTGTGGCCCATGGCGGTGGCGATGGTCGCGGCAGCGATTCTCTTTGCCACCGGTGTTAGTGGTTTTTATCCTCTGGTGTCGTTCCTACTCTGTGTATTCGTCACCGCAACCATCTTTGTCGAGTTCTTCCGGGGTATTCGTGCTCGCATGCGGGCCCACGGCGAAATGTTGCATCACGCCTTTTTGAGGCTCATCGGCAAGAATAAACGGCGTTACGGGGGATACATAGTTCACTTCGCCATCGTTCTTATTTTTATCGGTTTTACCGGTAACGCCTTCAACCGAGAGACCAAGGGTGAGGTGACAGAGGGGGATACGATCTCGCTGGGAGCTTATGAGCTTCGTTGTGAACAGATCGAAGAAGGGGAGACCCCGAATTATACGTATATCGTGGCCACGCTGTCGGCGACCAAGAATGGTAAACCGATGGGAACGCTCGTACCAGAGAAACGATTCTATCACGCTAGCGAGCAGGGCACATCCGAGGTTGCTCTAAGAAGCAACCTGGCCGAGGATCTTTACGTCGTATTTGCCGGTGTTAACGAAGACAACAACCGGGCGGTTATACAGATTTTCTTGAATCCGCTAGTCGCCTGGGTGTGGATCGGCACCATAGTGATGATCGTGGGGACGGTGGTTGCTATTCTCCCGGATGGACGCGACGTGAGGATTCAGAGAAGAAAAAGAGCCCTGGAAAAACTTCTGCGCGCATCGGAGAAGATTTGAGTCGTCGGTCAAGGCATACGCGCTCGCTGCTTGGGGTCACGGTGGCGGCGATGCTTGCAATTGGGATGGCTTCAGCAACGTCTTTTGCACAATCGGCAAAGTCATCGCTAACCGATCCCGAGCAGGCAGCGATGTTCAATCGAGTTTCTGACAAGCTCGTCTGCCAGTGCGGATGCAACATGATCCTCCGAGTTTGTAATCATTTCGAGTGTCCCTCCGCGTTACCGATGCGGGCCGAGATAGAAGAAAAGATCCTAGCCGGTGCTGCTGAGGACGCGATCGTCACCGATTTTGTCGAGGAGCATGGAAAAGTCGTCCTTGCGACGCCGTCAGCGAAGGGGATCGATCTGGCAGCCTGGGTGATGCCCGGTTTTGTGGTGCTCATGGGACTTTTTCTCTTGCTGTACTTTGTGTCGGACTGGTTGGCGAAGAAGAAAGTCAAACCCGCCGCTTCCCAGCAACAGTTAGACTCAGGAACCATGTCGCGAATCGAGGACGAACTCAGCAGACTGGATACTTGATATGGAAATCGCCATTATTGCTGCATTCACTTTGATCGGTGTTTATCTTGTCATACACCCGATCCTGACCAAGAACAAGTACTGTGCTGAATTCGAAGATATATTCGCTTTTGGCGACTCCAGGCAGCTGGACTATTTGAATTCAAAAAAAGCGCTGGTTCTCGAGAACATAAAAGAACTCGACTTCGAATACGATATGGGCAAACTGTCGGATGAGGATTATACAGCCCTCAGGCACGACTATCTCAAAGAAGCGCAGGAAACCGTTCAGGCAATCGATAAGCTCAAGGTGCGGGAAGAGATTGAAGAGCTTATCGAAAGCGAAGTGCGAAGCCGCAGACGGATACAGTGAACCACCAGATCCTTTCTTGGTCATCAACTAATCCCGATAAGCAATGTCTTGCGTACACAAGAATCAACTCTTGATCGTTGCAACGCTTTCCGTCGTTATGCTGCTAAGTATTCCAGCGACCGCCAGCGCGTTCCGAGTCTTGGGCCAGGTCATCAACGGTACGACCGGCCTGCCGGTCAGTGCGGCCATTATCAAGGTCATAAATCCCAGCGGGGGCATGTTGACCGAGCATGAGGTAGAAACGATCGACGATCTTGGTCACTACGAGGTCGATGATCTCGACGAGCAGAATCCGGTCTATCTGCTAAGGGTATCCTACGAAGGTGTCAATTATACCGAGTTGATTCGCTACCACGGACACGATTCCGTGACCATCGATATCAAGGTCTATGATCGCACCAGCTCATGGGATGATATTCAGGTGAGTATTCCCCACGTCGTTGTGTCCAGATCGCTGGACACGCTGAGCATCGAGAAGTTCATTCAAATAAACAACAATACGTCACCGCCAAAGACCATCTACGATCAGGAATCTCAATTCGTCTTTTACCTACCCGAAGACGCCATCAGGATCAACTCGCTGAGCGTTCAGTCGTTGGGAATACCGCTACCCACCACACCGGTGCCCACTGAGGAGCCCGGGTTTTACAGGATCGACCATCCGATAAAACCTGGGGTCACGGACGTGGCATTGTCCTTTGATCTGCCGTATCAAGACTCGGAATACCACTACAGCGAGCCGCTAAAATACGGCTTGCAACAAATGACCATCATCGCCAGGGACCCAACGATAATGGTGACCAGTGAGACGACCGCAGTGGGAGACGCTCAGGATTTTCACGGTTTCAAGGCGTACAAACTTGCGGGTTTGACGACAGAGAAACCGTTGACACTCACTTTTACCGGCGGCAGCCGTGTGACGCGGGCCGCTCCACAGATCTTTACCGTTCCCAATCGGACTCAGCGGCTGTCCATTGCCACTATGCTACTTCTTGTGCTGGTGCTCGTCGGCTTTTTGATCCTGGAAGTGCGCAGGAATCCCTCTCCAGATCTGCAAAAACAGGCGCTGCGTGGCCAGAGGGAAGAGCTTCTCGGTCAACTTGCCAGACTCGATGACCTGTACAAAACGGGGACCATCTCGGAGCAGTTGTACAAGATTAAACGTTCCGAACTCGTCAACGCGCTCGCCCAGATCTACTATCGGATCGAATTCGATGGCGGTGTCACCTCGCAGGAAGTGAGCGACCAAGAAGGGGCTGCGGGTGTCTGACAACCAGATCGTCCTCAGGGCCGAGTCTCTGGCAAAGCAGTTCGGGACCCTTACCGCTTTGCGCTCTGCGTCTCTGAAGCTGGCCCGTGGTGAGTTCGTAACCATCTTTGGCAGAAACGGCGCTGGCAAAACAACGTTTCTAAAAATCGTTGCAGGATTGATTCGGTCCTACCGTGGTTCCGTCCACCTTTTCGATGAAGATTGCAGAAGTGCCGGCGACCTTCTGAGAAGACGTTTCGGGTTTGTATCCCACGAAAGCTTGTTGTATCAAGATCTCACCGTGCGCGACAACCTTCTGTTCTATGGCAAAATGTATGGCGTCAACGAGATCCGGAGTTCCGTCGAACGGACCATCACCGAGATGGGCCTCGAGGCCAAGGCCTCATCGCTGGTGCGGGAACTCAGCCGAGGCATGAGGCAACGGCTGTCTCTCGGGCGCGCCTTCTTGCACGATCCCCATATTCTGTTACTCGACGAACCGTTTACCGGTCTCGACGACAGAGCCGCCGCCATACTCGATGGTAAGCTCACCCGATTCAAGGACGCGGGAAGATCGGTGATCATGGCCACCCACAATGCTGAGCGCGGTTGGAAACACGCCGATTCGGTGGCTGTCTTAGACAGAGGTATTATCGTCTACAATTCCGCCGTCAAAGACACCACATTCGAAAAATTTCGGGCGGAGTACTTGCAGATTCTTTCTCGCTGAGGTTGTGTCTTTCATGCGACGCACACTGGCTGCTATCCTGTGGAAGGACCTGAAGATCGAGCTTCGCACAAAGGAAGCATTTAGTGCGTCGTTCGTATTCTCCGTACTCGTGCTTGTCATTTTCAATTTCACGCTGGACCTGAGCTCGGATGAAGCGCTAAAGCTCGGCGCCGGTTTTCTATGGATAGCCTTCGTGTTTGCCGGTGTGCTCTCACTAAATCGATCGTTCGCTCTGGAAAAAGAGGAGAACTGCATTCAGGGTCTGCTGCTGGCGCCGATCGATCGCGGCGCAATTTATGTCGGCAAATTTTTGGCTAATGTGATCTTTATGCTGGTTACCGAGATCATGGTCCTGCCCCTATTCGCCATCTTTTTCAACGTGGCCATCGTCGAGCGCTTATGGTTGCTACTGGTGATTTTTGTGTTGGGAACGGTGGGATTTTCCGCCGTCGGCACACTGTTTTCGGCTATCGCGGCGCAAACCAGAATGCGTGAGGTGATGCTTCCCATCCTCCTGCTACCAGTCACGGTTCCCATTCTGATAGCCTCGGTGGAGACGACGGCGTTTGCGCTGGGGGCGCAGGAAGGGGCTTCATTCTGGTTCAAGCTTCTGATAGTGTATGACGTGATTTTTTTTACGGTCGGCCTGCTGACGTTCGAGTACGTCCTTCAGGAGTAGAAATGATGCGAGGAAAACACGCAGTCGATGCGATCTTCCTGGTCATCACGGCGGTCGCAATGCTGGCGGCACTTTACATGGCGCTGTTGTATGCGCCGACCGAACAGACTATGGGCGATGTGCAGCGCATATTCTATTTTCATGTCCCCTCGGCTTGGGTTGCCTTTTTTGCATTCTTTCTCGTCTTTCTTTTTAGCTTTATCTACCTCATGCGTGGAGGTAGACAATGGGATATCAGAGCAAGCGCGGCGGCGGAAATCGGGGTTCTATTTTGTTCGCTGGTCCTTATCACGGGCCCCATTTGGGCGAAGCCGGTGTGGGGCATTTGGTGGACCTGGGACGCGCGTCTCACGCTAACGCTGGTGTTGTGGCTGATCTACGTGGCCTATCTCATGCTGCGTCATTATGTCATCGATCCTGAGCGCCGCGCAACTTTCTCGGCCGTCGTTGGCATCATGGGGTTTATCGACGTGCCCATCGTCTATTTTTCGATCCGCTGGTGGCGTACGCAACACCCTCAGCCGGTCCTGGCCGGCGGAGAAGACTCAGGGCTTGATCCCGCGATGTGGCAGGCGTTGCTGGTTTGTGTCGTCGCCTTTATGCTGCTGTTTTTCTTCTTGCTAAGAAAACGAACCGAACTGCAGTACTTACGAGACGATTTGGATGCCTTGCACGAGCGGTTCGATCAAACCGTGCCATAGTCTGTCATCAAGGAGACACCGATGGGTTGGCTTTTCGCGGCTTACGCAATTATTTGGACGGTATTCTTTCTGTACGCCAACAACCTACACAAACGGCAGAAGGCCATCATGGCTGAGATGGCCTCTTTGACAAAAAAACTGGCGGAGAAGACGGGCGGATGACAACCCACGGGACAAACGTTAGACCTCGTACAACTCCGGTTCCCACTCAAGCCCCAGTTCACTGGGAGGCGCCATGTAACCCAACATCGCGGACGAGGCGACGACCGCCGGACTCGCCAGATAACCTTCACCGCCAACACCCATCCGGTTTTGCCAATTGCGATTGAAAGAAGTGACCGCTCGCTCTCCCTTTTTCAACGCATCCTCACCTTGGCCGAAGCACACTCCACACCACGAATCCCGAATCACCCCGCCAACCGACCGGAACACATCGGCAATCGACTCACCGCTCAGTCGCGGCTCGGCCCGCTCGATGCTACTCTTGACACCCCCTGAGCCCGGATAAATGATAAACGGCTGTGGCACTTTCTCGTGCCCGTTTTCACGCGCTGCACGGATCACCAGCGCGGCTTGCAACAGATCATCATAGCTGCCATTGGTGCACGACCCGATGAACGCCTTGTCAAAGGTCACGCGCTCCTTGGCGATGTCCTCGGCGGGGAACGCGTTATCCGGACTGAAAGGTCGAGCGATCATCGGTACCACACTGCCCAGGTCGAATGTTTCGGTGATGTCGTAGTGCGCGTCTTCTCCGGGTACGATTCTCGGATAAGGCAGGTCGTTTATACCGTTGTCACGATACCACGCATCGGTCACATCGTCGGCGGCGAAGATGCCGTTCTGCGCCTCTCCCTCTGCCATCATATTGGCGATGGTATTGCGGTAGGACATGGGCAGCTGGAGTTGATCATCGACGAACTCGACCGACATGCCCCGTGACTGCGCCGCACCCCATCTCTCGAGGAGTTTGAGCACGATATCCTTACCGCTCACCCACGGCTGCAGCTTACCCGTCAACAGGACGCGCCGGGCGTTGGCCAGCGTGAAATAAACGTATCCCGTCGACCACCCAAATCCCAGGGTGGTCGAGCCCACGGCGAATCCCACGGCTCCATAGGCGCCGTAGGCCCGGCTATGTGAGTCGGCTCCGGGGATGAACTGTCCGGGAAGAATCAACCCTTGCTCGGGAAAATAGAAATGAAAGATTCCGTCCCCTGGCGTGGCATAATAGGGTTTGCTTATGTCGTGCAATTCTGCGAACTCCTGTCCCAGGGCCCATTGCTTTTGATCCGAGTCTTTGCCCGTAAAAACAAAATGATCGTTCGCGATCGCCGCTTGTCTGGGATATATCGTATTGCCCCCGGTGATCTGGTTAAACGTGTGTATGGCGAAAGGCGCCGTGCCATCCGACGCCGGTAAAAGATCGGCGTATACACGTAATGTCTCGCCCGGTTTTACGGAGGCTTTCTTGTCGACGCGGTGAGCCCAAACGATTTGCTCGGTGGTTGTCAAACGACGAGCCGTGCTGGGATCCGGCCAATCTATCTCGGGCGGGCTGCCGACCGTCGCAGGAAATTCGCGGCGCCCGAGGACAAAAATACCACCCGAGCGTCGGATCTCGTCCTCCTTCGGCGTCAAGGTTGTGGGGTCATAGCTCTTATTCTGGGTAGCGTTGACCAGTCTTCGCGTGACCGGATCGAACGACATCTCATCACCGTCCCTCGCATCTGTGACCGCCGCCTCGCACTGAACAACGTGCAGCCCGAGATTGAGTGCATTTCTGCGAAAAATGTCACCCATGTTGTCAGCGCACACGACTACCATTTCCAGTGATACCTCTTCGGCGACTGCCTTTAGCCCGGCGGGGCTCATCTCACGCGACGAACCAATAGCGAAACGGTCACCGGCTATCAAAAACGTCTCGCCCCGTTGAACCCGCTCACGGAAATCCGGCATCAAATATCTGAAGGCTCCTTCCTTCCAGTTCTTGTCGAGTTCCTCCAGGGTCTCGGAAACACAGTACTTGGCGGGGGTGATTTGGTCGGTGTCGATAGCGTCGAGTTTCTTGCCCGGCTGCTTGGCGTCCCAGAAAATTAGCACCTTGCCGCGCACCATAGACGTGGACACTGATGATGTCTTCTGCGGACCCGCCTCGGCAATCTCACCGGCTTTGACACCTGGCTTGAGTCTTACCGGTTGAATCGTGCGTCGTGCTTTTTTCTCGTTCATATCAATCCTCGAACATTCTTGGGTCGATTTACCGCGAGCCCTCGACCGGCATCCTGTTTAGTATCATTGAGTTCGACGTTACGGATACCGGCGGTGGCGCCCCCAAAAAATACCGCAATTGGCAAAGGCTTTCAACCGTCATTTGCTTGCCGCCTCGCCCCTATCGAATTAGAATGGAGTACCGACTAAGTTCAAAAGAACGATCATGCAAAGGATGGATCGTCATGACCACTTCGAATTCATCGCCCAATCGGAAAACCGCACTCATAACCGGCGCCTCTGTGGGCATCGGCTACGAGCTTGCCAAACTCTTGGCCAGAGATAGTTATGATCTCATTTTGGTATCGCGGGACAAAGACAGACTGCAATCGGTGGCCGAGGAGTTGGAAGAGTCCTTCCAAGGTCGAGTCGCGGTGCTTCCCAAGGATTTGACGATTGCGCGCGCGCCGGATGAAATTTTCGAGCAGCTGCAGCAAAACTCCATAACTCTTGACGTACTGGTCAACAACGCAGGTTTCGGGGCGCAGGGCGCGTTTCATGCCGGCGATACCCAGCAAGTTCTGGACATGATCCAGCTGATGGTCACATCGCTGGTGCACCTCACCCGGCTGGTTCTGCCGGGAATGATCGATCGCGGCAGTGGGAAGATATTGAATGTCGCCTCGACGGCGGCGTTTCAACCGGGACCGTATATGTCCATTTACTATGCAACGAAAGCTTTTGTGCTGTCCTTCTCGGAGGCCGTGGGAACAGAACTAAGAGGTACCGGTGTCAGCGTCACCACGTTGTGCCCCGGACCGACTCGAACCGAGTTCCACGCGCGCGCGGGAATGAAGGAAAGCCGCTTGGCCAGCAGCGGAGTGGTCATGGATGCCCAGACCGTGGCCAGGCTCGGCTACGAGGCGATGATGAAGAACAAACTGACCGTGATCACGGGTGCCAGGAACAAGCTGGGCGCTTTTCTCTCCAAGAGAGTGATGCCCAAGAGTATTGTCCTCAGGGCCGTCAGC
>JAOTUR010000291.1 GCA_029863805.1 Candidatus Krumholzibacteriia bacterium | reverse complement strand
TGCGATCAATCGACTTCTGAAGTCGCATGAGCGCAAGCTCGCAGGTGACCTCGAGGTCGCGGTATTGAGAATCCAAGGAGGATGGTTCACCTGAATGCAGCGAACCGCACCCCCACAGCGCCAACCCGATTAGTAGAGCAAGCGAAGTACTTCTCCCCAGACGGCCTAACCTAGATATCCTCATAGCGCAGCTGTTCGAATGCCCTGTTGGCGAGTTTTCTCGCCAGACGGGTATTGGCGAGCGCCGCTCGAAGTCTTGCCTGGCGAAAGTTCTGCCAAGCCTTATCCTGCTTTGTCTGCGCCCTACTCAGTAGCTCCGCGGCCAGTTCATCTCTGGACTGTTCAACAGCCTCCCGTAACCTGCCGAGAATCTCGTCTGTCTTCTTCAACGCCGACTCGACACCGTCTTGTTTTGGCTCGGTTCTTATCGAGGCAAGAGATTTCTTGAGGATTTCTCGGGCCCTCACCGTTAGTCCGAGCGCGCGCTCGTGATCGCCCTTGTCAAACTGGTGTTTTGACTGTTTATGCAACTGCTCGGCCTTTTCTATACGCTCGAACAGTTCTTTCAGATCCCGTTCCCTCGCGACTTCTCGAGCTTCCTGAAGCAGTGCATCGGTCAGACGAATTGCCTGTTCGACGTTCTCGCTATTTGCCTTCGAGGCAGACGCCTTTAACACACGCATAGCAATTCTCCTGGCCTGTTCCGTCAAATCCAACGCCATAACGGGGCGGCCCGCGCGGTAGCTTTGTTTTGCTTTCGTCTGCAACTGCAGGGCCTCCTGCAGCATCCGACGAAGTCGTTGATTCTCTTCGATCTTGATGTGTTCGCGACCGCGCTCGATTATTCGCTCGGTCTTTGCGATCGCTCGCTCCACGCTTTCCGCATCTGAGAAGTCACGTCTTATAATGGTTATGGCACGACTCGAGAACTGTTCGGAAGATACCGCGAGTCTTAAGGATACCTCGTAGAGATGTTCTCTCATGTTGTCGTAGGACCGCTGCAGCTGGGAATGGGCTTCCTCGGTCAGTTTTCTCGCGGCCACGGCATCCCGCGCATCGCGTTCGTTGATCAACTGTCTTGCCTGTTCCAGGCGGTTTCTAGCACGTTCGATGGCCTTACCGGCACTTTCCTCGAGCTTTGCTTCTCGCTTGGCCAGGGCGATGGTTTGCAGGATTGCTTCGCGTGCCTTTCTTGCGACCAAAGCTACGTCGCGTAGATTGCTATCGGTTGTGACGGTGTTTAGAAGCATAACTGAGTGCTGGTGTAATTTGGCCGCAGCCTCGAGTGATAAACGGGCCTTGACGCTGCTGGTCTCCGAAACGAGTTCTTTTGCTTGTTGGAGTAGTTCAGCGTTGCGAGCTATCTCTTCTCGCAACTGGGCGAGATTGTCCAGGGTTTGGCTGCTGAGCGATGAAAAATTCACGGCAATCAGGAAGCATGCGAGCAAAGAAATGCGGGTTCTTAGTGTTCTCATTTGCTTCCTCCTTTCCGCCAAAACGAGTGGCGCAGCTGGGGGAGATCCCTTACGGGCGCCACCAGAATGACGCAAGTCGTGTACCAGCAGCCATGAGCTCTCGCCGATCCCTGTAATGCTTTCTTAGCACATGAGATAGATAACCACGGGCCCCAGTGGGCGGAGTCCCGTCGGGGCTCCGCCCACTGGGAATTGTTCCTGCAAGTCCAGGACGATGTACCTGGAAGTTCACCTATTCCCCCACGCCATATCGCTCGAGTCGGCCGTAAAGCGCGCGCCGCGTGATACCGAGGAGGCGCGCCGCTTCGCTTTTGTTGCCAGCAGTTATCCTCAAAGCCCTGAGTATCATCTGCTTTTCCATGTCCTCCAGGTTGAGCGTTTCCACTGGTTCCTCTGCCTTTGACTCCAGTCGCGGGGTGCCCAGGAGAATATGCTCTGCCTCGATGTCTCCCTGCGGTCGCACGATCACGGCTCTCTCCAAGACGTTTCTCAACTCACGGACGTTACCCGGCCAGTTGTACACCTGTAGCCTGCGCAGGGCTGCCTCTGTAAGATCGACGGTATCCCGCCCCAGGCTCGACAAGAGATGGTGGGTTATGGACTGTATATCCTCCCGCCGGTCGCGAAGCGGTGGCAGGTCGATAGGAAAGACATTTATACGGTAATAGAGGTCTTCGCGAAACTCGCCGCTCTTGATCTTTTGCTCCAGCGGCTGATGGGTCGCCGTGACGAGTCGAATGTCGACCTTGATGTCCTTTTCTCCGCCGAGCGGGCTGATCTGGTGATCCTCGATAACGCGAAGAAGCTTGGATTGCAGTCCGCTTGGCAAATCCCCGATCTCATCGAGAAAGAGCGTCCCTCCGTGAGCGAGTTGAAAGTGGCCGAGCTTTCGCCTAGTGGCTCCGGTAAACGCCCCCCGCTCGTATCCGAACAATTCGCTCTCCAGAAGTGTGTCAGGTATCGCCGCACAGTTGATCGCTATGAAGGGGCCGTCGGCACGTTGTGAGGAACTGTGAATGGCCTTTGCGACAAGCTCCTTGCCCGTGCCGCTTTCTCCCCGTATGAGAACTGGAGCCTCCGAATTCGCCAAGTCCTTGATTAGCTTCTTGACGTTTGCGATACTCGGACTCGAGCCGACGATTTCATCACCGACTCCGCTCGCGATATAGGAGTGAAGTTCCTTGTTTTCGATTTGAAGTCTCCGCTTCTCATCGATGCGTTCGACGAGCATCATCAACTCTTCCGTTGTAAACGGCTTGATGATGTAGTCGTATGCGCCTTGCCTCATCGTTTCCAGGGCTGTTTCGACGCTCGCGTACGCGGTCATAACGATAATATCCGTGGAAGGAGACAGATTCTTGACCTTCTTGAGCAGCGTAATACCGTCCATTTCTTCCATGCGTAGGTCAGTGAGCAGAATGTCGGGAGGGCGCGCACGAACGCTGTCGAGGGCTTTCAAGGGGCTCGTGATACCAAGGGCAGAGTGGCCCCCATCGTTAAGCTGGTCTTGCAGCAGCTTGCAGATCTTATCCTCATCATCAACAACAAGAATGATAGCCATGAGTCCTGGTCAGTTAGGATTTCGGAGCCAGGGGAAAAACAATCGACACCTCGGTTCCCGAACCTGGCTCACTCGCTATTTCTAGGCTTCCGCTGTGTTCCTCGACGATAGTACTTACGATACTCAATCCCAAACCACTTCCGTGCTCCTTGGTGGTGAAGAACGGTTTAACAACCTCCCGTAGATTCTTCCGTGGTATTCCTGCGCCGTTGTCTTTTATAGTGACCAAAGCTTGTTTCGAACGAACATCCATCGATATTTCAATCCTGCCACGGTCCGGGACGGCGTGAATCGCATTCAATAGAATGTTGAGGACCGCCTGTTGGATCCTCTTGTCATCACCGAGTATCATAATGTTTCTTGCGGGGAGGTTGCTGATCACGTCGATACCTGCGGCTTGAATCTCTTGATCGACGATCAACAGGCACCGCTGAACAATCTTCTGCAACGAATGCGGCCTTCGTTCCTGACCTCCCGCTTTCGCAAAGTTCAAGTAGCCGGTTAGGATGTCGTTCAGCTTGTCTACTTCCTCGGCAATATAAGAGAACACCTCATCGCCAGCCCCGTATTTTTTGCCCAGTCGTTCGGCTGAAGTCTTGATGATGCTCAGGGGATTTCTGATCTCGTGTGCGATGCCGGCGACCATGCGACCCATGGTAGCAAGGTTCTCACCGCGGATCACCGCGGCCTGTGCCCGGTCCAGCGATAGCGATTGACGATAGAAGAGAAAGCCTAGGGCTACAATGATAATCAAGCTCGCCACATCCACCACAATGATCGCGTTGCTTAGGGCCCGCAGTACATCGAAATAGGCCGCTCCCGCTTCGACACCAACGATGCCAATGACCTCGTCATCTTCTGCAAAGATAGGGGCATAGGCGCTTTTCATATAGATATCGCCCGATCTGTACAAGCTGGTGTATGCGGAAAGCCCCGACCGGGCGAGGGTGACGGCGCTAAGGTCTAGCTCAATAAAAGGATTGGTTTCCCCCACGACGGACACGTTTGCCAGATCCACCAGAGTTCTACCTTCGGGGGTCAGCACAACGATGTTCGACAGGAGATTCTCGGCCTTGATCGTGTGCAGAAGCGCAGAGAGGTCGGGGTCAATGCCAGTCGCCTCGGAGACTCCGCTCTTCGATGCCTCCACCGTATGGGTAAGCAAGACAGCGACCGAACGAAGTCGCTCTCCAAGCTCAGCGTCCAAATGGTCTTTGGCCCGTACATAGAGAATGTAGGTCGAGGCATTGAATACCGCCAAAAAGGCCAGCAGGAATCCGGACAGAAGAATCAACCGTTTCTTGGAAGACAAGGCGCGTTTCATAAGTCGATGGTCGATGTCAAAACCGGTTTTGTCAACGCATTCTAGAGTTGTGTCGGGTACTGCAATATGGGTTCCAAAAAAAAGCCCCGGCACGTTATCAAGGCCGGGGCTTAATGCTAAGAAGCAACTCTATTCCCTGTCGCTATCTGATAACAACAAACTTTCCGATAAAGCGATCGAAGTCTTCGTCGTCTGTATCCACCGAGTACATGTAAACGCCACT
>JAOTUR010000290.1 GCA_029863805.1 Candidatus Krumholzibacteriia bacterium | reverse complement strand
GGGCTTTGCTGCGACGCCCAAGAACCCCCATCGAAATGCAGAATCGTCCGACCGCTTCCCACAACAAAGACGTCGTTCGGCGCACTTCCCCAGATGCCGAGAAGATTGTGCGGTGTATCGGTGGATATCCGACGCCAAGTGGCGCCGTCGTAATTGAGAAGGACACCGAACAAGCCTCCCGCGTATACATTGTTCCCACTTATGCCCCACACCGAGTAGAGATTGGACTCAGGCACATCATCCATTGCCTGCCACACCGTACCATCGTAGCGCAAGATCGTGTTGCCAACACCAACGGCAAAGACATCCGAGTTTGAACTTCCCCA
This sequence comes from Candidatus Krumholzibacteriia bacterium, assembly GCA_029863805.1. Taxonomy (GTDB): domain Bacteria; phylum Krumholzibacteriota; class Krumholzibacteriia; order WVZY01; family WVZY01; genus JAOTUR01. The sequence continues at coordinate 4,281 of JAOTUR010000290.1, read as the reverse complement.
CACGCCTCTCAAGTTAGCCGTCGTGCCGCTTTCCATACGCTCCCAGTCCGCGCCCATCCGGCGTAAGATCACGCCTGCATCCCCGACGGCCAGGAGATGGTCATCGGCATCACCCCAAATCGCGTTGAGAGTTACCTGAGTTCCACTTGCCATCTTCTCCCATTCGCCGCCGGCGTCACGGAGTATCGTGCCTTGTGAACCGACGGCGTACAAAATCCCTGACGAAGCCGCCCACACGTCCGTTAGCCGGGACTGTTCGCCGCGGTTCATCCGGCGCCAATCGATTCCGTCGTAGTTCAATATCAATCCGGCGCTACCCACCGCGAACAAATCATCCACCGAACTTCCCCAGACACCCCAAAGTTCATCCGCGACACCGGTGTTCATGGGCTGCCAGTTCGAGCCATTGAAACGCGTGACCCCACCGTCAAAATCCGCCGCAAAAACATTGTCTGGGCCAGCACCCCATACAGCAAGAAAGCGATCCGATGAATTCGCGTACACCAACTCCCATGACGTCCCCTGCAAACGGTAGATCTTGGCTATACCGGCCGTGTTGCTACCCTCGTTGCCTACGGCAAAGACATCTTGTGATGAACTCGCCCACACCCCCCGAAAGACGAGTTTGGAGTCGCTGAATACCGAAGTCCACGACACACCGTCATAGTGAAGTATCGTGCCAGCGTCGCCAACTGCATAGACGTCTGCGGGCGTGTTTCCCCATACGGCGCGCAGGGTGCTGGTCGAATTACTGTTCATGGTACTCCAGCCCCCGCCATCGTAATGCAGAATCGTACCATTCGCGCCCACGGCAAACACATCGGTCGCTGACGTACCCCAGACATCCCAAAGATGCCGTCCGGTGCCGCTGTTCATGGTGTTCCAAACAACCCCGTCGAAGTGAAGAATCATCCCTGTGTTACCGACCGCAAAAATACTGTCCTCAGCGGCACCCCATATGCCTTCGAAATCCTCACGCGTACCGCTTTTCATGACCTCCCATTCGCTGCCGTCGAAATGCACAATGTTACCGGCGTCACCGACCGCGTACACGTTGTCGTGCGCCGTGCCCCACACGTCAAAAAGAAAATGGCCCTGCGGCAGGGGGTTTTGCCACGTCCAGTACAACGGCAACTGCGGACTGCCCGCGGGAGGCGCGATCGAATCGTCGTCACAGGAGACCACTAGAATAAATCCCCCGACGATACAGATCGATATACGAATAAAGCTAACGGTTCGGCTCATATGTGCGGAGCTCTCGTTCGAAGTCCGGCATGGGCCGAGGCTGCATCTTTGCCTGGCCCGTTTTGAAGAGAATTTGCTGCTTACCGGCCCATTCCACTCCAGGCGGGATCTGCCCTTTTAAGATCACCGCCGCGAACAGCGAACCAACCGGCAGGATGCGGCGGTCATAAGCCGCCTCGATACCAGGCGCTTTGACGGCGAACAAAGTCGAGTGAACATCCACGAAGTCAGCTTTGGTGAAGGGTTTCCTTCCATGCTTGAGGGTGGCTTGATTTATTGATATCCGTGACCCGTGATCACCATGTATGAGAATCGCCATATTCTCGAGTTTTCCAGCCTTCGCAAGGGCTAAGAAGAGTTCCCCCAGTTTTTTGTTGGTGCATGCAACCTGCTCCAGATATAGCGGATAGCGCTTAGCTCGAGAGGCTGCGTCATTTTGGTCCGGTAGGAATCGTGGATCATGCTCCATCAACCACCCCTCCCGATAATCCCGCAGCTGGCAGTCCGAGCGAAAAACGTATGGACTGTGGGGAAGTAAGAGATGAACGACAAACATCATCCCAGGACTCGCTTGAAGAAGGTGCGAGCGCAATCGCTCGAAGAGCGCTATGCTGGAAAGAGTGCTGATACGAGCCTGAGGTATTGGCAAGTACCCCAGGATGTCTGATAGCCGGGAGTAGACGCCTAGTATGATGGGAAGCTTATCCCGAGTCGAAAGCGGGAGGTCTTCGATTGACTTGATCGCCTCTTGTTCGCAGGTGAAGCGGCTTGCGATGTTCGCCGTGCTGTTGTCGTTGCAGAAATCCAGGTAATCTGTCTGATACACATGAATCTGGTATCCATACTCCGTCATCACATCGAAGTATTTGTTCTTAGTGAGAACAAACCTTCTATCAGCACTCTCACAGAAGTAGAACCGGAACTCGGGAGCTGCGAAGTTGCACAGGTTTGGGATCGTTGCCCAGGTATTCAAGTACCTGCTGTAGGCTCGGCCGAAGACTAGAAATCCCCAGTCGAGATAGAAGTCTCGCAATGCCTCAGCATGACGTCCGTCCTGATCGAATTCAACCGGAACGCCTTCGACCCCTATTTGTTCGTCGAGAATGATGTGCAGAAATATCGGGAGCTTGGGATTTCCAAACTCACTTTGGGCAGTGATATCTTGGTTCGACGTGACCCGCCCCGTCGGCAGAAAGAGACTACTGACCAATAGTACCATGAGTATCAACACGCCTAAACGAGCCAGTTGATTGCGGAGAAACCAAATCACTGCCAGGCTTGCACCAAATACGATCCAGAGCGCCAAAGCGCGCTCCGGCTGCTGCATCTGAATATCAACGTGAAGCGTGATAAGAAAGGAGAAGATCAACACCCGGGAGTACTGCCCGACAAGTTCCATTAACAGCCCTATCACCATACCGGTGGCTGCGAGAAAAGCCAAGCAGGCAATGGTTTCGGGCTTCGATAAGGAATAGTCCTGGTACCGGATGAAGACAACAAAGGGTGAAAGCAAAAGGAGAGCGCCCGCAAGAGCGCTCGGAAACCATGTTCGATGCAGTGATTCTAACCTCATTGGATTGAATCAGGAGTGGAATCTCGCATGCCGCTTAAGAGCCGAGGCCACGAGCAGCTGCGAATGAACCGGCCAATCGGAGAATTTTCTTAGATCATATCTTGGCCGATATAATACTACAGCTTCTGGCCATAGACAAGTTCATGCTAGTCGAGATCGATTGTGAGAACGGTCGAGCCTTCTTTGGAAAGGGCTCCAGCCAAGGGGTGGCGAGCGTGGTCAAAGCCCGAGTTTTCTTAGATAACTCTCGTTTCCGTTGCGGTTCAGGCTCCAGTACTTCAGACGCTCCGATCCCGTCATCTCGGCTTTGACATCAGGTGACATTTGCCAGCGGATGATGCGGTGGGGATAATGATCCTCAATGTGGAACACTCCTTTGCGGCCGTCACTCAGGTTGAGCTCATAAACCATGGTCTTGAACTTGCCGGCAGGTACCTTTATGGACTTGCTCTTCTTTGCCCGTTTGATCTCGGCTTGCACCCAACCAGGACTCTCGTGCGCGAGACGGCCAAAGTACATGCTGGGCAGAATCTGGACGGTTCTTTTCTTGCCCGATTCGAGATAGTCCCCTCGAAGGCCCCGCAAGAGTATGAAAAGGTTATCCTCGGCGATGCTGTTCGCCACCCTCTGGATATCGAGAGGCCCCGACTCGTTCTCAAAATAGCTATCGTAGTGTCCGGTAATACGGTCGCGGCCAAAACTTAACTCCTGGTAAACATGGCCGCACCACTCGGCACTCGTAAACGATATCTTGGCAGGTGAAAAATCCGAGCTCCGCACAAAGACCGATATCATCGTGTTGTAATCGTAGATCCCCGTCTGAAAATCGCGCACAATATTTAGCTTTAGCGCGTTGAAAGTGTCCTGGGGATTCTCGCGCGGGTCGTCCACCTTGACAAGCTTTGACTTGCTGAACGGTTCAGTAACATAAACCAACACACAGGTGCCGTCACGTTCTTGACCATAACGAGACACCGTTAAGCGATAGCCATTCAGCTCGGCCTTGCCGTCGTGCCAGTGGGCGTCAAACTCCGCGTTGGACCCGGCCTGTAGCGAGGGAACAAACATGATTATAGTTAACAAAAATACCGACAGTTTCGCTGGCATAACCAACTCCTACGATCTAGTGCAAAACGCTATGCAATTTACCGATCCTGGTAAAAGCCTCGATGGCCTCGTCGAGGTGTTCCGTGTTGTGGGCGGCCGAAATCTGCACTCGAATACGAGCCTGCCCCTTGGGTACCACGGGGTAACTAAATCCTATCACGTAAATACCTTCCCGAAGTAAGTCGGCTGCCATGTCATGCGCAAGCTTCGCGTCTCCGAGCATGATGGGGACGATCGAATGAATGCCGTCCTTGATGTTAAAACCGGCCTTAGTCATACGCTCCCGAAAATACTTGGTGTTAATTTCCAACCGATCCCTGAGATCAGTCGTCTCCTGCAAGAGATCGAAGGCAGCC
>JAOTUR010000289.1 GCA_029863805.1 Candidatus Krumholzibacteriia bacterium | reverse complement strand
CTTCATCGCTAGGATGTCCTCTCTTGCCACTTCGACCTCCTTCGGCTTCGAAGAAGGTCATGTTACGATATCCTCAACCGGACACTTCTAAGTGTGGCAAACCGGACATTATCATTTGTGGATTACAGGGAGTTACGCGCTGTTGGCGGTGCCGCGAGGTCTAAATGGCTCGACGGTGCTCGGATACTCATCACTATCGACATTGACTGCCGCGAAACACGGGATTCGGCGTCCGCCACGTCTGACTCAAGTCGGTACCTCTATGTAAGAGACCGACTCCGTTTTCAGGCGAGTCTGATAACGGCGAAGCGCGGATTGTGTGCGATCTTCGGCGAAGATTAATGACGTAATGCCGGTCCGATATTACGCCATTTCGCGGGTGACTACCTCATTTCGGACCCATTATCAGTCTTGGCTCGATCCCTGCTCAGAGGCCGAAACGGGCGTCGAATATCCTTCACAACGGGGTAAGAAACGGATAAATGGTGTAATATAGGCTTGATATTACACCATTTATTGTTTAGATTACCCAAAAGGAGAGGGCGGGCATCATGCGATCTTTGAACCTCAACTATTTGGAATCAATAAGGTTATCAACATCGCAGGCTTCCACATTGAAAAAAATTGGCGAGTTTCAGGGGAAGCAGGCGCTCTTTGCACGTCAGACCCCGGAGATCTTGCAATCCCTCAAGCAGCTCGCCCAGGTCGAGTCGAGCGAATCATCGAACCGCATCGAAGGTGTCACCGCGCCGCCACACCGCGTCAAGGCGTTGGTGTTGGACGCGACCAAACCTCAGAACCGATCGGAGCAGGAGATCGCGGGCTACCGCGATGCGCTCGAACTGATTCACGAATCGGCCGAATACATGGCGTTCTCCATTCCAACCGTCCGGCAGATGCATTCGCTCATGTACCGGTACTTGCCGGACGAGGCCGGGCAGTGGAAGCACAAAGACAACGAAATCGTCGAGATCCACCCCGACGGAACGCGGGACATTCGTTTTGTACCGGTCCTTGCTGCTGAAACAGCGGAGAGCATGGAAACCTTTGTTCGCAACTACGCGCGTGCGATCGATCAGGAGCATATAGAACCGCTGGTGGTCATCCCTCTTACCATCCTGGATTTTCTGTGTGTGCATCCGTTTCGCGACGGCAACGGCAGGGTGTCGAGATTGGTTACTTTGCTTTTGCTCTATCACTTCGACTATCAGGTTGGACGCTACATTAGCCTCGAGCGCATCGTCGAGGAATCGAAGACCACGTACTACGAAGCGCTCAAGCGGAGCTCGCAAAGGTGGCACGAGGGCGAGCACGATCCGTATCCGTGGATGAACTACTTCTGGGGTGTGCTGCTTCGTGCCTACCGGGAGTTCGAACAGCGCGTGGGCGAGATACGAACCACCAAAATATCAAAGACCGAACAGATTCGTATGGCGGTCGATCGTAGAGTGGGTCCATTCGCCATCTCCGATATCGAAAGGGAATGTCCGCACATTAGCCGCGACATGATTAAACTCGTGCTAAGAGATCTTCGTGACCAAGGGGTTATCGTGGGACAGGGAAAGGGCAGGGGGGCCAAGTGGATCCGCAACGCGCAATCGCGAATCAAGAACCAAACCTAGGATTGTTGCTCTCTCTGCAGCCCTCGCCAAAAGAAAATTCCCGACACCACTTGAGATGCCGGGAAATCTTCTCTTGAATTGGTAGCGGGGGCAGGATTTGAACCTGCGACCTTTGGGTTATGAGCCCAACGAGCTACCAGACTGCTCCACCCCGCGTCCATGTCGTGGCTAATGTATAGCCGCCGGTGCGGGCGTTGTCAAGCCCTATACACCCCGTTGTGCAATGGCGGCAAACGGGTCTCGTCGTTGACTCCGCAGTAGACTCACTTATGCGGGTGGATAATTTTGTAGACGCGGTCACCCGGATACACGTAGCCGTACTTTTCCCGGCCAAGTTTCTCCATAGTGGATGGGTCGTTTTGCAAACGCTCGATCTCCGATGTCACCGATTCGATGTCGTGATCGATCATGGCGAGGGTCTCTTCGAGGTCTGCTTTCTGGGTCCTCAAGGTCATGATGCGTATGACGCCGCCGTCGCCAAATACGAAGGCATAAAGGAGCGTTGCGATGACTAGAAAAAAAAGAAACTTCTGGATACCGACGCTAATGACCGCCTGGTGTTGATAGAACTTTCTAAGGAAAGGGTACTCGCGAAGACTCCCCGACGAGGCGATCGAACGCTTCGAACTCGTTCGTGTTTTTCTCTTCGCGGCCCTTGCTTTTTTGGCCGGTTCCCAGTAGCGCATGGGCTGTCCTACTTTCTAAAGTAAAACACGTCTTTGCCGGGGAAGATGCCAACGCCACCCAACATCTCTTCGATGCGCAGCAGCTCGTTGTACTTGGCGACGCGCTCGCTTCGCGACAGGCTGCCCGTTTTGATCTGCCCCGCGCTGGTCGCGACGGCGATGTGCGCGATGGTTACATCTGACGTCTCGCCGCTGCGGTGAGATATAACGCATGTATAACCGGCCCTCTTTGCGGCCTCGATTGTGTCGAGCGTTTCCGTGAGTGTGCCGATCTGGTTGAGCTTGATGAGAATCGAATTTGCGATGCCGTTTTCTATACCTCTGGTGAGACGCGTTCGGTTGGTTACGAAAAGGTCGTCTCCCACCAACTGAATCTTCGAGCCGAGTCGATCGCTCAACGTCTTCCAAGCCACCCAATCGTCCTCGGCCAGACCGTCCTCCAGCGACACGATGGGGTATTGATCCACCCAGCGCGAGAAGAAATCGATCATGTCATCGCTTGTCATCGGATCGCTACCGCTCCCCCCGAGGTGGTACTTGCCGTCCTTGTGAAACTCCGACGCCGCCGCATCGAGTGCGATCGCGATATCATCGCCGGGCCTATAGCCCGCGCGCGTAATGCCTTCCAGTACGACCTCGATGGCCTCTTCGTTGGAGCGAAGATTGGGAGCGAAACCGCCCTCGTCGCCGACCGCGGTGTTGTAGCCTTTCTGCTTGAGATATCCCTTCATCGCGTGAAACGTCTCTGCCCCCATGCGCACGGCTTCCGACAGGTTCTCCGCTCCCACGGGCATGATCATGAACTCCTGGAGATCGACGTTGTTGTCGGCGTGGGCACCTCCGTTCAACACGTTCATCATCGGCACGGGAAGCGTCCGAGCCGATACCCCACCGATGTATTGGTAAAGCTCCATATCCGAGGCATCAGCTGCGGCGTTGGCGACCGCGAGAGACACGCCGAGTATCGCATTGGCACCGAGCTTCGATTTATTTGTAGTGCCGTCGAGCTCGATCATCAGCTCATCGATGTACGTTTGATCGAGCGCGTCGAGATCGAGAATCTCGGGTGTGATAATCTCGTTTACATTATCGACCGCCTGGCGAACACCTTTGCCAAGGTAGCGCGTGGTGTCACCGTCCCTGAGCTCGAGCGCCTCGTGCTTACCCGTCGAGGCTCCCGAGGGTACCGCGGCCCGACCAAGCGCGCCACATTCCAGACCAACGTCCACTTCAACGGTGGGGAACCCTCTGGAGTCGAGGATCTCACGAGCATGCACGAATTCGATCGAGGTCATCAACAAAAGCTCCTTGTGCCAGAAAAAAGGTGTCTAAGTGACGGGTAAAACAAACTCTAGAAACAGATTGGGGAATGTGTCAAGCTAAATTGGGTTGGCCGCACAGACCAGAGAACCCACTATTCTTTGACAGAAAGACTGTCGGTGAGAGAAGAGGACCGGGCGCTCATAGACCGCGCAAAACAGGGGGACGAGGCCGCCTACAGGGTGCTACTCAAGAAGTACGAGCGCGCTGTCTTTAACATTTGTCTTCGTATGGTGCGCAACCGCGAGGAAGCCGAAGACCTAGCTCAAGAGGCGTTTACGAAGGTCTTCGCCATGTTGGACCGATACAATCCCGCGTTCGCATTTTCAAACTGGCTCTTCAAAATCACCTCCAACCTGTGCATCGACTCGATCCGCAAACGCCGCATCGACACGCTGCCGATGGATGCACCCGTTGAGGGCGAGAAAGGCACCTATGCGCGCCAATATCAGTCTCCCGACGACGATCCCGAGACACTTCTTGTAACTGGGCAGAGGATGAAGCTGCTGTCGGACGCGGTCGACAACCTGCCACCCCATTACCGTGTGATGATTCTTCTCAGGCACCAGGAAAATTTGTCCTACGAGGAAATCGCCGAGTGTCTCGAGGTACCCCTGGGTACGGTGAAGGCGAGGATTCATCGCGCCCGCGAGATGTTGAAGAATCGTCTAGAGGGCAAAGATTTCTGGTAGTTGTTGTAAGAAAACCAGTTATGAGGCTGGTCACCACGAAGGTTACCTTTGTCGCGGCGGTGGGCCGCGGACGCATTATTTTGAACGAATCTTTTGCCACGCCATTCCGTAGTACGGGGTGGTGATAGTCAACATGGTCTCACGCACGGGAAATAGGTTGCACCATCTTGCCCGCCTGGTGGCGATCGTGACGGGCGTCGCCTTGGCAGCGGTCCTTGTATTGGTTCCAGGGTTTTGGGGCGCCGGCCAAGTTGAGGCTGGGCCGCATAAACAAACCCAGGAAGAGAACCG
>JAOTUR010000033.1 GCA_029863805.1 Candidatus Krumholzibacteriia bacterium | reverse complement strand
CTCGGTCCCCGCTGTTTCCGTCGGATCCGCTGGTTCAAAAATGGGGTGGTCCAGCCGACCATCGATGTGAATTCCGTCACCACTCCACGCCAGGCCGATGCGCGAAATCTCATCGTCGCCAAACGCCCGGTACAGTATGTAAACGGTTCCTTGCAAACGCACCGCTGCGGCGTTCAGCACGTAACGAGACTCCCAGGGGTGGTCGGCAATGGGGTCGAGGATAGAGCCGTCGAGTGGACGCTGCAAACCAGTTGCCGGTGGCGGTGGTGTGGTCGTCGTCTGCAGCACGACAAAGCGGTCCGCATCAGCTGAAACACCTAGCAGGTGTTCGCGTAGATTCTCCGATTCGCGACCCTGACCGATCAGTTCGACTATCTTGTCGTCAACGGTGTTTTCATCTCCGATGCGGGCGCGTTTCATGTACAGCGTGAGAAAATCGCGCGTCGCCCAATCACGTTCGACCAGCGAGGATAGGGGTGTGGGCACACCCAAGCCGCCACGACGACTAAAACTGGCCCATGTCCACGCAGACAATGGCACGAACGCGGCATCAGGAAGCGTGATCGACAGGTGGTAAACATCCGTTGCGGCGGTCAGTAATCGAGCCGCATCGGCTTTGTGCGGCTCGCGCTGGGCCAGCTCATCGGCATAGCGCCGCAAGCGCTCGACCAAGATACGCTGGTGCAAGTTTTCGAACGCGTTGTGAGCGCTCAGCACTCGTCTTCCCCAGTGCCCTCTTATCGATGCGGCGATACGCCGACCAAAGTCCTTTGGCTCGCGTGAATAGCATTGCCACAGATGAGAGAAAAGTTCTACGCCGATAATGCCCTTGAGCATTTTCAAAAGAAACCACGTGGTAGGAAATTCGCCCCCCAACCCGCGCTCGATGTTCACCATAACCACGCGACCCGCCAATCGAGAAAGGGCAGAGGTGCCGCTTAGTTCCGACGGGTGATCCAGTGTTTCGAAATCAATGGCCACAGGCTCCAGCCTTGCCACATGAAACCACTCGGGCACCCCGTCGTTTTCGATGTAATCAAGAATACGATTCAGATAATACGGGGGCTCGGTCCAGGCCGCCCTGGCCAGTGCGTCACAGGGGTCCCATTCCTGTAGCAGATCGCCGACGTTGGCGTAGGCGAGGTGCGTTAAGAGACTAGTGGGCGGCGTACGTTTAAGGACAGCGAGAGCTGCCTCTTTTGTAAGCTGGAAACTCGTGCCGCGTTCGTCATCACTGCCCACGGCACCATTAACACGGCGATCTGCACCTAACTTGATATTGCCAACACCCGCGGCGAAAGTGGTGCAAACATGCTCGACCATCTGTTGCGTTCCATCGACGGATCCCACGTCGAATGGCATCACGTCCTTCACCAACGCTGCCTCCACATCACGCATAAATGCATGAACGCGAAAGAGAATGTCATGGGAGCTTTTTAACTCATGAACGTCCAGGTGTTCCGAGATAAAGCGCATGAACTCTTGCCGGTAACGATCGATCAGCTCCTGATACACTTCGTTGGCCCATACCAGTCCGCCGTCGGTTTTCTCCAGGACCTGCGGCACGAGAATGCCTACATGCGGCACGAACTCCCACGCGCCCAGGCGTGGCAGATAGGGTGCCATCTCTTGCTCACGGTCGTGCCAGACTTTCTTGAAATCGCCACCGCCAGCGGCGAAGAGATCGGCCTGGCGGTCGAGCAGTCGCTGGGCTTCGTGGCGAACGACGGCGGTTGCCGAGACCGATTGTGGCCTATCGGAAGAGATGGCGTCGTCCAGGGACCTGACTTCGTCGATAAATCCGGCCAGTCGGGCCAGAAAAAAAGGAAAGAGTCCGTCGACAATATCATCGCGGTGAAAGTGGCGTTTAAAACGGTAGGCCAGAAGAAAGTCCCTCACCACCTGAATCCACTCCTTGCTGCTGAGAGCGATTCCGTTCTCGGACCGGTCGGCAAGCTTCTCCATACGTTTACGAAAATTGTCGGGGATGATCTCGAGCAGCAATGTTTCATCAAAATGATTGAACTCGAGCTTAAATCGGCGGCGCAGCGTGTCGGCGCCGAGCCGGTGGGGCGGAGGTGTGGCATCGATGTCGGGTCCATCGACCAACGGTGCCGTCTGTGCACGGCCGCGAGCGAGCCACCAGTCGTCGTGCCGCCCTACCTGGTGCAGTAGTGCGTGGGTAACCTGGTGAAAGACGAGCTTGAGTATGCCGACGTCGTGCCGGAAGGACGCGACTCCGAGAGGGATTTCGCAAATTGCAAGACCGTCGACCAAGGCCCGAGTGACCACCCATGGGTCAAAGCCGAATTTGCCAACCTCTCTGGCCCAGGTTGCGGAATCGCCCAAACATCTGCGGATGAGCTGCCGGGACATGGCGAACACACCGGGCGTGGGCTGACGCACGCGAAAACCAAAGACGCCGGTCATCACCGGGTAGGCCAAAAGCGACTCGACGGGATGCGCCAGTGGGTGTCGGCTAAAATGAGCGAGCGCCAGATCCTGGCCGTCCTCACGAACGCTGTCGAGAAGACGCAAAATCCAGTGGGGGGCGAAGCCGCGTCCCGGTTCATCCCTGCCGCCCGTCTGCGGCGCCAGGTCTGGAGGGAGCATGACAAGGGGGGCACCGCACCTGGATGCCACTTCGAGCAACGCGCGAACGTTCCAGCCCCGGCTTTCGATACCCAGACTGTGGAGAATGCAGTGCCGGTGAACTCGGCGGGAGCGGCCGCGTCCTGTAAGTCCCTTTATCAGCGCGGAACCGCTCTCCCGCGGCCCCACGCAGAGTACGAGAGTGCGCCCCGAGATGCCGGCGTGTTCCAGACCTAGTTGCGCGGTCTTCACGATCCCGGGTAGCGTATCGAGCTCGTCTTGGAATGGGATGCCGACGACCGCCTGAATGTCCTGGAGACCCCCGAGCGACTCTACTTGCTCATCGACATCGTTTTTGAGCTTTTCCAGCATTCCCGCTTCGGATTCGTCTATGAGCTCGGGTGATTGCAACGACTCCTCCTTGTTGCCCCGTCCACGCCGTCATTCGGCCATTGCCCTTGCTGGTTCCCCTGGCAACCGGCGTGCCATCCGAGCGCGCGCAAGGGATGCGCGTGTGGACGTTGCGGGGACTCTTGAGCAAGGGAAAGATTGTAGCGAAAGGCTCCGGTATTCAAGTGGAAAGTGAGCGATCGCCTCGCCGTCGGCGAGCCGCCGGGCCCGCTCTTGGGGTGGCAACGGACGGTAGCCCGGCCGGCCGCCGCGAGGGGAGGGCGGTCAGCGGGCCTCGCTGGCACGTCTTTTGCGGCTTGTCGCAATCATGAGTGCCAATCGCAAAGTCTTCGTCGCTCTGCTGGTCCTGTCCGTCGTCCAAACCTTTCTATACTACCCGCAGGTACCTGAGGTGATGGCGTCGCATTTCGACGGAGCGGGGCACCCCAACGGATGGATGCCCAAGACCGCCTTCTTTTGTCTTCACCTGGCCATGATGGCGATCATGACACTGTCTTTTCTATTTCTGCCGCGTTCATTGAATCAATTTCCGATACGTACTTGGAGCCTGCCCCGCAAGGATTACTGGTTATCACCCGAGAGACGGGAAGCAACGCAGCGATTTATTCAAGACCAGATGCTCCTATTTGGTATTGCTACCCTCGTACTATTGATCGTCATCATACAGCTGGCGATCGAAGCCAACCTCAACCCTCCGCCAACTCTGTCGTCGATTACGAAGCAGTTTCTGGTGGGATATTTTGTGTTCACAGCAGCGTGGCTCATGCGGTTCTTTTATCGCTTTGCACGAGCACCCGCGGTCTAGAAAACGTCACGGCTCAGGCAACGGACAGCAGCTTGAACGCTTTTTCCGCTATATCGATGGTTGTGTCGATTATCGCCTCATCGTGAGCAGTGGACAGAAAAGCAGCCTCGAATTGCGACGGGGCCATGTACACGCCACCATCCAATACCGCGTGGAAGAACCTGCTAAAACGTTCCGCATCTGATCGGCTTGCCGACTCCCAATCTGTAACCGGATGGTCGTTGAAAAACATACCGAACATAGTGCCCACGCGGTGGGTCACAACCCTTACGCCGGCCGCTCGCGCAGCTTGGGTGAGGCCGGTGACCAGCTTGTTCGCCATCGCCTCTAGCCCTTCCCAAACACCCGGTTCTTTTAGTTCCTGCAAGGTCTCTATGCCCGCCCTCATCGCCAGCGGATTGCCCGAGAGCGTGCCCGCCTGATAAACGGGACCGACAGGAGCGACCATCTCCATAATGTCGCGCCGACCCCCGTATGCGCCGACCGGCAAACCGCCTCCGATCACCTTGCCCAACGCGGTAAGATCCGGCCGTACCTTATAGAGCGTTTGTGCCCCGCCGGGGTTGACGCGAAAGCCGGTCATCACCTCGTCAAAGATGAGCAGGGCGTTGTTCTTGTCGGTGAGGGCGCGCAGACCATCAAGGAATCCCGGCACCGGCGGCACCAAACCCATATTGCCGCTCACGGGCTCGACAATGACCGCGGCGATGTCACCGGCATTGTCTTCAAAGACTCTCTCCACCGATTCGAGGTTGTTGTAAGCGGCGACCAGCGTGTGCTGAACCGCCTCGGATGTCACGCCCGGAGAGTCGGGCAACCCGAGTGTCGCCACGCCGGAACCCGCCTGGACCAGAAGCATATCGGCGTGTCCGTGATAGCCACCTTGGAACTTGATGATCTTCTTGCGTTCGGTGAAAGCCCGTGCCAGACGGAGCACACTCATGGTGGCTTCGGTCCCTGAGTTCACGAAACGCAGCATTTGCAGATTAGGCATGAACGAAGCGATTAGTTGAGCGAGCTCCAATTCGAGGGGGCTGGGGGCGCCATAGCTGGTTCCCCTCGCTACTTGCTCCCGAAGGGCAGAGACGACGCGCGGGTGGGAGTGGCCAAGAATCAATGGACCCCAGGACAGAACATAGTCGATATAACGATTACCATCGATGTCGAACAGGTAGGGTCCTTCACCTCTTTCGATAAACAGCGGCTGACCGCCAACCGCTGTGAACGCTCGTACCGGCGAATCCACACCACCTGGCAGTAGGCTCTGCGCCTCCTTGAAGAGTCTTACCGATTTGTCGATCTTGCCCACGTGTTGCCTCCATTAGAGATCACGAAAGAGTTCATGTCCGGCGAGCGGGTTAGTCAAATGGATGCTTGCGCTCGCTGCCCAGGATGTGAGCCAGCTGATCACAAGGCGTGCCGTGATCCGGCCAGGTGCTGTTATTGGGCGCGCGCACCACGCCGGGCGGACATCTCGCGGACATAGTCGACCAGTCTTTGTACCTGATCGACCGACGTCTGCGGAAAGATACCGTGTCCCAAATTGAAAATGTGACCTGGGTTTCCCCCCGCTCTAGCGAGAACGTCGTCCACGCGAAGTTTCAGCTCGGGCCAGGGTGCCAGCAGCGCAGCCGGATCCAGATTGCCCTGTATCGAACGTTCGTGACCGATTCGGTGCCAGGCTTCATCGAGCGGGAGGCGCCAGTCGATTCCGACCACGTCACCTCCGCACCGAGCAACCTCTTCGATGTACGCCCCAGTTCCCGTGCTGAAGTTGATCACCGGGACGCCGCCCCGCGCTACCTTCGCAAAGAGCGTCGTGTTATACGGTTGAACGTAGCGTTTGTAGTCCTGTGCTCCCAGCGCCAGCCCCACCCACGAATCAAAGATCTGCAAGGCAGACGCGCCCGCTTCGGCTTGTGCCAGCAGATAGTCGGCCTGTACCTGGACCAGTTTGTTCATTAGCATCGTCCAGGCGTCCGGCTCGTGGTATATGAATGACTTCACTTTGGTATAATCCCTCGATCCGCCACCCTCGATCGCATAGCTCGCCAGCGTAAACGGTGCTCCGCAAAAACCGATCAAGGGAATGCCACGGGGGTTCAACTCGTCGCTCACCATCTTGATGGCCCGCAAAGTCCCGGGCATCGACACATCGGCAGGTGGGGTGGTAAGTGATCCAACATCCTGAGGGTGCCCGATGGGGTTCTTTATCCGTGGTCCCACACCCTTCACGAATTCGAGGTCGAAGCCCATGCCGATGAGGGGCGGCAAGATATCGGCGAAAATAATCGCCGCATCAAAACCAAATCTCTCGATCGGCTGCAGTGTGATCTCTGCGGCGAGTTCCGGCGTGCGGATTACTTCGAGCATCTCGTGCTCAGCCCGAGTTGCCCGATACTCCGGCATGTAGCGTCCCGCCTGACGCATGAGCCAGATCGGCGTATGATCGACCCTCAGCCGGCGGCAGGCACGTAGAAAAACAGGCTTGGGTTCCTTCTCGCTCATGCCAACCATTTTACTGCGTCTTTCGCGTGATAGGTGATGATCAGGTCGGCCCCAGCGCGTTTGATGCAGGTAAGGACCTCGAGAACCGTTTTTTGCTCATCGAGCCAATCGTTGGCTGCTGCGGCTTTTAGCATCGCGTACTCCCCGCTGACGTTGTACGCGACCAGCGGTAGGTCCGGAAAGTGATCGCGGAGTCGACAGATGACGTCGAGATACGGAAGTCCGGGTTTGACCATAAGAAAGTCGGCACCTTCATCAACATCCGCCGCAGCCTCGCGCAAAGCCTCTCGCGCGTTCGCCGGATCCATTTGGTGCGTCTTGCGATCGCCAAACTTTGGCGTACCCTCTGCCGCCTCACGAAACGGACCGTAGAAAGATGAAGCATACTTTACCGCGTAGGACATAATGGGCAGGTGTGCGAAGTCGTTCTCATCCAGCACGTCGCGAATCGATTGCACCATTCCGTCGATCATACCGCTCGGCGCCACAATGTCCGCGCCCGCAGTCGCGTGCGAGAGAGCGACTTTGCCCAGAACTGCGAGTGTTTCATCATTCAAGACGTAGCCTTCTTCCAGCGTCTTGTGGGTGCGACCACCACCCCCCGTGTTGAGCACGCCGCAATGTCCATGGTCGGTGTACTCACACAAACACACATCGGTGATCACAATGAGATCAGGAACAGCCTTCTTGATGGCTCGTATCGCCTGCTGGACGATGCCGTCATCCGCAAAGTTCTCGACCCCGATGGGATCTTTTTCGGCAGGAATGCCGAAGAGCATAACCGCGGGAATCCGCAACGACGCCAGCGATTCCGATTCGCGCGCCAGCTGATCGACCGACAGTTGGTGGACGCCAGGCATCGCCCCGATGGGGTTGCGTATGTCGCTACCGTGCCTCACAAAAAGCGGATAAATGAAATCACTGGCCGCCAGTCGGGTCTCGCGCACCATCGCCCTGAGCGCGGATGTCTTTCTCAAACGTCGCGGGCGAACTGTAAGATGCGCTTCTGCCAACTTCTTCTGATTGACAATATCCTCGATCATTTCGCACCCACTTGAAAATGGTGGACCAGCCCGTCTATCAGACCATCGGTCGTGTATTCGCTGGGAATGACACCGACATTCAGCTCGAGTTCGCGGGCCGCTTGCGCGGTTACCGGACCAATGCAAGCGATCAACGTTTGCTTGGCAAGTTCAAAGTCGGGATCTTGCTTACGGACAGCGGCAATAAAGTTGCGCACTGTGGAACCACTGGTGAATGTAATCGCGTCCACCCCTTTTTTCAATTCATTGATCTGGGAGTGATCAAAGTCCGCCGGTAGCGTGTGGTAGACCGGAACGACCGTGACGCTTGCGCCGTGGGACTCCAGAATCCGGGGTAGAGTCTCACGAGCGATTTCAGCCCGCAGCAAGAGAATACGCCGGTCGGCGAGGTCACCCAGCCCATCCGCAATGGCTTCGCCGACGTACTCGTCAGGCACAAAAGCCGACTCGATACCACATTTGGCCAGCGCCGCCGCTGTTGATGGACCGACCGCTGCCACCTTCACACCGTCGAAAATAGCGGTGGACAGAGAGTCAGCCGCCAGACGTTTCCGAACAGCGGCAACGCCGTTGGAGCTAGTGAACACCACCCAGTCGAACGTCGCCAGTGAACGGATGGCCTCGTCCAAGGGCCCAAGGTTCGCGACTGGTACGATGCGTATGGCAGGCATCAGGACTGACGTTGCGCCCAGGTCGGATAATCGGTCGACAATGGATTGCGCCTGATCAGCTGCCCGGGTTACAACGATTCGCCGACCCTGGAGCGGCCTGCGATCCTCTGGGGTTGCCCTGCCCACAGGCGATGTGGTCAGTCGAGAGAGTATGGTTGCGGCGCCCAGATTGGTCGCCTCCCGGGCCAGGCGCTCACCGAGTTCAGTCGCATCCTCACCACTTCCTTCGACGCGCACCACGTCACGGCCATTCGGCGAGATCACCAGACCGTTCATCTGCAAACGGTCGCCCCCCTCGCTCGGCGCGGCAAAGGCTGCTATTGGCAGCGAGCAACCCCCTCCAAGGCCTTGCAGAAACTTCCTCTCGGCGGTCACGCTTGCCCGAGCCTCCGCATCGTCTATCAATTGCAGGAGGGCCAAAGTGTCCTTGTCATCGGCACGGCATTGCACGGCGAGGGAGCCTTGCCCCGGGGCCGGCAGCATGACGTCGAATGGGAGCCACTCGGTCACGTGTTCGGTCAATCCCAGGCGCTGCAAACCCGCTGCTGCCAGCACCGTTGCATCGTACTTACCGTCGATGGTCTTTCGCACACGGGTGTCAACATTGCCTCGAATGGACAGAATTTTCAGGTCTCCTCGCACGGCAAGAAGCTGCGCCTGCCGACGAACGCTGCTGGTTCCAACGGTGGCTCCGTCCGGAAGGGTCGCCAAGGTTTGCCCGTCGCGTGCGATCAACCCGTCGCGCGCATCTGCGCGCGCTGTAACGGCAGCGACGATCAAGTCGCCGTTTTCCTCGATAGGGAGGTCCTTGAGCGAGTGGACGGCGAAATCGACCTCGCCACGGCGTAGACCCCGCTCGATCAGGGTCGTGAAAACACCGCTCCCGCCAAACTCGGGTAGCGGAGTGTCGATGATCTCATCACCCTCGGTGACAAAAGTCTTGACCTCGCATTCGAACTCAGGGCAAGCCTGCTTCAATAGTTCGGTGACACGGCTGGTTTGCCACAAGGCGAGTCTTGAAGTGCGTGTGCCAACGATGAGTTTCCGCCGCCGCTGTCCTCGCATCACAACTCGTTCTTGTCGGTTGTTGTCAAGCCGAAGAGGTCGCGGACCGTGGTCACGTACTCCTTCTTGAGGCCGTCCCCGGCCAACTCCTTCAAGCGACCGGTTGGTTCGTGCAGTAGTTTGTTGACCAGCGACCGTGACAGGTGCCGAACATGCTCTAGCTTTTCTGGATCGACTCCTTGCAGGTGACGGAGAGTGCGCTCAACTTCCCGCTGACGAATCAGTTCCGCCTTGTGACGCAAGTCGGATATGAGCGGCCTGATTGCCAGATCGTTTAATTCGGCTCTGAGCGCTCTTATTTCCTTGGCGATGATGGCCTCTACTTTGGGCACCTGTTTGCGGCGTGCGGCGAGAGCGTCATCGAGGCCACCTCGCAAATCATCGGCGTCAAAAAGGCTGATTTCTGGTAGCTGTCTCACGCTTGGGTCGACATCGCGCGGCACAGCGATGTCCAAAAGAACCAGTCGGCGCTTGCGATCCGCCATCGCGGTCTCGAGCACCGATGGGTCGATTATCGCGTCCTCGGCACGCGTCGCCGTGATTACAACGTCCGCCTCGCTAAGCGCCGGCGATAGTTCCTCGAGCGAGTAAGCGCGATACCCCCACTCGGCAGCGACCGCTTCGGCGCGCTCGCGCGTGCGATTGGCTACGGCGATGTGGGTCACACCCCGGACGCGAAGCGCCTTGAGGGTCAGAAGCCCCATTTCACCGAGCCCGATGACCAAAACCCGGCGGTCACGCAGCGGCCCAACGATTTGCCGGGCCATCGCGATCGCTAGAGAACTCATGCTAGCTGGGTTGGCGCCGATCGCTGTTTCGGTGCGGGCCCTTTTGCCAACACGAATAGCGGTGCGAAACAGGAGCGAGAGGATGTGGCCCACGCTGCCAAAATCTTCCGCACCATGAAATGCGTCGGTAACCTGTCCCAGGATCTGCGTTTCGCCAAGGACAAGAGAATCCAAACCGGAGGCAACCCGGCACAGATGCGTCACGGCCTCGAAACCCCCGTGAAAATAAACACGACCCGCTACATCACGAGGCTGCAAGTGGTTCGCTTTAATCAGCAGACTGGTAAGGAGCGAGCGGGGATCGCTCTGTCCATAATCTATACACGCGTATACCTCGACGCGGTTACATGTCGATAGCAGGACGAGTTCGTGGATCTGCGAACCATGCCCGAGGGCGGTTTCGCCGGTCCCTTCGCCTAGGACGGCATGCAGGTCGGCCAGCGAGCACCTAAGCCGCTCCCTGAGTTCCACCGGCGCGGTGCCGTGGCTAAGACCTATGCAAGCGATCTGTTTTCGCTGCATCGTAAAACTCCACGATGGCAAGTTGAACTGTATTGAGCAATGTGTTGATCCGTTGCAGCAAACGCATCTTTGCCTCCGGCCGAATGCGCAGGTTATCCGGCATCCTATGAGTGGTGCCGATCAACGTATCTCGGAAGAACATGGAGGCTTTGAGCGCGTCGGCCAGAGGCAGCCCGACTTCTTGTCCGCTGAGTGCGTAATCGCGTCCTATGCTGCGAGCCTCTTCGATCAAGGTGTCGCCTTCACCGGTCAGGTATCGCAGGAGCAGCCCCATGAGTCGCTGCCCCAGCACGCGATGGGACTTGCGCGACTCCTCGTCAAACTTCTCCAGCCACGACTGGCCCAAGGGGCGGGCGCTCATGTTCTTGCGAGTCTGTTCTAGGGCGCGATTGACCCACATTCGCTCGAGTCTGCCTGGCTTGTATATGTTGTGCCGGGTGTCGGCGAAGCGAACGATATCGGATTCGGCAAAGCGCCGGTGGCCACCCGGTGTCACCATGACCGGAATGTCGCCGTTGTTCGCCCATCTACGGAGCGTGGATGGATGGACGTGGAGCCGCTCCGCGGCCTCAACCAAGGTTAACCATTTGTCGTGTGCTGAGGTGTCTTGCATCGGTGAAAAAATTGATATTAGTCAAATATAAGTAAAACTATCAAATCTACGTCTTTGTGAATTAAATAGCACAAGGCTCCGCAGCTGTCAAGTTCAAACTAACTCGTTTTTTAGCAACAGGATATGATGATAGTGTTGAACGAATTGTGGTGGGTGGCGACCACTAAGCGGTGATGTGAGGGTGCGCGCGTCGACGTGTGCTTGACGCGCTGCGGCCAGCCCTTCTCACAACAAACGGAAGCCCCGGGGGCTGGCTGTAAAACCCAGCCGTCGCCGTTTTGTCAGTTTTCGAGCAGGTTGCGCAGCTCGGTCAGATGCGCGTCGACATAGCCCGGCACCGTGGAGCCTGCGTGGGCGGCGATCGTGTATTCTTCGAGAAACGTGAACGCTTTCTTGGCAAACGGACTGCCGGGCGCCTCGCGAATGGCTCTCTCCAGCAGGAACGGTGTTTCCGATATCCAGTAGGAGCGCGATGCGTTCGCTTCGGCCACCGCCAGAAGATAATAGGCCTCGGCGATTTCAGCCTCGTTAGTCGGTTTCTTTTGCAGATACCGATGCAGACACATCTCGGCGGCGATAAAATCTACCAGACGACTTCGATCCGACACAAATCGCTGCTTTAGCTCCGCATCCCGAATCAAACCTCGCGCCATGGCCAGCTCATCACCGCTTGCCTTCTGCAGATCCAAGTTCTCGAGCGATTCGATCCAGCCCTCCATCAGCTCTTTGAGACCCGACGGCATGTCTTCCCTCTGGATGTACTTCTGAAAAGCACGAATCGGATGTTGAGTCTCGTTGCGTGTGCCAATGCACAGCCGTAGATAATCTTCGAACGTGCTACCAAGATTCAGCACCAGCGGATACGAATCCTTCGCGCCAAATATTTCCTCGTATGATCGCAGGGCGGTTTCGAACTGACGAACCGCGATCTCGACGCTCACCCGTTCCAGTGGTTCCAAACTCGCGGCCCCTGTTTCCTCGAGAAAGTTCTTGCCCAGATCGAACGATCCGTGACTTTCAACGCGCACATGGCAGATCATGCAGTTTTGTGTAAGTCGAGTAACAAGAAACCTGGAACCGGCGAACTGATACTTGTCCAATCGCTGCAGCGCGCGGCGCGCGTCCGAGGCGAGAGAGGCCTGGATATATGCAAAGCTGGGATCCAGCCCACCCCCGTGCTCTTCGAGTTCGCTGGCGGCTTCGGAAAGCGCCAGCAAGGCGGAACGAAGGTCTTCGCGATTGCTAAAATTCTCGTATGCCTCAGGATCGAGCGCATACGTGTAAGCCGCTGTCAAAGAATGAAATACTTCCCACATTACCTGCCGGGTCTCGCCGCGCCCATCCTGTGCGAAGAGGGGAGTGCCACAGGTTGCGTAGGCCAGGGTCAGGATGATACTCAGCGGCAATGCCAGGCGGAAGTGTCGAAGCTTGGTCATGTCCACCCCCTTGTGGCACCGGCCCAGTGCTGCACCAGACCGCGAAGAGTAGGAGATCCTTTCACTTAAAAGTGTAGTCCGATGTGCTCCGCCCGGCAAATTGATACATGTCAAGTGGCTTTGCCACCGTCTTGCCGGCGTTGTCCCGGTGGTCGCGGTCCCGGTGCAACCCTCGGCGGTATAACGGTCGCGGCCACGGTGACTTGACAATTATCAACCTGGGGAGGTCTCGCGTTTGGTGGTAGGATATTGCCAAAGGGGTTTCGCCAGCGGCGCCTGTGGGCGCCGGATCCCGCAAATGATCCAGTCGAAAGACCGGCACCACCCGCTTGCCATCGTGAATGGTTTCTTCGACGGATACACCCGGAGGGATGAGATGGGAAAAATCAGTGGCGGGCGCGTCGTCGTCGGCGGGCTGGTCATGGCTGTCGTATTTGTTATCGTCGAGTTCATCGTAGAGGGTCTCGTAAACCTCGTTTTTCGGGTGAACGAGTATGAGCTGTTGTTCGATGCGTACGGTTTGTCACCTAGCGGCGCCAGATATCACATCGTGAACATCGGCTACTTTGTACTTATCTGTATGTTGATCATCTGGGTCTACGCCGCGTTTCGTTCGAAGTTCGGGGCGGGGCCCAAGACCGCATTGATTACATGTGCGGTTTTTCTTGTTTATTTTCTCCTGCTGGGATTGAACCTGGTCAATCTGGGTATCCTCCCGGCAAAGATGGCTCTGTTTAGCTTGGCATTCAATCTGGTTGAGTTGCCAATCGCTGTTCTTGCGGGGGCTTCCGTGTACAAAGAAGTCGCGGGATGACGTGTGGCGGGGTGTTTTCGCGAGAGCACTTATTCGGAAGGAGCGAGGTGCGATGATCGAATTCAAAACGGGGAACCTGCGAGTTCCCAAGTGGACCCGTCCCGTCTACATGGTGGCGGCGGGGACGACGGACTACCGCAAGCGGTATCCGGCGAAGAAGCTCGAGGAGTTGTGCATGATGGCCTTTCGCATGCTCCTGGAGGAGAATGATCTGAAGATGGATCCACTCGAGGTCAAAGGATTGATTAACTTTGCGTGTTACGGCGAGTTCGCGGATCATTTTCAGGATCAGTTGTTGTGCGAGGCAAAGGTACACGACTACCTCGGTCTGGATCTTCTGCCGAACGTGGGCATAAAGACGGGAGGGGCCACGGGGGGCTCCGCTATGTTGATGGGTGCGACCACAGTGGCCAGCGGCATGGCTGACTGCGCGTTGGTCCTGGGTTGGGAGCGAATGGATGAGGTAAAAACATGGACTGGTAACTACTATATCTCGACCGCGGCGTGCAAAGATTTCGAAACGCGTTTGGCCCGCAACTACGCGAGCTACTATGCACCGATGGCACGGCGCTTCCAGGAAATGTACAACGTCGACGAACGCGTGCGAGCCGAGATCGCGGTCAAGAATCGGGGCTACGCCTGTTTTTCGCCATTCTCACAACAGCCGGGAGTGCACACGATTGATGAGGTATTGGAAGGGGAGATCGTGTCCGATCCGCTGCGTTTTCTCGAGTGCTGTGCCATGAGCGTTGGTTCGGCGGCGGCGCTGCTGTGTACCGAGGAATTGGCACACCAGCTCACCGACCAGCCGGCGCGGCTCTACGTGGCAGGGGGTTCCCACACCCTGCGAACCGGCGATCGCCGGCCCATGCGTATCCCTTTGCTGCCCAACGAGAGCGAAGAGGACTACCGCGAGCTCTATCAGGAGATGGAAAAAACAGACGGGCGCTGGCCCGGCTTCGAGAGTTTCGGCGCGACCCGCTTTGCGGCATACATGGCCTATCGAATGGCCGGCATCAAGGATCCCCTGGAGGACCTCGACCTCGTAGAAACCCATGATGCGTTCACGATTTCAGATCTGCAGACCTATGGCGACGTCGGTCTGACGCTGTACGGGCGCGAGCAAGATTATGTGACGAGCGGCGAGTGCTACCACGAGAATCCGCATACGGGACAACCGGGCAAGTGCCCATCCAATCTGTCGGGCGGTCTTTTGGGGACGACGCATGCCGTTGGTGCGACGGGCATCTTTCAGGCGGGGGAAGTGTTGTGGCAGCTGCAGAACAACTACGATAAATTCCATGGCGATCCAAGAATTTGGGAGCGCTATGGCAAGAAAAAGCCACCCGACTGGAAAAGTCTACAGGTAAAAGATCCGCGTCGCGGCCTCGCTATTTCGCACGCCGGTGTGGGAAGCCACGTGGTTTGCACGATTCTCGAGAAAGCGTTCTAAGGAGGCGATGAAATGGCCAACGATGTCAAACTCCGTACCACGCCATCTGAAATTACAAATATCGAAGATGTGTGGGTTTTGCACTTTCCAAGGTTTGGCAAGGAGGGTACGCATTATCACACCTACGGTATGCTCACGCCGTATTTCAAAGGACTGACCGAGGGGCGTCTCATGGCGACACGATGTGTTAATGAAGCTTGCCCGATCAGCAACGGTCACGGCGAGAAGTGGCTGCCGCCGCGGAGTGATTGTCCGGATTGTCATCAGCCGATGCAATGGGCACAGATAACGGATCCGCACGGGTACATCTATTCCTACACATTTGTCGAACGTGGTGGGACGGGTCTTGAAGTTGAGTGTCCTTATTATCAGATCGATGTCAAAATCGAAGGCGTTTGTACGATCTTAAAGGGGTACCTGCTGGATCGCAAGCCCATCAAGATCGGTGACAAGGTAAAAGCGGTTTTTAGAACCGAATCACCGACGAACACGTGTCTGGATATCGCGTGGCAGCTCCTTTGATAACGAGTCGGTAAAACGCTTGGGATATTCGAGCAATCGAATACAAACAGCCATTTGACAAGCGGTCTCCGGCAGCGTAGTCTGTTGGCAAACACTGGCTACTGCTGGTCTGGGGCGTCAGCCTCGGCCGCCATGGTACTTGCGGAGGAGCTTGCGATGAAGGAGATAGTCGAACGGCTGTGGCCGGAGTTAAAATGGATCCAAGACCAGGGACTGCGGGAAAGCACGACCCGAACCTGGGTCAAGGCGTTGCAGGCGAGTCCACTCGAGCCACAGGACCTCGATCGCATTCCGTTTACGCTGCTAGTTCCGGATTGCCCGGCGACGTTTATGGAACACAAACGGTGTGTTGTGCACATAGCCCGGAAGGCCGCCGAGTCCATGCAGAAATTTTTGGGGCGGGCGTTGAAGATTGATCTCGACACCGTGATCGCCGGCGCCATTCTGGCGGATGTCGGAAAACTGCTCGAGTACGAAATCGTTGATGGAAAGCCTCGTCAGAGTAGTCGTGGCAAGCACCTGCGCCATCCGTTCACGGGTGTTTCGCTAGCGATGTCCTGTGGCGTTTCCGATGAAGTGTGTCACATCATCGCCGCTCACGCGTCCGAAGGCGATCTGGTGACCAGGACGACCGAGGCCACGATTGTTCACCACGCCGATTTTATGAGTTATCTGCCGTTCAAGAATCTCGCACGTTAACTCTCGGTCAATTGAGTGCGACCAACCCGATTTGCGCGAAGGAGTGATTGGGGATGTCGGAAACCGTTACCGCCAAGATGGCCCGGTGGGCCGCCACACTGAAGTTTGAAGATCTGGGAGCCAACGCGATCCACGAAGCGTCTCGTTTCCTTTTGGATTCGTTAGGTTGCGCTTTTGGTGGTTTGCGTCAGGAAGATACGAGTATTGCGCTCAAGGTTCTCGATGAAGTCGGTGGCAGTGGAGGGGCCACGATCCTGGGTACGGGGAAGAAGACCGATCCCGCCACGGCGTCTCTCGCTAACGCGCTGATGATCCGCGTAATGGATTACAACGATATCTACTGGCAGCAGGATCCATCACATCCGTCGGACATCATACCCGCAGCGCTCTCCTGTGGCGAACGGGCAGGAGGGAGCGGCCAGGATTTGATCGTGGGCATCGTTCTGGGTCATGAGTTCGAGATGCGTCTTTGCGAAGCGGCCTTCCCGGGAATCCGCGAACGTGGATGGCACCATGCTACGCTTACCGCGTTTGCTGCCCCCGTTGTCGCGGGTCGTATGATCCGTCTACCTTGGGAGAAGATACAACACGCGATTGGCATATCGGCTTCCCGCCACGCTACGTTGGGCGCCGTTACCGCAGGTAAGCTCACCATGATGAAGAATACCGTCGACCCACTGGCGACACAAAGTGGGGTGCTGGCCGCGCTGCTGGCCGAACATGGGTACACCGGTCCCGAACATGTGATGGATGGTAAAGAGGGACTTGCCCAATGCCTGGGGCCGGAGTGGAAGTTTGAGGTGCTGGTTGATGGTCTGGGTGAGTCGTGGCGGATCGAGAAATGCGGAATGAAGGCGTTTCCCACCGAGGCGCTGACGCACGCGCCTATATCGGCGGTGCTCGACATTGTCATCGAGAATGACCTGGATCCATCACAGGTCGAGAAGGTGCGCATCCGTTCGCTCGCGCGAGCGGCGGACATTCTCGCCGATCCCTCGAAATATGATCCACGTACAAAGGAGACTGCCGATCACAGCCTCCCCTACGTGATCGCAGCGGCACTGGTGGATCGTCAGGTCACACCGGCCCAATTCGAGGCGGATCGGATCATGAGCGATGACATCCGTGCGCAACTCGGCAAGGTCGAGGTCGTGGCCGATCCAGAGATCGAGAAGGTTTTTCCCAAGCTGCAGCGGGTCATCGTTACCATCAAGACCCTCGACGGTCGCGAGCTCAGCAAAGAACTAGATTACCCAAAAGGCGATCCGCGCAACCCGCTGAGCGACCTGGAGGTCGAAGAGAAGTTTGATGCGCTGGCCAGCCCCGTGATGACCGAGGACGCCCGCAAGAAAATCAAGGACGCGGTGTGGTCTCTCGATAAGCTGTCATCGATCACGGAGCTAATGGAGCTGTGCCGCGCGGCTAAGTGATGTGTATGTTTTTTGTCATCAGCGTGTTACCGTTTGAGCTCGACTTGCGCAGCGCGATCTGACCTTTAGACAAGCGCCAGGACCAGGAGAGAGAAAACGGTAACATGGTGATGACCTGCGAGCGAAGCCAGGGAATCCCGCTGTATGGCACAGACCATCGCCGAAAAGCTTGCTCAAACGCACATGACGCAGGGCCCGCAGCGGGCGCTGCGCGCCGGAGACGTTGTGTCTTTGCGGCCCCGGCACGTGATGACTCACGATAACACGGCGGCCGTGATAAAGAAGTTCATGACCATCGGCGCTACTCGCATCGTGGATCCGAGCCAGCCGGTTTTCGCTTTGGATCATGATATCCAAAACACGAGCGACACCAATTTAACAAAGTACAGAGAGATTGAAGAATTCGCCCGCGAGCAAGGTGTCGACTTCTATCCTGCGGGAACCGGTATCAGTCATCAGGTGATGGTGGCGAATGGTTACGTGGTTCCCGGATCGCTGGTGGTGGGATCGGATTCGCACTCGAACATGTACGGAGCGCTGGCAGCGTTGGGCACACCGGTGGTGCGAACGGATGCCGCAGCCATTTGGGCGACCCGTGAGTTCTGGTGGCAGATTCCACGGACCATCAAGGTTGTCTTTGAGGGCAAACTCCGTTCAGGCGTATCAGGCAAAGACGTCATCGTCACACTTTGTGGTCTCTATAACGAAGGCGAGGTGCTAAACGCGGTAGTCGAGTTTTCGGGTGGGGGATTGTCGACGATGAGTATGGATGCGCGCATGACCATTGCAAATATGACCACTGAATGGGGGGCGCTGGCTGGGTGGTTTCCAGTGGATGACATCACCATCGACTATCTGGAAGAGCGAAGAACACTGCTGAAAGCGCGGGGTAAGGAGCGATACACGGATAGGGATCTACACAGCTGGCAGAAGAATCCACCGCAGCCCGATGAGGACGCGACTTACGCGGGCGAGATCTCTCTAAACCTTGGTGACGTCAGCCCGCACGTCTCCGGCCCCGACACGGTCCAGGCAATGCGATCTCTTGCGGATATTGAAAAAGACAAGATCGCGATCCACAAAGCATACCTGGTTTCATGCGTGAATAGCCGGCTGGAGGATCTAGAATCGGCGGCCCGGGTAATTCGCGGAAAGACGGTCGCGCAGAACGTCACCCTCTACGTCGCTGCGGCCAGTAGGGAGATCCAAGAAGCCGCACAGGAGTCCGGGGCATGGGCCGCCTTGCTGGATGCGGGCGCAAAGCCGCTTCCATCGGGCTGTGGTCCTTGCATCGGTTTGGGTGAGGGCACGCTCGAGCCGGGTGAGGTGGGCATCTCCGCCACCAACCGCAATTTTAAAGGGCGGATGGGCTCGCGTGAAGCACAGACCTACCTGGCCAGTCCGGAAGTCGTCGTCGCATCCGCGGTGGCCGGCTACATCACCGGGGCCAAGGCATGTGACAGTCGCCGGCCAAGAAAATCGTTTCGCATAATAAAAGATGCGGTCACCCCAGCGGAAACGGTCCACATCGAGCCCGGTTTTCCGGAAACGGTTCGTGGACGGCTGGTCTTTGTGCCCCAGGATAATCTCAATACCGATGGGATCTACGGCAAGGACTACACCTACAAAGAGGGAATGACCCGCGACGAGATGGCGCGAGTGGTTATGCAAAACTACGATCCCGAGTTCGCCGGCAAGACCGATGCGGGTGATGTTGTGGTGGGCGGCTGGAATTTTGGCACGGGGTCGAGCCGTGAGCAAGCGGCGACAGCTTTTCAGGCCAAGGGGATCGCGCTGGTGATTGCCGCGAGTTTTTCACAGACATATCTGCGAAACGCTTACAATAACGGTTTTATTTGTATCGAGTGCCCCGAGCTTGTAGTACAGCTGAAAACGAGATTGAGAGATCTCGTCGACAGTGGGATGTTGACGGTTATCGCCGGTGAGGTGCTGGAGATTGATTTTGCCCGCGGCACGGTGGGCCTCGGGGTCGAGACGTTTCGGTTTCGACCACTTGGGTCCGTACCACAGTCGCTGGTCATCGCCGGTGGGATCGAGAACCTGGTACGAACAAGGCTTGGGCTGGCGTAAATGGAAGACGCCGACAAAGACGGGAGGATAAGAAAAAAATGCAGCGTCGCACAGTGGTGACGATGCCCGGTGACGGCA
>JAOTUR010000288.1 GCA_029863805.1 Candidatus Krumholzibacteriia bacterium | reverse complement strand
TTGGTTGCAGCAACGACTCGTACATCGACGTGAAAGCTCTTGATCCCTCCCACGCGCAGGACTTCTCCCGATTCCAGAACCCGCAGGAGACGCACCTGCATGTTGGCGCTCATTTCGCCAACT
The DNA here is from genome assembly GCA_029863805.1 of Candidatus Krumholzibacteriia bacterium. GTDB lineage: Bacteria > Krumholzibacteriota > Krumholzibacteriia > WVZY01 > WVZY01 > JAOTUR01. Next base: position 4,532 of record JAOTUR010000288.1, on the reverse strand, counting down.
TCGTCGAGGAATATGGTTCCACCCGTCGCCCGCTCAAACACTCCGGGCCTCTGACCTACCGCGCCGGTGAAGGCACCTCTTTCGTGACCAAAAAGCTCACTTTCCAGAACGCCTTCGGCGAGCGATGCACAGTTTATCGCTACGTAGGGTTTCTCGCGTCTTCGGCTGGCTTGGTGTATCGCCTGAGCGATGACATCCTTGCCCGTTCCGCTTTCGCCCTCGATGAGGATAGGTACTTCGGTTGGCGCCACTTGAAGAACAGCCTCGAGGATTTCCTCGATGGCCGGAGATCTTCCCACGATACCCGCGCCGGCCTTGAGCTGCGTAATATCGAGACGATGGTTGATCGCGGCGGCCAGCGTTTTTTGGTCGAGAGGCCGCTCGAAATAGCCATCCACACCATTCCGCCGTTCCGACAAGCGAACCTCGTCGGACTTGGGGCCTCCCACCACCATGAGGTCAAGCGCCGGATGCCTTTTCCGCGCTCTCTTTCCCAACGAAATGTAGTTGGCACCGACCGTTGCCTCGTCGAGAAGGAGGAAGCGCAGATCATCGACAGTCGCTGAGAAGACCCGGGCCGGTTCTTCGAAGATCACGACACTCCAACCTTCGCGGTCCTCCAGCGCGTGGAGAACATGGCTAATTGTCGTGTCCGTGGTTACCGCCAGGAGCTGTAGCGTTTTTGAATACAATGAGTTTCACCGATACACACCATAAAGCGCTCCTGACAGATTGTCAATCGCAATCGCCAGCGACCGGCCGCATGAAACGATGCGGCGGCCGCCGCCCATGCGTGTGGCAGGCATGAGGGGCGGCCCACATATCAGGATTTCGGTGCCACCAGCAAGACATCATCACCGCGTGGTGCGGTCTTCTGTCGATAGTCACGAAGCTTGTTGCGGAGGGTCCGTACGCTGATATCCAGCGTCTGTGCCGTGCGCGTACGATTTTGCTCGTTGCATTGTAGGCGATGCATGATCATCAGTTTTTCCATCTGTCTGATCGAGCAATACCGAAACGCGTGTTCGATCTGTGAGAGACGGTCATCGTGCTCATCATCAAACTGAAAATAGTTCTCGTCCAGAGTTGCACCCGACGCCAGAATTACTGCTCGCTCAACGATGTTCTCCAGCTCCCTGACATTGCCGCGCCAAAAGGCATTGCATAGTTTTTGCATCGCGTTATCGGTGAGCCGGATGACGGGTTTGTTGTTTTCCCTACTCAGCGTCTCGATAAAGTGATTCACAAGGAGCGGTACGTCCTGACGTCTGTCGCGCAGAGGTGGCATCTCGAGGGGTACCACGTTCAACCGATAAAATAGATCCTCGCGAAAATTTCCCACCCTCACTTCTTTTTGTAGCACGCGTTTTGTGGTGGCTATGATGCGAACGTCGACGCGGATTGGCCTTGTTGCGCCCAGTCGCTCGAACTCCCCCTCTTGAATCACCCGTAGCAACTTGGCCTGGACGGTCATCGGCATTTCACCGATTTCATCGATGAGCAGCGTGCCCCTGTGGGCAAGTTCAATCTTGCCGGGAATCGTCCGTCCTGGCCCGACAAAGGAATCTTTCTCCTGGCCAAAAAAATCGGCATCCAGCAAAGCCTCCGGGATGGCCGCACAGCTTATTCTCACTAAGGGTTTGTCGCGTCTATCGCCCACGCGGTGGATTTCCCGTGCCACTACCTCTTTACCGACGCCGTTTTCGCCGCTTATCAGCACCGGTACGCGGTTAAAGGCCACCAAACGGACCTTCTCCCTAATCCCGTCGATAACCTCCGTGTGGCCAATCAGCGACCTGAGCTTGTCTTGCTCGCACAGACGTCTCTTGAGCCGCCGGTTCTCCCTCCTCAAAACGCCGAACTCTGCCGCTCTCCCCACGACCTGCAACACTCGGTCGGCCGTGGTCGGCTTGTGGATATAATCGTAGAAACCCTGTTTTGGCAACCTGCCATGGCCGGGCGTCGATTCGCTGTCGGCGACAGCAATGACAACCGGTGCGTGATCCAGTTCACAGACCCGTTTAACCAGCGCCTCGACCGTCATAGCTCCGGCCGCCATGTCAACTATGAACACATCAAATCGCCCATGGTCGAGCGCACCGAGAGCATCCTCCTCCGTTGCCACCCAGCGAAGATCGTAGCGCGATTCCAACGTGCCATCCGCAACGCTCGATTGGCTGCGGAGTCCGTCAACCACGAGTACTTTGCGACGGTCCAATGTTACCCTCCTTTCGATATCGATTGACATTGATAGAACGGTGACTACCTGCGTCGCTTGGGCGAAAGGCAATCCGTATGCCAGGGCTAGGAAAATTGATCGCAGCGGGTAAAGATTGCCTGCGTCTGGCGTTGGCCCGGCTGGGCCATTTTCCCCTGGGAAGGAACGATGCAAACAAAAAAATATTTGCCAGATCCGATGGCAAATATTTTTTCGCTTGGATATGAACGAGTCGCCCGTTGGGCTAGGCCTTCTCAGCCTGAGCGGCGCGCGCGCTATCAAAGGCCTTGAGCTTCTCTCTCAGTGTCTGGCGCGAGATACCCAAGATACCGGCGGCCTTCGACTTATTTCCATTTGTTTGCTCCAGTGTTTTCTCGATCTGAATGCGCTCTACCTCACGAAGTGTCATCGGAAAGAAAGAAGTTAGCACGTGGGCTGTCTTGTCTGGCGGCGCTGCGCTTGATTTGGCCTCGTGGATCTCGGGCGGCAAGTGCTCGAGAAAAATGTCTTCCTCCGCATCGAGCAGCATGGCCCTCTCTATAACATTCTTGAGCTCGCGTACGTTTCCGGGCCAGTCGTACCTGATCATGACCTCCATCACTTCGCGTGAGACAGGTCTTACGTGCTTTCCCAACTCCCGGTTGAAACGATCCACAAAAAAACCGACAAGCAGAGGAATATCCTCCCTGCGCTCTCGAAGCGCCGGCACCTGGATGGGTATTACTTTGAGACGGAAGTAAAGATCATTGCGAAACGTCTTTTGTTTTATTTCGTACTCGAGATCGCGATTGGTGGCAGCAACGATCCTGGTGTTTACACGCAGATCCTGCAATCCACCGACTCTCCTAAAGGTTTTGTTTTCGATCACGCGAAGCAAACGTGATTGCAGCGTTATTCCCATTTCCCCTATTTCATCGAGAAACAAAGTCCCACCTTCCGCAAGTTCAACGAGACCTTTCTTGCGGGTCTTGGCATCGGTGAACGCTCCCTTCTCGTAACCGAATAGCTCGCTCTCCAGGAGCGTCTCGGGAACCGACGCACAGTTGATTTCCATGAAAGGCCGCGATTCCGTGTAACTACAGTTATGGATGGTCCTGGCGACCAATTCCTTGCCGACACCACTCTCACCCGTAATCAGGATCGTGTTCGCCTTGCTGCGGCCGATCTTTTTTAATTTCTCGAAAACCTCTGTCATCACCTTACTTTGACCAATGAAATCTTTGAAATCACCGCGCGTGGAAGACTTCTTTAGATATGCGATCTCGTCCTTGAGGTTTCGAGCCTCGAGAGCATTAGCGATCGCAATCTTTAGCTTTTCCAACGAAAAGGGCTTGAGCACAAAGTCATAGGCACCCTTTTTCATCGCCTCGACGGCGGTTTCCACCTCGCCGTATGCTGTCATCATGATGGCGGGCACCGTCGGGTCGTGCTCCTTGATCTTTGTCAATATGTCGATACCGTTTTCGTCCGGCAACTTGAGATCGATGAGAACCAGATCGACGGTCTTCTCATGAAAAATCTTCAGCCCCTTTTCGCCACTGTCAGCGTCGAAAACGTCGTAGGAGCTTTCCCTCAGCGCCTCCCCCAACGACCAACGAATTGCTTTTTCATCATCGATGACAAGGATGGTATTGGACATGTGATTGGTCTCCTCTGATCGAGTTATGTCGTGGCCGGTTCACGTGTGCCTCGGACCGATCGGCAGTCTAACGCTAAAGCGAGTCCCCTTCTTCAGGAACTCACAACTAATTTGTCCGTGATGCTCTTCGACGATCTGCTGGCTAATCGCCAGCCCCAAGCCCGTGCCGTGTGTTTTTGTGGTTACAAACGGTTCGAAGAGAACGTCCCTGATCTCGGACGGCACTCCGATGCCACTATCAATCACGTCGATCCTTGCGAAACCCGCTTCACCGGCATCCACATTTTGTTCATTTCTGAGAACCATGGTGACGGAGTCTCCTCTGTTGCAGGCCTGAATCGAATTCAGGACCAGATTGAGCAGAACCTGCGTCAGCTGGTTGACGTCGGCACTACACACCTTGCTTTTCAACTCATCTTGCACTTCTAAACTAATACCCTTCTTCTGGGCCTCATCGGATAAGAGGTTGACGACGCGTTGGGATAGCTCAGTCAGCGCAAAAGAGTTGATCCGCGGCTTGGTCGGGCGCGCAAAATTGAGCAGACTGCGGATCGTCTCGTTCAGCCGATTTATTTCCTCCAGGATCACACGGATATATTTTATCTTCTCTGGGTCATCCTGCAACTTACTCCCCAACACCTCGACACTGGTCGCGATGCCGGTAAGCGGGTTTCT
>JAOTUR010000287.1 GCA_029863805.1 Candidatus Krumholzibacteriia bacterium | reverse complement strand
AGATGGCGTTGCACACCGCCGGGGCGAGTGACGGTAGTGCCATCTCGCCCAATCCCTGAGGGTGCTCGGTGCTCGGCACGAGGTACACCTCAATCTTCGGCGTCTCGCTGATACTCAGCAGTGGATAGTCGTCAAAATTCCCCTGCACAGCGCGCCCATTCTCGATCGTGATCTTCCCGTATAGAGCCGCGCTAAGACCGTGCAGAATGCCGCCTTCGATCTGCGCCTTGGCGCCGCTGGGGTTGATCACGATACCGCAATCGACAACGGCCACAACGCGGTCGACTACGAGTTTTCCACCGTCGTCGACAGATACTTCGGCGACCTCGGCCACGTAGGCGCCGAACATAAAATGAACGGCGACGCCGCGACCGCGACCTTTGGGCAACGGCTTTCCCCATCCGGCCTTGTCGGCCGCGATGTCGAGCACGTTCCTCAAGCGGCCCGTGTTGTAAGTGGGTCCGCCGTGGTCCCGGTAGGGCATGTCGCGAGTTCTTGCCAGCATGCTCATCCTCAGCTCCACAGGATCCTTTCCGGCCGCATGCGCGATTTCGTCAAGAAAGCACTGATCGACATAGGTGTTGGCGTTCTTGCCAGGACCGCGCCAGGCACCGGTGGGGACGGCCGTATCCGCATAAGAGTATGCCAGACGGAAGTTGGGTACAAACCCAGCGGGAAAGGCATCGGGAAAAACTTCCGTCGTCTCCGGTGGGGCGTCATCCATCCGAAACTTGTAGCGTGATGTGGTGGCCGTGTGAACTTGCCAGGCGGTGATGTCGCCTCTTGCATCGAGTCCCGCGCGCAGCCTGTGCACACCCGCCGGACGGTAATAGTCGTGACGCATGTCGTCCTCGCGCGACCATACCACCTGCACGGGTGAGCCGACGGCCTTGGACAAGTATACCGCTTCGGCCGCGTAGTCGGCATTCAGCCTGCGACCAAAACCACCGCCCGCACGAGTCATGTGTACCTCGATCGCCTCGCCCGCGAGTCCGGTAACCGCCATGGCCAAGCCGTGCGCGGTGCCGGGTGCCTGCACCGGACCCCAAATCTCGCAACGGTCATCTCTGACATCCGCCACACAGTTCATCGGCTCCATGGGGGCGTGTGAGAGAAAAGGGACCTCGTAGACGGCTTCCACAACCGTGGCCGCGCCGGCCAACGCCTCATCGACATCGCCATCGTCGCGCAACGTCTTGCCTTTACCCTTGGTGAGGCGATCGAACTGATCGCTAAGACTCTGGGAGCTTTCGCCGCCGTGCCGTCCTCGATCCCACTCGATCTCGAGGGCTTCACGGCCCTTCATGGCTGCCCATGTCGAGTCTGCAACCACGGCCACACCGGAGACCATGTGCGTGGGATTCTGCATCGGCTCAATCTCGATCACGTCGCGGACCCCGGTGATCGATGTCGCTTTGGCGCTGCTAAAGCCCTTGAGGCGACCACCGAAAACCGGCGATTTCTCGATGACAGCGTACAGCATGCCCGGCACCTTGACATCGAGACCGAAGCGAGCACGGCCCGTAACGATATCCTGCGCATCGACATTGCCTTTGTCTGTGCCGACGATTCGGAAATCTTTGGAATCCTTCAGGGGCACCTCTGGTGGTAGGGGCAAGTTGGAAGCGGCGTCCGCGAGATCTCCGTAACCTATACTTCTGCCGCTCGCCTCATGGTAGACGGCGCCACTTCGCGCGTGGCACGAGCCCTGGTCAACCTTCCATCGGTCCGCGGCCGCCGCGATGAGCATCTCGCGGGCCGTCGCCCCCGCCTTACGCAGCGTCTCCCAATTAAAGGTGACGCTCATGCTGCCTCCCGCCCATTGCCCGCCGTACTTTTCCCGGTTCAGATCCGCCTGTTCGATACGCACATCTTTCCACTCTATCTCGAGCTCCTCGGCGACAATCATGGGAAGCGATGTCTTGACGCCCTGACCGATTTCGGGGTTTTTTGCCATGATAGTGACCGAGCCGTCGGTAAAGACTCTTAAGAAGGCATTGGGCGCGAGCGAATCGGCAGCCGTGGCCTTGGTGACAAGCGAGCCTCCATCAAAGGGAAGACAGAAGCCGATCACCAGACCACCGCCGGCCGCGGCCGACACCTGCAGAAAATCGCGTCGACTCATGCGCGTGTCTTCCATCACCGATCACCTCCTTCGCCAGCCGCGCGGTGAATTGCACGGCGGATCCTCAGGTAGGTGCCACACCGGCAGAGATTCCCGGATAACGCATCGTCGATATCCGCATCACTCGGCTTGGGCGTTCGTTCGAGCAAGGCGGCCGCCACCATGATCTGACCGGGCTGACAGTATCCGCACTGTGGGACGTCTTCTTCTATCCAAGCCCTCTGCAACGGGTGGCTTCCATCGTGTGAGAGACCTTCGATGGTCGTGACCGGCGCGTCTCCGACGGCGGATACCGGCAAAACGCACGAACGGGCGGGGCTTCCAGCCACATGGACAGTGCAGCTACCGCACAGTGCCTGGCCACAACCGTACTTGGTGCCCGTCATGCCGAGGGCGTCGCGCAACACCCACAGAAGAGGCGTGTCGGGATCTACGTCGACCGTATGTTTCTTATTATTCACCGTCAGTGCGATGGTCATTGTGCGCGGCCTCCCACATTGAGTTCGAGTTCGAGCGCCCCTTCCGGGGGGCAGAAAGACATAATTGGCTCTCAGCCAAGCATAGCCCGCCAATCGGGGAGCCGGTTGTCGCCGTGCCTTGTTGCATCCCGCTCCATGATAGATGCGAGTTGGTCGACGGTACCCTGGCCAAGTGTATGGTCCGTCTTATCGCACAGAAGCTCATTCACTTTTTTGTGCGCACGTTCCGCAGCACTCAGCGAACCGTTTTTCTCCCAGGCGCTTTGCGTGGAACGGTCCACGACATTCGATGGGTAATACACTTCGTCACGAAAGAAACGCCGCGTGTGATCCGAAGTGAGAAAGCTCTGGTGCTCACCAAGCCCGCTCAGAACCTCGAAGCCCACGCTCTTCTCGCGAAACTCGACGCCTGCCAGCAAACGTTTGGCCATGGCGCAAATCTCGTTATCGAGCACGAGTTTCTCGAGACTCTGACAGCTAACAAAGTTTAGCATTCCGGGTCCCGATACGACATTCGCACCGGCCAGCGCGGCCAGCGTCACTCCCATCGCCGTCTCGAATCCCGCCTGAAAATCCGGCGACTTGGCATCGCTAAGACCCATGTAAACGTGCGCAGGCATTCCAAGTTTTCTCGCTATCTGAACGTAAGAGGCATCGATCAACATGGTCTCCACGGCTCCCATAGGGGTGGTACCGTTTCGCATATCGAAACAGGCGGCCGCTCCGCCGTATACCAACGGAGCCCCGGGATTGACAGTCTGATGAATGACGATGCCGCTCAACGTTTCCGCCGTGTGCTGGACCAGCGATCCGGCCAATGTCACCGGCGCGGTCGCTCCGGCAAGCGGCATGGACACGATTTCCGCGGGCACCCCGTGTCTCGCGCAATCGATCAGGGCCTGGCAGGTGAGGTCGCTCCACATGAGCGGTGGAGACGGACAACAGTCGAATATCGCCAACGGCTTCTCGCGTAGGGATCGTTCGTTGCCTCTCACCGCGACCAAAAACGAAAGCATGGTGGGAAAGGCCTCTTTGGTAAAGGTTCCGGTGATTACCGGTTTCTTGCCGCATACGAGCGCGAGCAACAATCGATAACGATCCGCGAGCTGTTCCGGAACATCTGAGGGGACCACAGCCGTGCTCTGCGCTTCGAAGGCGTGCAGTCGGTCGGTTAGCCGCGCCAAGTCGACAACATCCTTGGTTAGAGGCTTTCGGATACGACGTTCTTTGAAGTCGTAAACCGAGATTGCCGCCGACCCCGGATCAAAAATAACATTACCCTCACCGACCGGACCAACCTCTTCACCTTCCCGGTCGTACAGCATGAAGCTTCCGGGTACCGTTGCGATGCATGTCTCACAGAGGCTCTGGGGGATGAACACACGCTTACGGTCATCAGTTACCCTGGCCCCGGCACCGGCCAGCAACTCGATCCCCTGATCGTTCTCTATAAAGACGCCGACTTTGTCGAGTGTCTCGAACGCCTCGGCGAGGATCCGTTCGGTTTTCACGGCGTCAAGAATGGAAAAATCGGGTCTGTTTGTGTCCATTATTCGAAGGTCTTCCCAAAACAGTTGTGTGGTGTGTGTCTTAGCGGGCAGTTGACAGCACCGCAAGAATCGCAGATGTTCGCCGTCCTTACTTCCACCGGATGGTCGCCAATGGTCATCGCGAAAGTGATCGACTTTCGTGGACACATCATACACCCCTCTGTAAGGGCTACGCCGAGCGATTGTCCGTCGAGCGCAGGCAAAATCCACTCCTGCTCGTCGACCCGCCAGCCGCTGTACCCAGGGCTAAACCTCTGGCTGCATCGAAGTCCGCGCTCTGCCACCGCGCCCTGGATGATTGTCTCTGCGGCATCCGCCGTTGCCTCGGCCACCGCCGAACCAAAAGCATCAAAGAGAAGCGCCCTGCCGAGCTCACCTTTCTCTTTTTGACGCTGGACTTCGCCTTCGAGCCGCTCTCCGATGGTCACCAGACACATGGCCAGCTGATCGATATGGTGGAGAAAAGGCGATTGGGAATACTCGTCATTGGTCATGATACGGTAGGCAGTTGCGGGCT
>JAOTUR010000286.1 GCA_029863805.1 Candidatus Krumholzibacteriia bacterium | reverse complement strand
CATCGATCAGGACCGCGCCATCGGGACCATCGTTCCTATAAAAGACGTCGATGGTTTTCATCCCGAGAACCTCGGTCTTTTGACATCGGGAAAACCTCGTTTTGTCCCTTGTACTCCGTTGGGTATCCGTGAACTGCTCCTGCGCTACCGCATCGAAACCTCCGGCAAGAACGTGGCCATACTGGGGCGAAGCATCGTGGTGGGCAAGCCCATTGCCCTGCTGTTGGCGATGAAGGGTGAAGGGGGCAACGCAACCGTCACCATCTGTCACAGTCGAACACCAGATATTGGGTCGATCACCAGGCAAGCCGATATTGTGATAGCGGCCATGGGTGTGCCCCAGTTTGTGACCGGTGACATGGTAAGAGAAGGGGTTGCCGTCATCGACGTCGGCATCAACCGCATCGAGGACAATTCCGCCAAGAAAGGCTACCGCTTGGTGGGGGATGTCGATTATGAGGCGGTGGCCAGCAAGGCGGCCTACATTACACCGGTGCCCGGTGGTGTGGGACCGATGACGGTGGCCATGCTCATGTCGAACACACTGAAGGCCTACACCCTGCAAGTCGTCGCGCCAAATGCTGTTTGATGACACCCAGCATCTCACGGTATCCGAGGTCAACGAGCAGGTAAGAACACTGCTCGAGGAGAGCTTCGCAGAGGTATGCGTTCTCGGTGAGGTCTCTAACTTCAAGAGCCACTCCTCGGGACACTGGTATTTCACGCTAAAAGACGCCAACTCGCAGCTGCGTAGCGTGTGCTTTCGCAGCGACGCCAGACGCGTCGGATTCGACCTCGAGGACGGCATGCAGGTGCTGGCCCGGGGACGACTGACGGTGTACGAGGCCTACGGCCAGTACCAGTTGGTTGTCTCCGCCATAGAGGAATGGGGAGCGGGACAACTGGAGGCGGCTTTTCGCGCGCTAAAAGAGAGGCTGGAGAAGGACGGACTGTTCGATGCCAGCCACAAGCGGGAGCTGCCCGCTTATCCCTTCAAGATTGCCGTCGTGACCTCGCCCACGGGCGCGGCCGTGCGAGATATTGTGTCGACGCTGCGCCGGCGCTGGCCCGCGGTGGACATCGTTTTGTGTCCGGTTCGCGTGCAAGGCGACCAGGCGGCCCCGGAAATCGTCCGCGCGCTGGAGTCCTTGCGCGACGTGGCCGGTATCGATTTGATTATTGTGGGGCGTGGAGGGGGAAGCCTGGAGGACTTGTGGGCCTTCAACCAAGAAATCGTGGCCAGGGCGATTTTTGATTGCCCTGCCCCCGTAATCAGCGCGGTGGGTCACGAGACCGACTTTACCATAGCCGACTTTGTCGCCGACGCGCGTGCGGCCACCCCCACCATGGCCGGTGAGATGGCGGTGCCGGCCGCGGATGAGGTACGTGCCGCGTTGCAGCAAACCATGGGACGGCTAACTCACTTTGTGAGCTCCACGCTGGAGCTCCACCAGCGCAGGCTGCACGCGCTGCTTGCCAGCTACGCCTTGGGGCGTGTCAGGGGACGCATCGAGAATTATATGCAGGCCCATGATTTCGCGATGGAAAACCTGAAGCGCCGCATCGGTGATGTGATACGAAAGAGGCGAGGGTCTGTGGACGAGATCGTCGCCAGGTTACAGGGCATGGACGTCAAGACCATCCTCAAGCGCGGCTATACGCTGTGCTCGGATGCCCGCAGCGGCGCCATGATACGCAAGGTGGCGGATGCCGTGCGTGCGGGTAACCTGCAGGTGACCTTTCATGACGGCCATGTGCTCGCCGAGGTGAAGGAGAAGATCCATGAGCGAAAAGAAAGATAACTTCGAGCAGTCGATGAAGAGACTCGAGAAAATCGTGGAGGAACTCGACAAGGGCGACTTTTCGCTCGAGGATTCCTTGCAAAAATTCGAGGAGGGGTTGAAGCTCGGCAAGACCTGCCGCGAGATGCTGGACAAAGCCGAGTCGCGGGTACGTAAGCTGGTCGAGAACGAAGAGGGAAGTCTGTGTGAAGAGGAAACCGATGAGTTCTGAACTGGCCGAGACACAGTTTGCCGCGGCGAGCCAACAGACTCGCGCCGCCATCGAACAACGCCTGCAGGATTTGTTGACCGAACAGTCGCCGGGGCCCGAGACCATTCGCGAAGCCCTCGATTATACGCTGTTGGGATCGGGAAAGCGTCTGCGACCGTTGCTGTGCGTATGGACGCACGAGGCGTTGGCCGGTAGCAAGCACGAGGCGTGCGTCGATGTGGCGTGCGCGATCGAGTGTTTGCACACGTACTCGTTGATTCACGACGACCTGCCGTGTATGGATGATGACGACATGCGGCGTGGAAAGCCGAGTTGTCATAAGCAATTCGGTGAGGCGATTGCCGTCTTGACGGGGGACGCGCTGTTGACGATGTGTTTTGATATCATCGCATCGCTGGGTGAGCGACGCGGGCTGAGTGATCAAACGATCGTTGCGGTGATTCGTGTCATCGCGCATGCAGCCGGTAGCGGGGGGCTCATCGCCGGTCAGGTATTGGATCTGGTGTCGCAACGCCTGGAGCCTACGGTGGAAACGGTGGAAGAGATTCACCTCTACAAGACGGCGGCGCTCATCTCGGCGTCGATGGAGGCGGGGGCGATTCTGGCCGCGGTCGATGATGAGACACGACATCGGGTCGCGCAAGCCGGGCGTATGGCCGGCCAGGCATTTCAGATCGTCGATGATGTGCTCGATGTGCAGACCGATGTGAAGACCCTGGGTAAGACACCCGGCAAGGATGCCAAGGTAGGCAAGCTGACATATCCGGCGTTGGTCGGTGTCGAGGCGTCTCGACATCGGGCGGCCGGGCTCATCGAGGATGCCAAGGCAAGGCTTGGCGAGTGCGCCGACGGGTCTCTGCTTGGTGCGCTGCTCGATGTTTTGGTGAAGCGCTCGAAATAGGTGTACGGCCATGCTGGAAACGATTCGAAATCAGCCATTTTTGGTTGCCATTCTCGCCGGAACGACGGCACAATTGCTGAAAGTCATCTCTTTTCTCATGTTGGAAAAGAGAGTAAACTATAGGCGGTTCGTGCAGACCGATGGCAGCCCCAATATGCACAGCGCAGCCTTTTCGGCCCTGGCGCTGGCCATCGGATTGAGGGACGGATTTGGCACAATGGCCTTCGCGTTGGCGGTGTGCGTGATGGCGATCATCGTGGTGGATACGATGAACGTCAAGAACGCCACCTCACGGCAGGCCGAGGCTATCTTGCAGATCATGGATCGCCTGCGCAAGAAAACCCCGGCCCGCGGCGCACGCAAGGCGGGGCTGTCTTACACGCCGCTCGATGTCTTTACCGGGTTGGTGGTGGGGATCGCCTTCGCGCTATTGGTCGTCTAAGAAAGCGAGTCCATGCATAGATTCCTCGACAATATCGACTCACCCGCCGATCTCAAGCAGCTATCAACGGACCAGCTGCCCGTCCTGGCCGGGGAACTCAGGGATGAGATCATCCGCGTGATCGCCAAGAACGGTGGCCATCTCGGAGCCAGCCTGGGCACGGTGGAGCTCACCATCGCGCTCCATTATGTGTACAACGCCCCGGAGGACCGCATCGTGTGGGATGTGGGACACAACGCGCACGGTCACAAGATCCTGACCGACAGGCGCCGGGTCTTTGACACCATACGCAAAAAGGGAGGCATCAGCGGATTTCCCAGCCGCAGCGAAAGCCCGTACGACACCTATGGCGTCGGACATGCGAGCACGGCGATCAGCGCCGCCCTGGGAATGGCGGTAGCCAGGGATCTTGCCAAAGAGGACCGCCGTATCGTGGCCATCGTGGGCGATGGAGCGCTGACCGGTGGTATCGCTTTCGAGGGTATCAACAACGTGGGTATTCTCAAGACCGACATGCTGGTCGTCCTCAATGACAACAAGATGTCGATCGCCAAGAACGTGGGAGCGCTGTCGACCTATTTGACCAAAGTGACATCGGGCAAGATCTACAACCGCCTGGAGGCGGATGTCTGGGAACTTCTGGGCCTGATTCCAAAGGTTGGCGGCAAGAGCCGGGCTTTGGCGCGGCGCATCAAGGAGAGCATCAAGAATCTCATCGTACCCGGTATCATTTTCGAAGAGCTCGGGTTTCGCTACTTTGGCCCCATCGATGGGCACAACGTCGAGTTTTTGGTGCAGACGCTAAGAGACGTCAGAAACCTCAAGGGGCCCATTCTGCTTCATGTCATCAGCGAGAAGGGAAAAGGCGTCGATGCGGTCGAAGAGGATTCGCAGCGGTTTCACGCCGTGAGTAGTTTTGATAAGGTGCCCGGCGACCGACCCAAGAAAGACGGGCCACCCTCGTATACGGGGACCTTTAGCAAAACCATCGTCCGACTGGCCAAGAAGAATTCGAAGATTATCGCTATAACCGCCGCCATGCCCGATGGGACGGGACTGGCCGAGTTTGCCGGGGAGTTTCCCAAACGGTTTTTTGATGTGGGCATCGCCGAGCAGCACGCCGTCACCTTCGCGGGAGGGCTCTCCACCGAGGGGTTGATTCCGGTGGCCGCCATCTATTCCACGTTTTTGCAGCGGGCCTACGACCAAATTGTCCACGATATCGGGCTGCAGAAACTGCCGGTGAGATTTGTGCTCGACCGCGCTGGCCTGGTCGGTGAGGACGGACCCACCCACCATGGCGCATTCGACATCAGCTACCTG
>JAOTUR010000032.1 GCA_029863805.1 Candidatus Krumholzibacteriia bacterium | reverse complement strand
GGACATGGTCGAGCAGCTCATCAAAGCGGGCGTCCGCTATGACACGGAGGCATCGGCAGTCACGTCTGAGCTGGAGGGTGAAGTCTTTGTGTTTACAGGCACATTGTCACGCCTGTCCAGAGGGGAGGCCGAAGCAGAGGTGAAGAAGCGGGGTGCCAAGGCCGTAAAGAGTGTCTCGAGCAAAACGACGTGTGTGGTTGCGGGTGAGCAATCGGGTACCAAGCTGGCGAAGGCCAATCAGCTGGGAATCAGGGTGATTGATGAAGACGAGTTTCTGAAGTTGATCGGACGATGACAAAAAAAGACCCGCCGGCAGGATGAGTGTCGGCGGGTCTGATACGACGCAAACAACTATGTGTTTGTTTACTCTTCTTTCTTGGGCTTCTCCTTCGAACTCTTATCAGCCTCTTTCGCGTGCTCTTTCTTCGACTGGTAGACTTTGCTTATGACCACTGGCGTGGCCGGCACGTTCTCGTACCCACTCTTACTGACGACCTTTACTTTGGCGATCTCGTCAACGACATCCATGCCGTCGATCACCTTGCCGAACACAGCGTAGCCGTAATTGCGCGGAGTCTTGTCTTTGTGGTTCAGAAAGTCGTTGTCCTTGAGATTGATGAAGAACTGGCATGTGGCGCTGTTGACATCCGGCGTCCTGGCCATGGCAATAGTGCCGCGCGCGTTGGTCAGCGCGTTGTGAGCCTCGTTTTCGATCGCCGGGTTCGGTTGTTTCTGCACCAGGTCTTTGGTAAAACCGCCGCCCTGGATCATGAAGTTGTCCATGACGCGATGGAAGATCAAGCCATTGTAGAACTCGTTATCGACATACCAGAGAAAATTCTCGACCGTCTTGGGCGCTTTATCTGGGTAGAGCTCGATGGTGATGGCTCCTTTGCTGGTCTCCATGACGACGACCGGGCTTTTGGCCTTTGCGAACGACGGGCCAACAACCATCGCCACGACCAACGTGAGGGCGAGCAGTGCCGCAAGAACTTCTGTTGTGTCCACCAGACGACTCATCATGCTACCTCCTCTTTACATGGGATTGATAAACCGGAGTTGGTTACTTACATACCGTCATAGCCTTCGGGGGTTTTGCGGGTGTGAGCGTCGTACATCGACCCACACACGCTGAGCCGGTAATTTAAGCGATTTGCGCCGTGGAGTCAAAAGGTTTTTGTGCGGTTAGGCTAGGCGTAACGCTCGTAAAAGGAGAGGGTTTGTCTGGCGATGCTTTGCCACGAGAACCGCCGTCGAATAAGTTCCAGCCCTTTGCCGGCAAGCGAGGTGGCGAATTCATCTTTCGACAAAAGGCTTAGGATTGCGGCGCCCAGCTGGTCCGGCTTGGAGGGATCGACGAGCAAGCTGTCCTCGCGGTCGGTCAGTACGTGCCGAATCCCACCCAGGCTAGTGGCGACGACAGCGGTGCCGCAGGCCATGGCTTCCAGCACCGTCATCCCAAACGGCTCGTATTTTGAAGGGAGCACAAAGACCCGTGCCATTCGGTAGTAAGAGTCGAGCAACTCGTCCGGGACGTATCCGGTAAATAACACGCGATCGCGGAGACCGAGCGATTCGACCATCTCGAGCAGACCGCTTTTGACCGCGATCTCGTGCGCTTCGGGATTCTTGGAACCGCCTCCGATGACGAGGCTTGCGTCCGTCGCCTTGCTAATCTCCGCGAATGCCCGGATCAAGTAGTCGAGACCCTTGTTGGAGTCGATTCTGCTCAGAGCAAAGACAAAGTTGTCGGGCACGTCGAGCTTGCGATCCTGTTCGCCCTCCTCGAGCGGCCGAAAGCGTTTGGTATCGACCCCCGGCGGTATGATATCGAGATGCGGGCTTTCAAAGTCGTAGAGGCGCTTGTAGGTCTCTTTGCCGTCGATGGTGGTAACGGTTTGAGCCCGCGCGGCTCGAAAGATGATGTTCTCCCAATGTATGCGCTCGGAGAACTTGAAGACCCTTTCCATCTCAGTCGCATCGCCCCCCATCTGTTCCTTTTTCCATGCCCCCAGGGAATGGGCCGTATAAATAAACGGGATACCCAGTTGCTTGCACAGATTCATGCCTACGTACCCCGCATCCCAATAGTGTGAGTGCAGGAGCTGATAATCCAGCTGATGACGATCTATGTAGCCTGCCATGTTATCGGTGAGTTCATCGAGATGCGAAAAAAGATCCTCTTTGCGGATAAACTCGTTGCCGCCTGCCGGTAGGCGAACGACGCGAACATCGTCGTTGACAGGTTCTACTTCCGACCTGTCGCCAAAGCGTCGTGTAAAGATATCGACCTTTGGACCCAATTCAGCCAAACACTTAGAGAGCTCGATAACATAGGTCACTTGTCCGCCTGTGTCCGTCGCTCCCAGAACGGGGACGGGATCAAAATAGCCGTGAACGCTCAACATGCAAATGTGCCGTATCTGTGACATGAGCTAACCTCTAGACGCGACGCTTTCCGCCCTCGGTTAAGGTTACCGTGAACTCTTTGCTGACGATGAAATCCGCGAGTGGTTTGTGTGCGGTAATGATCTCATGCTCGATGCGAAGAATCTTCTCGGAGAAGTCATCTATCCTCTCCCTGCGCCGCGCTATTCTATCGTCGCGGGTGTCTTCGTAAGTTCTGTCGATAAAGACCCTGTAGTCCACATTTTGCAGGAGAGTCGTGTACGTTCCCTCGGCGATGGCGACCCCGTAGTCGTTGGGGGCAATGGACTCTTCGGTAATCCGGTCCTCCTCAAAGATGACGAGAGGCTTATTGATGGCCGTCGCCGACGAGCGGCGAAACACTTTGAGGTGTTCGTCGAGCAAAGCCAGATCGACCTCACCGGTTCCTACATGGTTTATGTCCTTTTTACGTATCCCGTCGTTGGTTTTCGGCGGATAGTAAAAGTAGTCGTCCTGCTGAAACACAAAAACATCGCATCCGGCGTCGCCGTAGAAGCGGGAAAGTTCGGACGCTATCTCGGACTTGCCACCACCGGATTCGCCGGCGATGGTCAGGATGGGACGTTCGCCCGGGGCGGGCCCTTGCAGGATCTTGAAGATCTCACGGGCCGCCTTGGTGTGGTGCGGTTTTGGGAGGACTCTGTCTCCAATCATGGTGGTAGTATACACTTGCAAAAGCTGCTTACAACATCCAAAATGTATAAGCACATCTTTTCCTAGGGGTAGGTCATGCTTGGAAGCCGAAACCAGGAAGTGTTTGGTATCTTTTTGGCCGTCCTGGGCATACTGTTTTTGCTCGTAAACAACGGTCTTCTTTGGTTCGGGTGGGAGGCGCTATGGCCAGCGATCCCGTTTCTGATCGGGGCATTCCTGCTAATCGTCTACACCAGACGCCGTCGTCCGCGACAGTTGTTCTTGGGAACCTTTCTCGTTCTTTTTGGAGCTTTTTTCTCTTTGTTCTCCACGGGTATCCTCGCCTGGGACGCCATGGATCGGTTGTGGCCGACGATTCCTCTCATCGTGGGCGCATCACTCTTTGTTCTCACGGTGGCCGGTGCCGAGGGGCCTCCACTCATATTTGGCATTGTGCTGGTGGTCTTCGCCACGGTGGGTTTTTTGGCCGAGAGCGATGTCATCGAGCCCAGGGTCTCGCAGCCGTTTGTCCGCATCTGGCCACTGGTACTGGTTGCCGCCGGCATTCTGATATTCTTGCGGGGAAAGCGGGAGCGTTTGCAATCTGAACCGATATCCCCCGCGTCCACCGGGCCGGAATCCGAATCACCCTAGACGGGCTATTCCGTCAAGTGACAGCCGCTCACGAGGCAGTTATTTTGACTGGGTGTGTGCACCGCAGAATATCGAGAAACCACTCACCTGGCGGCGGGTGTAAGCTCGCAAGTCGGCGACGATTTGTTGGAGAAACTCGGTAGCCTCATTTGGGGCCAGCGCAGCGATGCCTTCGGCCGCTTGGTTCAAATGTCTTTCGATCTCATCGTTGGTGTGCTGTATGCCGCCGTGCTCGTTGCACAGCGTGGCAATAAGCCGTTCTTCCTGTGCTGAGTAATCCCCGCGACGAATGAGCTCTATGAGATCGTGACGATGACCGTCACGCAAACTGTTCAACGCGTGAATCACGGGCAGCGCGAGATACCCGTTTCTCAGATCGCAGTCCATCGTACCATTGGGAAGATCGAGCATGTCGTCGAGGTCATCGATCATTTGGAAGGCCATGCCCAGATTCCAGCCACAGCGGCCAAGCAGGTCCGCGTGCCCGGATCGGGCGAACATGCCACCGACCTTGCAACTGAGGGCGAAGAGGGAAGCGCTCTTTTCAGAGATAATGTCGAAGTACGTATCCTCGCTCATGTCGAAATCGAACTTATGGTTGGTTTCCAGGCTCTCGCCGCTGACCAGAACCCGGATCGTCTTCAAAAACTCCGGCAACGTGTTTTGGACACCGCTACGGTCAACGAGAAGCAGCGCCTCGGACAACACGTAATCACCAGCCAACACAGACACGAAGTTGCCGTATTTTACACGCGCACTGGGCTTCATGCGCCGGCTATCGACCTCATCGATGACGTCGTCGTGAAAAAGTGTGGCGAGATGTATCAATTCGACTGCGGCCGCCAGCTCGATGAGCGGGGTCGGTGCCTCGGTACTTCGCGATTTCCCCGCGGCGGTCGAGGAAAGGATCATGAGGATGGGGCGAAGACGCTTGCCGCCGTTCTTGAAGCTCTCGGCGGCGATTCCGGCCTCACGCACCCGGCTCGATCCGAGGATGCCCAGAACCACGTCGTTGCAACGATCGATGACCGATCTCAACGAATCGTATTTCTTGAGAGAATTAATCATAAGATAAACAATGGCTTAGAAGGTTTGGGATTTGAAGATCTCCTCGGAGCGGGCCTCGGCGGGCTCGTCGCCGGCAAAGGTCTCAAAAACGCCCGCGATCTTTTGCAGAAGATCGCGTAGCTTGTAAAGCTTTTCCGCCTCCGTGCTTGCGTGGCCGGGTTGCAAGTCCCCGTCCTCGGCGGCCTGGGTCACCGCGATGGCCTCGCCGACAATCCTCATGGCGGGATCGAGCTCGCGTTTCTTTTTCTTTACTGCCAGCCGCCGGGCCACCCTGGCCACGTCCTCCTCGGCCGCGTAGTAGTCCTTGCGGTCACCGGGTATGATCACTTTTCTGACAACGCCGAGGTCCTGCAACGCCCGGACATTCAGGCTGACGTTGCTGCGGCTGGTCTTGAGTCGCTCCGACATGTCCTCGAGGCTCAACGGTCGCGAGCTCAGATAGAGAAGCGCCTGAATCTCCGCCATGACTTTGCCGAGGCCCCAGTGGGTCCCCATACGGCCCCAACCTTCAACAAAGATATCGGCTGGAGTCCGGGGTATTTGCTGCATGTCGCGCTCGTATCTTTTTTGTTCCAAAGAGATTACAGAAGTTTCTGAACGTGCTGAATTAGTAGAACATGACGCGAAGATGGTGTCAAGGGGTTTTGGAAAACGTGCGATGCGGACGGCACAAACGGCACCGTCATCGAACCCGAACCGATTTAACGCGGGCCTGCTGGGTGTAAAACACGGCGTCACCAAGCCGTTGTTGTGACCCGCGACCGTTGTCGTTTGTGATCTTGGATGATGCTCGCCAGTTCGCCGACGTCAGGACGAGGGCCGAGTCAGTCCGCGATGACTCGCCTCGCCGTCACGAATCGACGCCGGAAATAATCGCTATTCATTTCGTCTACTCTGACCCTGCGAGCGCGAGTCGAGGCGTGGATGAAACGTCCGCGGCCGATATAGATGCCGACGTGTGACACGGGATTTGTTCTCGATGTCTTGAAGAAAACGAGATCCCCCGGTTCGACATCGCCGCGACCGATGTGATCGCCGACGCGGCTCTGATCGAGCGACCTCCGGGGCAGCGAGATGTCAAAATGGCGATAAACGTTCAGTACCAGCCCCGAACAGTCCATTCCACTGCGACTGGCGCCGCCGGATCGGTAGGGCGTGCCAATAAATGAGTTCGCGTATTGAACGATTTCCAGTCGTGTCGACGTCTCAGGCGCCACTTCTGGCGGTGCGGAGCGGTATCGGGGGGCACTTGTGCACGAGGCGAGAAGAAACACCACAAATACACCGGATAATTCGCGCTTCCACGTGCAAATTTGGTGTTTTCGTGGTTCGGTCGGGCCGCCCGGGGCACGGGGTATGCATGACTTGGTTGACAAACGGTTCATTTCTGAAACATCGCAACGCAAAACTCGTGCCTCCTGCGCCATGAGTGGGCCACCTGTGGTTGACAGGATACACCCGGGACAAGTATAGCTCTATATGGAAAAGCGAACTCAGCGTCCCAGAGGGAGACCGCCTATGCAATACTCGATTGACCGCGCGGCCGTGATCGGTGCCGGAGTGATGGGAGCCACGCTCGCCGCCCACCTGGCCAACGCGGGCATCCCAACCCTGCTTCTCGATATTGTTCCCCCGCCCAACAGCAAGATTGAGGGTGATCCCAAATCTCGCCATTACCGTGACGCGTTCGCACGCGCCGGCATCGACAGGGCGCTAAAGGCGAAACCGGCAGCATTTTACGCGCAGGACAGCGCTCGATTGATCACGCCGGGCAACATGGAGGATGATCTCGACAAACTCAAGGACGTCGACTGGGTTCTCGAGGCGGTGCCGGAGAAACTCAACATCAAAGAGGCCGTGTTCACAAAGCTCGCACCTCGATTGAAGGACACCGCGATCCTGACCACGAATACCTCGGGGCTGTCAGTGAACGACATGGGTAAGGTGATTTCGAAGCCCTTGAGAAAGCGGTTTCTGGTCACGCACTTCTTCAATCCACCACGATACATGCGTCTTCTGGAGATCGTGCCCCATGCCGAAACGGATCCCGGTGTCACCGAGTACATGAAGGAGTTCGGCGAGGACAGACTGGGCAAAGGCGTGGTGGTCGCCAAAGACACGCCAAACTTTATCGCCAACCGTATAGGCGCTTTCTCGATCGCGGCTACGCTGCGCGCGATGGCCGGGGACGGTTTCACCATCGAAGAGGTGGACGTTCTCACCGGGCCGATTATTGGACGGCCGAAGAGTGCGTCATTGCGGACCGCCGACCTGGTGGGGATCGACACCCTCGCCCACACGGCTAAAACGGTATTCGACGGGGCAACGGCGGACGAGCGCCGGGAGTATTTCCAACTTCCGAATTTTGTAGAAGAGATGATCAAAAAAGGCCTTCTCGGCGAGAAAACCGGCGAGGGTTTTTACAAGAAGGTCAAGAAAGATGGTCAATCGGAAATCCTGTCGCTCGACTACAGCACGTTTGAGTATCGGGCCAGAAAAAGAGCTTCTTTCCCGTCGCTGGAGCTTGTGCGCGGCATCGACGACCCAGGCGAGCGAATCGCGGCTCTGCTCAAGGGAAAGGATCGCGCGGCGCAGTTTCTGTGGAGCACGATCTCCGAAACCTTGCTTTACTCCGTGAACCGTCTGGGCGAGATCGCGGACAACATCGTCGATATCGATAATGCGATGAAATGGGGATTCAACTGGGAGGTCGGTCCGTTTGAGCTGTGGGATGTGCTCGGTGTCGAAAAAGTGGTAGAACGGCTCAAGAAGGACAAACAGCCGATCCCCGATGTCCTAGAGGACGTCTTGCGCTCGGAGTCAAAGCAGTTCTACCGGCGCGATAAGGATCTGACGCATCGCTACTTTGTGCCGGGCGGGGAGTACGAGGTGATGCCGGAGCGCAAATCAACCATAAGCCTCCAACGGCTCAAATCCAAAAACAAGGTCATAAAGAAAAACGCGGGTGCCAGTCTGATCGACATGGGCGATGGTGTGCTGGGTCTGGAGTTTCATTCGAAGATGAACGCGATTGGTGGCGATATAATCCAAATGATCAACTTCGCCGTCAAAGAGACCGAGGCCAATCAGGCCGCGCTGGTCGTCGGTAACCAGGCAAGTAACTTTTCGGTTGGTGCCAACCTAATGTTGCTGCTCTTGGAAGCTCAGGATGCCAACTGGGAGGAAATCGATCTAATCGTCCGGGCGTTTCAGAACGCCAACATGGCGATGAAGTACTGCAAACGACCGGTTGTGGCAGCGCCTTTTGGAATGACGTTGGGTGGTGGGTGCGAGGTATGTTTGGGAGCGGGACACGTTTTCGCCTCCGCAGAAACTTACATCGGACTCGTCGAGCTTGGCGTCGGCTTGATTCCCGCGGGGGGCGGTTGCAAGGAACTCTTGCTCCGCCAGCTCGAGGGCCGGCCGCTGGTCGAGGATTTGGAGTTGTTTCCCTTTGTGCGTGCTGCGTTCGAGACCATCGGCCTTGCCAAGGTGGCTACCAGCGCTGAGGAGGCGAGGCAGTTACGATTCTTAAGGATCTCCGACGGTGTCGCCATGAACCCGGAGCGCTTGATTTACCAGGCGAAGGCGATGGCGCTCGGTCTCTATTCGCAGGGATATCGCCCACCCGATCCGACGATCGAGATTCCTGTCGTGGGCGAGAGTGGACTAGGGGCGATCAAGACGCATCTGTATCTTTTGAAAGAGGCCAACTACATCAGCGAATACGACCAGCACCTGGGCGGTCAGTTGGCGACTATACTGTGTGGTGGTCGGGTGCTGCGCGGCACTATGGTGTCGGAGCAGCATCTCCTCGATCTCGAGCGCGAAGTCTTCCTGGGTTTGTGCGGTCAGCGCAAGACGCTCGAGCGCATGCAGTACATGCTAAAAAAGGGCAAACCGCTACGGAACTAGCATTATATTTGTGATCGAGGGCGTAGATACGTCCGATTTGCAGGGAGGAAGGGCAACCTATGAGCGACGCATATATACTGTCGGCCGTGCGCACACCGATCGGCAAGGCCAAGAAGGGTACACTAAAAGATACTCGGCCCGATGAGCTGGCGGCTCTGGTGATAAAAGAAGCCGTCGCGCGGGTCGTGGGTCTCGAGCCCGCCTGTGTTGACGATGTTGTTATCGGTTGCGCCGCGCCGGAGGCCGAACAAGGTTTAAATATAGCCCGCATGGCCTCGCTTCAGTCAGGACTGCCCGATGAGGTGTCGGCGATGACCATCAACCGTTTCTGCGCTTCAGGCCTGGAGGCGGTAAACTACGCCGCCTCTCGGATCCGCGTGGGGGAGGCAAATCTTGTGGTCGCGGGTGGGGTTGAGTCCATGAGCATGATACCTATGGGGGACATAACGTTTCACCCAATCTGAACGTGGTCGAGTCTCATCCCCAGTTTTACATCAGCATGGGACTGACCGCAGAGCGGGTTGCGTCCAAGTTCAAGATCGCCCGCGGGGATCAGGACCAGTTTGCTTACGAGAGTCACAAAAAGGCCGTGAAAGCGATCAAAGAAGGGAAGTTCGCCGACGAGATCACCCCAGTCACGGTTCGTACGCCCGTGTTGGGAAGCGACGGCAAGGTCACGGTTCAAGAAAGACAATTCGAGATCGACGAGGGTCCCCGCGAGGACACGACAACGGAAGCCCTGGCCAAATTGAAACCGGTATTCAAAATGGGCGGCACCGTGACCGCGGGCAACTCGTCACAGATAAACGACGGGGCCGCCGCACTGGTGGTTGCCAGTGAGGCGACGGTGAAGGCGCTTGGCGTAAAACCGTTGGCGCGGTTTGTGGCATACGCTACGGCGGGTGTTCCGCCCGACATCATGGGCATTGGCCCCGCACTTGCAATTCCCAAGGTGTTGAAGCTCGCGGGTCTCAAACTCGAGGACATCGGGTTGATCGAACTCAACGAGGCCTTCGCCTCGCAAAGCCTATATGTTATGGGCAAATTAGGACTCCCCAGTGACAAGGTGAACGTCAATGGCGGAGCCATTGCCCTGGGGCATCCGTTGGGCTGTACCGGTGCCAAGCTCTCCACCACGATACTCGGCGAAATGAAACGGAGAGGTGAGAAGTACGGGATGGTAACCATGTGTGTCGGCGGGGGCATGGGCGCTGCGGGGATTTACGAAATGATCCAATAGCGGCCAACCGAGCACGAGAAGGAGAAATCATTATGGCAATCGACGTGACCAAGAGGGGTGGAAGTTTTCTGATTGCGGAGACAGATCCGAACAGTGTGTTTACCCCCGAGGACTTCACCGAAGAACAAAAGATGTTTGCAAAGACCGCGGAGGACTTCTTGCACAACGAGGTTCTTGCCAACCTGGCGAAGACCGAGGCCCAAGAAGCAGGCGTCATGGTGGGGATTCTAAAAAAAGCGGGCGAGTTGGGCCTCTTGATGATCGACGTCCCGGAAAAATACGGTGGGCTGGAGTTGGACAAGGCAACGTCGATGCTGGTATCTGAGATCGTGTCCAAGGGTGGCGCCTTTGCGAGCACGTTTGGAGCGCACACCGGCATTGGCACGCTTCCCATCGTGTTCTTTGGGACCGACGAACAGAAGCAGAAGTATCTCCCCAAGCTGGCCACCGGGGAGATCGTTGGCTGCTATGCCTTGACCGAGGCGGGGAGTGGCAGCGATGCGTTGGCCGCCAAGGCGCGGGCCGACCTGTCCAAAGACGGTAAACACTACGTCCTCAACGGTGAGAAAACGTTTATAACCAACGGTGGTTTTGCCGATCTGTTTATCGTCTTTGCAAAGATAAACGGTGAGGAATTCTCGTGCTTTATCGTCGAAAAAGACTTTGAGGGTGTCAGCGCCGGCGCCGAAGAAAAGAAGATGGGGATCAAAGGTTCCTCGACCGTGCAGCTTATTCTCGACAACGTCAAGGTGCCGGTCGAGAACCTGCTGGGCGAGAAAGGCAAGGGTCACCGGATCGCGTTCAATATTCTGAACGTCGGCCGCTTCAAGCTCGGAGTCGGTTGTATCGGCGGTGCTAAACTCGCCTTTGACGATGCCGTCAAATACGCGAATGAGCGCCACCAGTTTGGCGTACCCATAAGCTCCTTTGGAATGATGAAGAACAAAATCGCCAACATGGCGAGCGGTATCTATGTGGTAGAGAGTATGTCCTATCGGACTGCGGGGCTTCTCGATGAGATCCTCTCCCCGATCGACAAGAATGCGCCGGACGCCAGCAAACAGACCATGAAGGGTATAGAGGAGTATGTGACCGAGTGCTCGATCATGAAGGTCAAAGGTAGCGAGATGCTCGACTACGTGGTCGACGAGGTCGTGCAGATGTATGGAGGCTACGGTTATATCGCCGAGTATCCCGCGGAACGCCACTATCGAGACTCGCGCATCGCGCGCATCTATGAGGGCACGAACGAGATCAACCGCATGCTGATCCCGGGCATGCTGATTCGCAAGGCGATGAAGGGCGATCTGCCGCTGCTGGAAGCGGCAAAGAAGCTACAGGGTGAGCTTCTGGAGATGCCGACGTTGGACGAGTCGGAGCCCGAGGGGCTCCTGGTCGAAGAGAACAAACTGATTCTCAACGTCAAGAAGATCGCACTTCTCACAACAGGTGT
Organism: Candidatus Krumholzibacteriia bacterium; assembly: GCA_029863805.1. GTDB lineage: Bacteria > Krumholzibacteriota > Krumholzibacteriia > WVZY01 > WVZY01 > JAOTUR01. The sequence continues at coordinate 8,279 of JAOTUR010000032.1, read as the reverse complement.
TGCGGTCCAGAAATACATGACCAAGCTCGAGGAGCAGCAAGGCGTGCTCGGGGATATTGCGGATATCATCATGGAAGCCTACGGGATGGAATCGGCACGGCTGCGCACGTTAAAGCTCGCCGCGGCCAAGGGTGAGGAGGAGGCAAAGACAGCGGTCGACATGACCCGTCTGTATATCTACGACACGGTGGGGAAGGTCGACCTGTGGGCTCGCGAGGTGTTGGCGGCGTGCGCCGAGGGTGACGAGCTGCGAACGATGCTGGTCGCACTGAGGCGGCTCACGCGTTACACGCCGATAGACACGCTACATATGCGCCTCGATGTGGCGGATTATTTTATCGCGAAGGAAAAGTACGAGGTTTAGGGTTTTTTGGCCTACGGTCACCGGTGGAGCTCTCCTCTCGCTTGGTCGAGGGGGATTGCTTTCGGCAGGCGAGGCGTTGCTCGGAAGTCGAGCTCAACCGGTGACCATGGGCCTTGTCTGCGCTTAGCTCTCCTCGCCAAGAACCTACTTGATATGGCAAAAAACTGGATCCCCGATTGAGCTCTCGTCTCGCGTGTTCGTGGGAGGTAGCTTTCGACGTAGAGGCGTTGCTCGGAAGTCGAGGCTGGCGTCAGATATACGAATCCCCCCGGCGTCGCTCTTATCTCCACAATGTCTGCGGTTGCCCCTAACTCACTGCATTGGGTCGGCCGAGCTCAACCAGGGGGATTACGGACTTACCGTCGTACATTGTCCCACGTCTTGGCAAGTCCTTTTTCCGCCAGACGACTTGGTTATTTGATCAACACCATCTTCTTGGTCTGCTCAAAGTATTTTGTGACAAGCCGATAGAAATACACCCCGCTTGCCACCGGCTCGCCGGAGTCGGCATCGCCCATCCACTTGACCGTGAAGCCCTCGGGCCGAGGTGTCTGCACCCCGTCGACCAGTGTTTTCACGAGCTGGCCGCCGGCATTATAGATACGAAGTGACACGGCACCCCGCCGTTTTATCCCGTACCTTATGATGGTCTCGGGGTTGAACGGGTTCGGGTGGTTGTGAGCGAGGTAGTCGGTGAGCCGTGGCGTTGCCTCGATCCCGGTGGGGGTCGGCAAGACGTTGGACAGGAAGATCAAGACGTCTCTTAAGATCTCCGCCCGCGCCATTGGAAATTGCTGCCCGGTGTCGTGAGCCTGGTGGATGCTAAACCCCGAGAGTACGACCCGTGCCGTCGATCCCGCGGAGTTGGGTGTTTCCTGGCTAATCAAATACGCGTTGCCGCTCTGCGCGGCGACGAGGTCGGCTTGGGCGAGACCGGTCGGCTGGAGAACATCGAAATTGTTGATGGCGGGACAGCCCCCATAGGCGACGAATTCATCGGGCATGCCGGCATGCGTAAATGTTTGGCTCACCCCGTACAATGTGGGTGACAACGGTTCGCCCAGCGCGAGGTGGTCGCCGCCCAATAGATTGAAGTTCATGTACGACGACTCGAGACTCACGGCGCCCACACCGCTTAGCGTCGCCCATTCTTCGGCATTGCTATCCCCGGTTATAAAAAGCCCGGGACTATCCGCGTGCTGATCGAGAAATGCGAATAACAAGGCGAAGTCATCGGATTTCTCGGGGTTGCCCGAGCCGTCACCGATAAGCCCATCGTCGAGCCCCCCCGAGCTCCAGATAATACTATTGAAGCGACCGACGATCTGGTTCGACACGTTCTTGACCCGAGACGCCAGGCTGTTGCCGACGTTCGACGACGGGGCCAACACGTCGTAGCGATCGGTGATGCCGTCAATCCCTATGACCTGAAAGGCCAGATCAAAGTAGAGTTGGGTCGGGACCGAGCCGCCTCTGTCATCCGCGTCATCCACATAGAGAATACCGCCGCCACTCGAGGGAAGAATCGTAAACTCCATGGGACTGGCCAGCGCCTCATCCACATCGTCCGTGATGAAGTCCTCGCCTTGACCCGCAAAGCGTCTCGAGAAATAGTGGGTGGCGTTATTCGTGTTGGTCGCGGCAAACACATAGCGAATCGTATCACCGGGGGTGAACACGGCGTCGTTTAGATCAAAACAGAATTTGTCGGCGACGGGTAGGCCACCGGACGTCAACACCGTATCCATGCGATAGACGTACCACGTGGTACCGTCTTGCGCGAGGCTATCCACCAGCGGGTAGCGCTTGCCGAGGGAGCGAGTTTCCGGTGCTTCCACATCGGCCCCCGTCTTGCCCGGCTGATGGGGTGGCAACACCGTCACAAAGGCGTAGACCGATGGGCCGGCACCGGTAAAGGGGTCGGTGGTCAGTGCCGCGTCAGGGTCGCTCACCCGTATCGACACCGAGTCTCCCGGCAGAATCCCGGGATTCGATGTGGGGAGAATGTCGCCCGCCGCGTCCGCCCTGGCAAATCCCGTGAGCGTACCGTCTTGGGCAAAGCTGTCCTGAAAGAGATCGAGGTGTCGGGCACTAAACTGCGGTCCCTGGAAGTCGATACGCTCGACGGAGACGTTGTCGATATACGGTGCACCGCTTCGGCATGAGCCTTCCGGTACTGACGAGCAGCCAAAAAGGCACCAAAGCGGGCAGCCGTCGAACACACCGACGGCGACCTGGATGTGCGAGGCATTGGGCTCGATCAGATCGCCAATCGAGAAGTCGGTACGCAGCCAGTCCTTTTGACCACCATAGTAGACAAGATCGCTGTCTCGCCATTTGGTCGGGCAGCCATCCACCCACGATCGGACGGCCCACGTGAAAAACACCAGGTTGTCGAGTGGAAGATCGCGGTAGACGAGAAAACGAAGTCGCACCTCGTTACCCGACCCGGCAAATGGTATGAGGAGCGACTCGATTTGACTATTGATATAGTTGCAGTTGGCGTCGCCCTTCGGGATGGCACCCTGTTCCGGATGCCCGGCACAGCCGTAGTTCGAGTTGACCGGATCATCGAACCACGCCCAGAAGCTGGTGATGTTACTGACGCACGGATCTTCCTGGAGCACTGTTATGCCCGGATAGAGCGCCGCGTAGTCGCCGAAAACGGGCGTCGTATGTGCGGTCCACACACCGTCGTCTGTCGTCTTGGCCCCGGGTGACTCATCTTCGAAGTCTTCGTAGAACGTGTGGGTCAGCACGCCACCCGCGTAACATTCTACACGTATGCTATCGACAATCACCGCGCCGTCGCTGTCAAAGGATCCGTCCTCGTCCGAATAGCAGCAGTCCGAGGTGAAATGGAAACGCACCCGTGTCGACTCGGCCGGGACGGCGATCGAGAGGCACTCATCCGCAGAACCGACCCCGTCATATTGATACACACCTGAACCTAGTTGAAGGCTTGTCCAACCGCCGAATCTGTCGAGGTACTGGACCCGCGTCCAGTCATAATCCAGCTCCGAATCCCACGCGACCCGGTAACAGATACGGATGCTATCGCCATAGAATGTGTCGGAGGTAAGGGACTGGCCCCAGCCGTTCCCGTAGCCGGGCAGGGATGCGTACCGGCAGAATACCGGGTCGCTTGTCGGTGACACACCGCACCACATCGATTGGTCTCCTTCGAGCGGTGCGAGCCGGCCGAACTGTCCACCGTCCAGTTCGCCGGCATCGGCGACGTGGAAAAACTCATCGATCTGCCGGGTGAGATCGACCGATGCCCACCCCTGCGCGTCGCCCCCCCCTCCGGGGCCATCAAAGCTGAAGGAGGCCAAAAGAAACGTATCCGCCGGCGCGGCTTGTGAGCGTGATAGCCCACGGATATGCCTAGCGACATCGGGTGGTGGCGGCTCATTGTGAGGAGTCGATGCGAACCTTGGGGCGGTACCCTCACTGGTCGTTTTCTTTGCAAAAGCACCCGGACCGGCAATCAACGTGCACAGAATAGCGACCAAGACTCTGTTCATCACCGTTCACCGCCGGAACACAAGGACGTTCGACTATTTCAAAAGCACCATCTTCTTAGTCTGCTCGAATTCCCGAGTCAACAGTCGGTAAAAGTACACACCGCTCGCCACCTTTACGCCGGCGTTGCTGTCGCCATCCCACTTGACTTCAAAACCCTCGGGTCGGGGTGCCTGCACCCGATTGACCAGCGTTTTTACCAACTGTCCCGCGGCGTTGTAGATCTTGAGCGACACGTGCGTCCGCCCACGGATCCCGTATCGGATTGTGGTCGTGGGGTTGAACGGGTTGGGATAGGCGCTGCCCAGATAGTCGGCGAGCTCCGGCGTCGGCTCGACGGCCGTGGGAGTCGGTAGTCCATGCCCGAGCCAGGTTAGGATGTCGAATAGGTGTACGACACGCACGGGCGGGAAGCCAGCCGCCGCGTCGCGAATATAGTGATAACTAAAACCGGAGAGGATGACCCGGGTGGTCGCCCCCGCGCTGTTCGAGCTCGCCTGGCTCAGGGTGTACGTCTTGCCCGTCGCCTGATTGGCAAATTCGGGTTGTGACAAGCCGGTGGCGGTCAAAAGATCGAAGTTGTTGATAAGCGGACAACCGCCGAAGGCGATCAACTGGTCGGGGACTCCACCGTGGACAAAACACGGACCCACGGCCGTCAAGGTGGGCGAGATGGGCTCGCCCGCCGCGACGTGATCCAGATGGTGCAGATCAAAATTCATGTACGTCGAGCGCAAACCGGTGGCGCCGGCGCCGCTCAGGACCACCCACTGGTTCGCGACATTGTCACCGCTCATGTACAATCCCGGGTCATCCGCCCGCTGATCGAGAAAAGTGAAGAGCAGACCGAAGTCGTCGGGTTTTCTGCGGAATCCCGTGCCGTCGCCGATCGTGCCGGATGAGAGGTTGCCCGAATTCCACAGGATGCTCCGGTAGCAGTCCATGATCTGGGTCTGCACGCTACTGACACGGGAGGCCGGCGTGTTGTTGACACCCGATGACGGACCGAGCACATCGTAGCGGTCGACCAAATGTCCGAGCGACAACACCTCGAGGGCCGAATCGAAAAAGAGTTGTGCGGGGCCGCCGCTATCATCGCTACCGTCGACATACAGGATATCTCCACCGCGGCGCCATCCGCCGGCCGGAAGGATAGTGAACTCGCACGGGCTGCTCGCGGCCTCGGCGAGGTCCGCGGTGACAAAGTCATCCCCCTGTCCGTTCAACCGGCGCGACCAGTAGGCCTCGTTGCCGTCGCCGCTGCGGGCGCCAAAGAAATAGCATACGGTGTCGCCGGGGGTCAGGACGTGGTCGCCAAGATCGATGCAATACCGATCGTCGATCGCAACACCCGCCGCGGTGAACGCCGTGTCCATGCGGAACTGTGCCCACATCACGCCGCCCACCGTCTGCGTAGCGACCAGTGGCCAGCGTGAGCCGATCCCCGCGCGCACCTCGGGTGCCTGCAGATCGGCCGGCGTCTTGCCCGGTTGGTCGAGCGGCCATACCGCCACATAAACATAAACCGCCGGGCCCAACCCCGTATGGGCATCCGTGGTGACGTTCTCGACCGCAACCGTGACCGAGTCGCCGGGCAGGATGGCCGGGTTGTTCGAGGGCAGGATATCGGCTGCCGCATCGGCACGAGCCGTGCCGGTCAAGGTGCCGTCCTCGGCGAAATTGTCCTGAAAGAGATCGATGTGTCGGACCGAGAACTGGGGACCGATGGGGTTTATGCGTATCAGATGGACCTCGTCGTACAACGGGGCATGCGATTGACAGTCGTTGGTACCAAAAACCCCGCACAACTCGGGGCACAGATCCACCGTGCCCAACATCACCTGGATGTGAGTGGCTGCCGGATCGATCAAGTGGCCGATCTCTTGCCGCCAGCGCCCCCAGCCGCCGAAGCGTTCGGGAATAAAGAAGCTGGGGCCGCGCCACGCGCCGGGACAACCATCGGTCCACGAGCGCACCTCCCAGAAATCGTACACCAGGGAGTTGAACGGCAGATCGCTGTAGATCAAATACGACAGTACGAACTCGTCTCCCGTGCCCACCACGGGTATGAGTGGTGATACCACTGCGTTCTCCATGTACAATCCATCGGCGTTTGGACCGTAGGCGATCGCCCCCTGCTGGGGAAAGTCACCGCAGCCGTAGTTCGTGATCGCCGGATCGTCAAAGAATCCCCAGAGCTGAGTCGAGTTAAAAAAGCATTCATCCCGGTTCTGGACGACGCTGACCCCCGGGTAGACGGCGGCGTAGTCACCAAACGGCGCGGGCGAGGTCGCCGCCCATATGCCGACCGCCTTGTCCCCGGGTGACGCACTCTCGAAATCCTCGAATTCCGCAGCGACGAGGGCACCGTCTTGGAAGCATTGGACAGTGATGCTATCGAGCACGACCGCACCATCGGTCGGCCATAGGCCGTCTTCATCCGAATATGATCGGTCCGATGTGAATCGAAAGCGAAGACGTGTCGAGTCCGCGGTTACGCTGGCCACCAGAGTCTCGTCGAGAAGCCCGGCCCCGTCGTAGCGTCCCGCTCCACCGTTCGCCGGCAGGGCCACCCACACATCGCCGGCCATGTCATAGTACTCGACATCGGTAAAATCGTAGCCCGGCTCAGAGTCCCAGCAGATCCGGTAGGCGAGCCGGATGCTGTCACACTCGAGCCATTCGGATTCCAGCCGTTGATGCCAACGGTTGCCGTAGCCCGGCAGCGAAGAGTAGCTGCAGAAAGGAATGGCGGATGATGGAGCCACACCGCACCACATCGATTGCCTTCCCTCGATGGGGACGAGCTTACCCGAGTCGCCGCCATCGAGCTCGGTCGCGTCGGCGACATGAAAGAATTCGTCGATCTGTTGCGTCCGGTCCAGGCTGGTCCAACCCTGTGTGTCGGGGCCCTCGAAGTCGAACCACCCCAGGTGAAACGTGTCCGCAACGGTCGCGGACAGTGGCAAATCGGCTGAACTATGTTGGGTGGCTCGGATCAACCCACCCGAAACCGACCTCGCCCAACCTCGATAGTGGGTTGGATAGTGTCCACCAACATCCTTTGTGAATACCACCGATGCGATCAACACAACGAGAGCGACACCACATGCTGACATCACAAATCGCGCTGTCATGGCTTCCTCCCGGGGAGAGAGTGAGCTCCAGCGGGCAGCAAGGAATTTATTGTTCCTGAGCGTCGTCGAGAACCTCCCAAATGTGGTCACAAGACTATTTCAAAAGCACCATCTTCTTGGTTTGCACGAAGTCCGACGTCACCAGCCTATAGAAGTACACACCGCTTGCCACCGATACGCCGGAGTCACTGTGCCCATCCCACTCGACGGCAAACCCCTCTGCCCGCGGTATCTGCATCCCATCGACTAGCGTCTTGACCAACTGGCCCGCCGCGTTGTAGATGCGGAGCGATACGTGTGCGGGTCTTCGTATCCCGTACCGGATCGTCGTCGAGGGGTTGAACGGGTTCGGGTAGTTGTGATCCAGATAGTCCGCCACCACCAGTGCTTGCGGGTCGATGCCGCTGGGTGTGGGAAGGGGGTTCTGGAAAAACACCAGCACGTCATACAGGATCTCCGGACGTGCGGCTGGGAAAACGTTGCGCGCGCTGTGGGCTTCGTGGAGGCTAAACCCGGTTAGAAGGACACGTGCCGTCGACCCCGCTGAATTGGCCGTTGCTTGGCTGATAACGTACGCGTTGCCACTCTGCGAAGAGACCAGATCGGCCTGGGCCGTACCCGTGGGTTGCAACACATCGAATCGGTTTATGATGGGACAGCCTCCATAGGCGATAAACTCATCGTGCGGTACCCCGCCATGTGTAAAGATCGGACTCACGGCGTTCAGCGCGGGTGACACCTGCTCGCCCATCGCCACGTGATCGCCGCTCAGGAGATTGAAATTCATGTACATCGATTTGAGACCGACGGCACCCGCACCCGCCAACGTCACCCACTCCTCGGCATTGTTATCGCCCGTTATGAAGAGACCGGGATTGTCCGGGTGTTGATCGAGATGCATGAGAAGCAGACTAAAGTCATCCGACTTGTCGGTACTGGTCCCGTCGCCAATCAAGCCTGTGGACAGGCTGGCCGAGCTCCAGATGATGTTCTTGTATTGACCGATCACTTGCGTGGTCACGTTCTTCACCCGCGATGCTAGGCTATTGCCGGCGAGCGAGGACGGAGACAAAACATCGTACCGGTCAATCTTGTCGGCTATGCCGCCTCCCGTGAAGTCCCAGTCGAAGAAGAGCTGTATAGGCACTTCACCACCGCGGTCGTCGGCATCATCGATATAAAGCGTATTGCCCCCGCGCCGCCACCCGCCGGCCGGCAGGATGGTAAACTCCATGGGGCCCGCACGCGCAAAA
>JAOTUR010000285.1 GCA_029863805.1 Candidatus Krumholzibacteriia bacterium | reverse complement strand
CTCCACTGTGCCCGAACAGGCGCGCCAAAAGCGGCTCCGTGCGGGAGGGTTTTCTCATGGCGGTCTGCGTCAGCGACTCTTTCCACAGGGCCGCACGCAGCGACTGTTGCGCGCTCGCGAGCATCTCTTCCGACGGCTCTCCGGCACCGGTGGCCGTGATCGAATCGAGCATCCGCACGATCTTCTCGCGCTCCCGCCGGCAGTCGTCGCACGACAGCACATGCGCCTCGAGCTGACGACCCTCGTCCTCGCCCAGCTCGTCGAACACCGACAGGTATAGCCACTCTGTGAATCGTTCGTGTTTCATCTCGTCTACCTCGTTACGACCCCAACACGCCCTGTAGCTGCACGCGAAGCTTTCGCACCGCCAGGTAAAGGTATCGTTTTACCGTGCCCTCGGCGCAGTGCATCGTGTCGGCGATCTCGCTCAGCTTGAGATCCTGGAAATGCCTGAGGATGAATACGAGCCGCTGCTGATCGGGCAACGCCGCCAGGGCGTTCGACACGTGCTGGGATATTTCCGCGTCTCCAAACAGTTGCTCCGGGGTTTCGCCCGCCGCGATGGTTGCCGCCGCGGTCCGTCCCATTTCGTCGCTTTCGAGTGACACGAGTTTTGCCCTCATGGTCTTCCTCTGATGGCTCAGGCACACGTTGGTGACGACCCGGTACAGCCATGTCGAAAACTGGCTTTTTCCCCTGAAACCCGGCAGGCCCCGGTAGACCCTGAGAAATGTCTCTTGGTAAATGTCCTTGGCATCCTCTTCGTTCCGGGAATACAGGGATGCGATGGACAGCACCTTCCGGTCGTACCGGCGCACAAGTTGTTCAAATGCAACAACTTCTCCAAGTTGGGCCCTCGAGACCAGTTCGCGATCACTGGGTTCCATCGCCGATTATCTTCCGCACATCAGGTTAGACCCCATTTTGGTCATACGGTTGTAGGGGATGTGTCGCCCGGTATGGGACCGATGAGCGGATTCGAACCGCTGACCTACGCATTACGAAGGCGACAGAGAATGAAGAGGAAACTGATTGATAGGACTGCAGTTGCAGAAACAACCGTCAGTTGTCTCGGTCTTCTGCCGTCTAACCTGTCCCCTTATGTCTCAGCAGAATCCAACACACCCGATCTGTAGTGGCAGAAGAAGTGGCAGGCGGCAAGCCTCGAACCGTCGGGTGTGTCCGCTCCGGGAATCTAGCTTGCCCTGACCGGGACCACGAGGAAACCGAGTTCGTCGCCATCGACCTGGATGCACGCGCGCCGAGTCACGCGCTCAAAGTCTCCGGCGGCGGGACGCGCATTCCCGGCAGCGTCAGCAACGGCCGCGTCACCGCCACGATGAATCTCACGTCCCAGCGAGAGTAGGCGCATCTAGCGTGTCACTGCTGCTAAAGCCTCCCGATCAGCGGAGAGTCAGACCGCCCTTGCGACGGGGCTGGGCGCCAACGAGCTGTGAAACCTTTAGCCGCAACACCTCGAACCGGGCGACTACCTGTCGATTCCATAGAGGGCTTTCACCGCTCCCCAGGTCGTCTGTTCGACCGGCGTCGTCGTGCACGCTTGCCCTGCCGCCCATTGCAGGGTCCGGTCCGTGATCGCGAGACCGGCGGAGTTCTCCAGGTTGTGGTCCGTGGCGTGCGCGTAATACGGCGTGATCGCTGCCCGGCGCGTATTGTGGACGAGCAAGGCCGCCCCGTCGGGACCCGTCGCGAGCGCCGTGGTGCTGGCGCCCGGAGACTGCACGTACGACATGTACATGTACCCCAGGTTGATGATGCCGAGTGGCAGGTGGCTCGTGATGCAATGAGAATTGTCGACGACGTTCAGATCGGTCGGAGTCTGCCAGAAGACCGCCAGACCCGTGATCAAACCCAGGGCGATGGCCGTGGCCTCGGCGCCGGCACCCCGAAAGAACACCACTCCGACCTGGCCGGCGTCGACCGCGGCGACCAGACGATTGATGTCGGTTGGGTTGGTGGATCCAAACTCGAATGCCACCACGTCGTACGGAGAGTAGTCGAAGATCGATCCCCAGGTGGTCTCGTCCGAGACGGTGACGGTATGGCCGAGGCCCGTAAGCCGAGGAACGCAATTCATGGTTCCCCCCGCCAGCAGAATCGATAGCGCGTGGGCCGGCGCGACGGCGAATAGAAGAACGCAGACCACCGAGATATGCGCGATGAACGATAGAAAACGGTTCATGCGTTGTCCCTCTTTAAAGCTATTTGCTCGCGGGTCGAGGTGTCTCGCGGAAACGACGAACTAATCATAGCACACGGATGGCTAGCGACGGCGAACAGCGTTCCGGCGGGAAACAGTACAAGACCGTTACACTGATTCATCTTACGGCGAGTCGTCCCCAAGTCAAAGCGGCGACGGTTTGGCATTCGGTGGAGCCGCTTCCATGATTTCAGGCACACCGTTCGCGGCAAGAAGAAAGCAACTGATCACTTGGTTTTCGCCCGCCAATCTGATTGACGCCATCGGGATCTCGCCATTATGTTGTAGTCTGCAACCATAATGTTGGCCCAATCAGAGGAGAGTAGTCATCGCGGCCGACCAGAATAAGTCCCCCAAAACCCCCAAAGACGCCAAGCTACAAAGAGACGCCCGCGATCTCCAAGCCGCCGTGAGTGAATTGGTGCGCATATACCAGTTTCGCGACCGAACGCGCATCTGCTACCACGATTTGTCCGTGACGCAGTGCTACGCCTTGAGCGCCATTCTCGGCCGCGGCCCCATGACGCTCAAAGCCCTCGCCGCGAGCCTATATCTCGAAAAAAGTACTGTCAGCCGCCTGGTGGACTCTCTGGAACAGAAGGGCTACGTGCGCCGTCTGGAAGATCCCTCCGACGGTCGCGCGCTTCAACTCGAAGTCACATCCAAGGGGCAGAAACTCCATTCCCGCATCGAGGATGACCTGGTGGATGAAATGACCCGGTTCTTGGTCGATTTCGATCCGGACGTTCGGCGCGCTACTACCCAGCTGATCGTCGAGTTCACCAAGGAGGCCGCAGCCCGTTTCGCGTCGTACAAGAAACCCCACCCCGCGGATTGAAACGCGCGCGTTTTTTTTCGGAATATGGTTGTACTATGCAACTGTTTGTTCGGCGACGGGTATATGTATCTAAAGTCGCCTTTCTTGACCGGTTCGAATTGCTGCCAATTGGAGGTGCAGTCATGAAAACAATCTCTAACTTATTGTTAATTCCCCTATTACTGTCCTTCCTCGCCCCGGGACCGGGCTGCGCCGGCAACCGGGGAGCGGACCACGTCAACGTTGCCGTCGCGCAAACCGGCTATGAGCCTGCGGCCACCCTTGGCCTGCCGGACGACGCCGAGGCTAACATCGTCCGCATAGGCAAGAGCGACAACCACGTCATGGAACACCTCTATCACCTGACCAACCGAATCGGGCCCCGCTTGGCGGGCTCGGAGAACCACCGGCTGGCCTGCGAGTGGGCACGCGACCGTTTTGCCAAGTTCGGGCTGGAAAATGCCCATCTCGAAGAGTGCGGACAAGTGTCTCTCGGCTTCGAGCGCGGCCGTTCCGTGGGTTACGTTGAATCACCCATCCGAAAAGAACTTCACTTTTCGACGCCGGAGTGGTCGCCCGGGACCAAAGGAAGGATCCGGGCTCGCGCCGTTCTCGCCCCCGAAACCGCCGAGGGTCTCGAGGAAACACGGATCAAGCTCGAAGGCGCCTGGGTGTTGTGGCGTCCTCCCGTCGAGTCGGAGAAGATGATCACCTATATCGAAAAGTGGCAGGAGATCAAGCCCGAGGTCGCGGGCGTGATCAGGCCTTCGAGCGGCGAGTTGATTCACACCATGGGAGGCCCCCCCGCCGAGATAGAGGACATTCCCAAGAGCCCAAACATCACCCTCCTCGAGTCGGAGTGGGAGCAGATCAGCAATATGATCCTGGGCGGTGAAGAGGTTTCGCTCGAATTTGACATTGAGAACTATGTCAAAGACGGCCCCGTACCCATCCACAACGTCGTCGCCGACATTCCGGGGACCGAGATTCCGGACGAATACGTGATTATTGGTGCGCATATAGACTCGCATGACGGCGGAACCGGCGCCATGGACAACGGTACCGGCGTCGCCGCGGCCATGGAGGCGGCCAGGATACTCGTGGAATCCGGGGCCCGGCCCAAGCGCACGATTCGTTTTGTCCTCTTCGCCGGCGAAGAGATCGGCATGTACGGTTCCAGGGGATACGTCAGGGATCATCCCGAGCTGATCCCCAGAATTTCCGCCGTGTACAACATGGATCTGGGCGCGGATCATATATCGGGTATCCTTGCGACCGAAGCGATCCTGGATGATTTTGAGGTCGTCTTTGCCCCGGTCAAAAGCATCGATCAAACGATGCCTTTTGCCATCGAGCCGGTTGAGTACCTTCCGCGCGCCTTGGACTGCAGTGCCGCTGCAGGGTCCTCGCCGTCGATGCTGGCTAACCCGTGCAGTGGCGCGGCACTCCAGAGCCAGGTAGTCAAGCGCTTATTGACCGATACTACATCCACGGAATGCGGTGGCGCTCCGTCCGCGCAAAGGGTGTCGAAGAACGGCAAAATGAAAATCGTGACCATGGGCTCCAGCGACCACGCGGCCTTCCTTATGGCCGGCATCCCGGCTTTCTCCTGGCAGCAAAAGGGTAGGAACCCAGTTCCCTACTACTTGCATTCGCAAAAGGATACC
>JAOTUR010000284.1 GCA_029863805.1 Candidatus Krumholzibacteriia bacterium | reverse complement strand
CACCCAAAAACAATCCATCACTCTTAGACGGCTATTGAGTCATTCTGCCGGGCTGTCCATGCATGGTGTTCCGGAATTTGCAGCTGGCGTCGAACTCCCCACACTCGTTCAGATTCTTGATGGCAATTGGCCAGCGGCCACAGAATCAGTTCGTCCTGTTGTTGAGCCCGGGACGATGTTCCGATACTCCGGCGGAGGCTACATCGTGCTGCAAGTCCTGTTGACCGACATCGCGAAGTGTCCGTTCGCAGAGCTTGCTCGTGAGCTTGTACTACAACCCGCGGGTATGTTATCCAGTACCTTTGAGCAACCGTTACCACAGCAATTATGGCCGCAGGCTGCTGTAGGCCACCTCAGCAATGGCACTCCCCTGAGAGGATTCTGGCACACGCTTCCGGAGCAAGCAACCGGAGGACTTTGGACAACGCCAAGAGACCTTGCATCCTTCATGATCGAACTCTGGCGATCATATCAAGGGCTATCAGACACGCTTTTGCCGCAGTACCTTGCGCGCCAAATGTTGACCAGGCACACTGATGATTTCGGACTCGGCCTCTCATTGCCGAGTGTGGGAGTCTTTCGATTCCAACACAGCGGGGGTAATGCTGGCTATCGTTGTTTCATGGTTCTTTCTGTGGAGGTTCCCGAAGGGGTTGTTATCATGACAAACGGCGACTCGGGTGAGCAAGTCATCAACGAGGTGTTCCTGGCAATCGCACATGCGTACGGATGGGGTGTCTAACGGTTGTCATGCAAACCAACGAGCACATAACACGCCGCACCACGTCGCGCATTCATTTGTAGAGGCGAAGTTGAAGCACGGCTTGGCGTGATGAGTCGTGTGCGCTCAAGCCCGCCACTCATTTTATAGAACATAGGTGTGGCGGGCCTGCGTGGTGCGGCGACACGTTATGCGAAATGCCGTTGCCACATATGACTGACAAGCGCACACATTGGGAATCAATCTACCAGACGAAGAAACCGGATTCCGTAAGCTGGTATCAACCCTCCCTTCGTCTTTCGTTAGAACTAATTCGCAGGGCAGGCATAGCGAAGGGCGCTGCTCTTGTAGATGTTGGTGGAGGCACATCAACACTCGTTGATGATCTTCTTTCACTCGGGTATTCTAATATCACCGTTCTGGATATTTCAACGCAGGGATTGGATTACTCCAAGGCACGGCTCGGCCCCAGGGCCAAATCTGTCAAATGGATCGTTGGGGATATTACTGCAGTAGATCCTTCTCAATTGAGTTTCGACATCTGGCATGATCGAGCGGTGTTCCATTTTCTCGTAGAAGAGCAGGATCGCAAGAAGTACTGCAATGTGCTGGAAGCCTCTCTCCGCCCCGGTGGTTTCATTATTATTGCGACTTTTGGTCCCAACGGCCCAATGAAGTGTAGCGGTCTTCAAATCGTACGGTACGACCCGAATTCGCTTCTGCTCACACTTGGCAACTCCTTTAAGCTCATCTCAAGCGAAGTTGAGCTTCATAGGACACCGTCCGACAAGACGCAGGAATTTGTGTACTGTCTCCTGCAAAAGGTGAAAACATAACGACAACGGCCCTTCGCCTAACAAACGCACCCACGCCCGCTCATTCATCTGCGAAGGCGAAGTTGAAGCAGGATTTGGCGTGATGAAAAGTATTCGCTCAACGCCGCGCTCATCAATGCCAAAAAACAAAAGCATAGTGCGCGGCGTTGCATGGTGCCTTGAACGTTATGCACCATGTTTGCCATCGAATCTAATCGAAAAAGGAGACTACTCATGCTAAGAAGTCTGGTCATGATTTTATTCTGGCTGTCTTGGGCCATTCCTTTGTACGCTCAGGTTACGGCTATCCGATTCTCCCGTCTAATCTCCATGCGTGGCGCACCTTTAGTTGACGCTGTTGTAGTAGTTGAGGGTACGAGGATCAAGGCGGTTGGACAGGGCGACGCAACAGTCCCGACTGGTGCTAGAGTGCTTGACCTACGGCCGTTAGTAGGTTTACCTGGCCTTGTCGACGTGCACACTCACATGTCGTTCTACTGGGATCGTGCTCCAGGGACAACGCCTTGGTCACGTCTCGGAACCTTTGCGACACCCGTGCTTGTCTTTTTGGCACAAGAAAACGTTAGGCGAACACTTGAAGCCGGGATCACAACTGTGAGAGATCTCGGGTCTGTGGACTATGCCGACATAGCACTGAGGGACCTGATTAATCGCGGCGCGATGATTGGTCCACGAATGTTCGTCGCGGGAGCAGGTTTGCATATCAGCTCGTATCCTATCCGCCCTGGATATTCTGAGCCGGATCCAGGACGAGCTGATGGTGCCGCAGGTGTCCTGTATGCCGCTCGCCAACAGATCGCAGCCGGGGCCGATTGGATTAAGATGTACGGCTCTACGGGCAGTGACCAAGATATCACTGGCTTTCAGACCTTCACACTGGACGAGATGCGGGCAGCAGTGGCTGTAGCACATCAAGCAGGTAAACGAATTGCAATACATTCCTACGGGCCTGATGGTGCTCGTGATGCGGTCGCGGCCGGCGCGAACTCTGTTGAACATGCGACTGACATGGACGATGCAACCATTACAGCCATGTCGCAGGCCGGCGTATTCTACGTACCTACGGTCAATCATAATCTTTACTATGTCGAACATCGCAACGAGTACGGTTACGACGACGCAGTCGTAAAACGGCTCTCCGAATATCGCCAACGGAATCTCGCAACCCTCCGCAAGGCGATTCAAGCCCGTGTGCAGATCGCAATGGGTTCAGATGCTGTATTTACGGGCTTTGGTGAGAATGCGCGAGAACTTGAGGCATTCATTGAGGCTGGCATGACACCAGAAGCAGCCCTTCGCACTGCAACAGTAAACGGCGCTACTTTGCTGGGACTCGCTAACGAGATTGGTGCAGTTGCCCCAGGCTTCTACGCTGACCTGATTGCTGTTGACGGAAACCCACTCGACGATATCCGTGCCGTCAGTAGGCGAACATTATGGGTCATGAAGGATGGTGCCGTTGTGGTAGACCGCCGAAAAATGAAGTAGCACAGGAAGCGCCTTAGCGAACGATCCCTAGTGATCAGAAATGCCGAGACAGAGATGCTTGCTCGGACTGTCATTTGTCGACAAAGCGTAAACACGGCACATAGCAAACGGCACCACACTGCTCACGTGATCCCGAGATGAAGTGGGGACAGAAATCGTGTTGGGTGAGTTCCGCCTGCGCTCTGAGAAGCGAGCTTCGGCGGATAGGTCGCTCCAGCCACGCCTTATTCCGCTAACGCTTCATGCGGCGTGGTGCCTTGAACGTTAGGCGAAATTCTTGGCCAGCTCGGCTGATCGAAATTGAGCGGGAAAATGATCAAGAACACGCAAACAGATAAGACAAAGCAACGACGGAAGACCGGCTTTCAAATCTTCAAGTATTCTTTGTTTGTATTGGGTTTCCTGTCACTATTGCTGATTTCATTTGCTGTATGGATCTATTTCTCATTGTTTTCCGGTCCTCGACCGATGGAAATGAATGACTTCCATCCGTTCCGTTCAGAAGAGGCAAAAACACAGTATCTTGCCTTTGAGAAAAAAATGGCAAAAAAGTGGCCGGTCTTATCCGAAGAACGACTTGTGCGGACATCCTTTGGAACAACATTCATGAGAATCAGCGGCCCAATCGATGCCCCACCAATGGTACTATTGCCAGGAGGTGGATGTAATTCCATCATATGGAACGCCAATATTGAGGCGTTTTCTCAGAACTACCGAACGTATGCTTTGGACAACATCTACGACTATGGGAGAAGCGTCTATACGCGCGAACTGAACAGCGGTAGAGATCTCTCCCAGTGGCTCAACGGGCTGTTCGATACTCTCAAACTTGGCGATGATATTCGAATCGTGGGGTATTCGTATGGAGGTTGGGTTGCCAGTCAGTATGCGCTCCATCATCCTGAGAGACTGAGCCACATAGTCCTTATCGCTCCCGTATTCACGGTTTTGCCACTGTCTGATCAATTCATACTCAAGATGGTTATGACCTTGATACCGCTTCGCTCTCTTAAATCGAAAATGGTATATGAGAGCTGGTCGGATCTGGCACAAATGGGCGAACGTGGCAAACAGATTGTCGAAGACCGAATAGACTATTATGACTTGTCGTTGAAATCCTTCAAGTTCAAGCAGCCTGTCAATCCGACCGTTCTTTCCGATTTGGAAATCGACCATTTGAGCATTCCTGTGCTATTCCTAGTCGGCGAGCACGAAACGGTCTATAATGCGCGGGATGCGATCAGTCGGCTCAACAGGGTCAATTCACAAATCAAAACAGAATTGATCGCAGGGACGGGCCACGATCTGATGTTTACACATACTGAGCTAGTAAATAGGAAGATTCTTGAATTCTTGAAAGAATAGGGGAAGAATGCACTCAGGGACGAGAGAGTCCCCGTCCAGGAACTAGGCCTATCAACAACACAAACCACGACACTCACTCATTTGATATGGCAATGTTGAACCTTCGTTCAAACTTAGTCGACGTTTGATTGTGAAATAACGGTTTTGAATTATACACCAGGACAATCATGAATCAACGAAAGACAATATGCCAGCCGCCAACAAAGATATTGGCGAATATGGCGGCTGACGTGCAATCTTGGAGTTTGTTCTCCTAATGCGCCACGTCGCCGATGCCCGAACCGTTATGGCGTTATGC
>JAOTUR010000283.1 GCA_029863805.1 Candidatus Krumholzibacteriia bacterium | reverse complement strand
CATCCGCGCAGTCGTCGGAACGGTTCCGGCCGACTGCTCACGATCTTATGAAACACAAGAAACCTCTGAGTGTCTTCTTTCGATCGTCTTCCCTTAGAACTGCCAACGAGCCATCAGCGGATGATCGCGCAAACGCCACCTCTAAAGAGTCGCTGAAGGAAGAAAACCGACGACTGAATCAGGTTGTCGAGCAACTTACCATCCTCTACGACCTGGCACGCGCGGTCAGCACCTCGGACAATCCAGAAAGCATGGTCGAGGCGCTCGTTGACCCTTTGATGCGCACCGTCAATGCGGAACAGGCCGTCGTTACACTCATAGACAGGAGCGCGCACGATCCTATGACTACGAAGGTCCGTGTGGCGTCGAGCTCCGCCGAGCATCGTCGCTACCATGTGAGCGAGCATCTTCTCGGCTGGATGCACCTAAACAAGCGGACATTCTTGACCAATGATCCGTCGAGCGACCCTCGCTTCAAGAACATCCGATGGGATGAGGATATCCGCTCCGTCATGAGCGTCCCCCTGCTGGTGAAAGCCGAACTCATCGGGACGCTCACCATTTACAACAAAAAGGACTCGGTCGGCTTTACCGAACAAGACGAACGGTTACTGAAGATCATCGCAGCCGAGACGACGCAAATCATCGACAACGCCAGGCTGTCCAAGGAAGGCGCTCGCATGCAGGAGCAGCTCCGCTTGGCAGGTCAAATTCAGCGCAACCTGCTACCCGAGTCGCCCCCGGAGATATCTGGATACGACATCGCGGGCCAGAGCATACCCGCCCAGACGGTTGGAGGGGACTATTTTGATTTCATCGAGATATCCGGCACGCGATGGGCGATCTGCCTCGGAGACGTTTCGGGAAAAGGGTTGCCTGCCTCCCTCCTTATGGCAAACCTTCAGGCCACACTTCGTGGTCAGACTCTTGTGAACGCGCCCATCCAGGTGACGGTCCAGAGGTCAAACAGGCTGCTCTATCATAGTACGAACAGCGAAATGTTCGCGACGCTGTTCTACGCTATCCTCAGCGTCAGTGATCACAGGTTTGACTACTGTAACGCGGGCCATGAATTGCCTTTTTTGTTCTCCCACAGCGGCGAGCCCATCCGTCTCGAAACAGGCAACCTGGCTCTCGGCGTCCTTGAGGACGTCGACTACCAGCGAAAAGCAGTAACTATAAGCCCCGGTGATGTACTCGTCCTATATTCGGACGGCATTACAGACGCGGTGAATGATTCCGACGAAGCATTTGGCCTCACCAGATTGTTGTCGGCTATTGAAGAACACAAGAGCAAACCGGCCGCTCGTCTGGTCGACGATATTTTCGGCGCCGTGAAAAGATACATCGGGGATGTGCCCGCGCTTGACGATCTCACAGTTGTCGTCGTGAAGCGCTCGACCTGAAGACGCGAGAAGGTGTGGGACGCGATCTTGAGTGTTAGGTCCAGAGGCGCGAAGCAAGCGCCTCTTCCACACCACGAATACTGGCCGCTGAGTGGAACAGTGCGAAACACCATAAAGAAAGACGTTTTTGTTTTTGGGATCCCGGCCATTGCCGTCTTTTTCCTGGGGTTGATCGTCAGCGGAAGAGACGGGTACACATGCTCAGCGAGCGCTTTGGCGACGAGTACCATGCGGAGCGAAAGGCCACGAAGAAGCTGATTCCGTTTCTCTATTGATGAAGGTGTGAGAAGAAGGACGCAGCTTCTAAAGGGCGGGAATGTGAAGAGTGGCCTAACACTGCATGCAGCGGACGGCGCTGCGCGCCGCCGCTGATGCCGACCGTTGGAACTCACGGCAAAAGGAGGAGATCGATGCGTCGCCTATCCATAGTTCTTGCCGCGCTGGCGCTGTCCGCCCTCGCTGGCCCGTCAGCCTCAGAGCCGCCCAAAGATTGGTTCCTAGCGGGCAGCAGCCCGCAGGATTACACCGTTGGTGTGGACCTGTCCGCGGCGCACAGCGGAGCGAAAAGCGCATTCCTGGCATCGAATTCAGACACGCCGAGCGGGTTCGGAACCCTGATGCAGACAGCGCAGGCGGACACATTCAAAGGGAAGCGGCTCAGATTCAGGGCGCACGTTCGCTCCGAGGGCGTCAAAGAGTGGGCAGGCCTGTGGGTGCGAGTGGATGGCTCCAGTCCGTCGCCGCTCGCCTTTGACAATATGCATGATCGCCCGGTTAAGGGAGATTCGAATTGGCAGGCCTACAGCATCGTTCTCGATGTACCGCCGGAAGCAACGGCCATAGCGTTCGGCATCTTGCTCCACGGTGCCGGAAAAGTCTGGCTCGATAGCGCCGCGTTTGAGGTCGTTGATAAATCAGTGCCCACGACGGGAGCGCCTGCACCGCGCGTTCCGCCTTTGCCGTCCAATCTCGACTTTGAGCAGTGAGCTGGGCGTTAGATGGCAACCCGCTCGGCACTACTACCGGAAGGAGGCAACCACCAGTGATTCCCTGGCTTAATTTCGGCGTTCTCATCGCTTCGTCATTCGTGTTCACTCTCTTCTACGTGAAGAGCGTCAGTCCAGCAGCTCTGGAGAAGCGAATCGGCCATTCGGCATACCAGAGGTGCGCAACCTATCGTTTGGTCTCGTCGGTTTTCATGATCATCGCCGCGGCGAACTACGTCCTATACTACTGGTTCCCGCTCCCCTTACCGCTACCGCGAACCTTCTCCTGGCCATGGTGGGTGTCAGCGGTCATCGCACTACTCATCGCAGTTCCTTCTTTGTATCTGATGCTCCGCGGTGTAAGAGACGCGGGGGAAGAAACCATGAAGCCCGAGCGCGAACATACGATGTATGGGGGTATCTACACGCGAATCCGTCACCCCCAAGCTGTGGGTGAATTCCCTCTCTGGTGGGTTCTTGCGTTCTTGGTGCATTCACCGTTTTTGGTCTTGTTTTCATTCGCCTACCTTCCGGTGTGGTACTACCTATGCGTTGCCGAGGAACGAGATTTGCTCATCCGCTACGGCGCGGCATACAAAGAGTACCGCGCAAGAACTGGGTTCTGGCTGCCAAAGAGCAGAAACAAGGACAATGCCACCTAACAAGGCGCTCCACCGGACGGCTATTCCGCTGCGCTCCATAGCCGCCGGTGAGCTTGGGCGTTAGGCAGACGATGATGCGACTGACCAGAAACCTTGAGTTGGTGCTTGTCCTCTTCGTTGGCTGCCTTGGCCTGTTCGGCAGCTGTAGCAAAAAGAAGAGCAAGAGTGAACGTCAACCGTCGTCCGCGTTGACGGAGAGCCAACGTGATAGCGTGATAGCCGCTTCAAGACTTCCTGGGGCAAAGGCGGTCGGTCGAGCTATAGCGATATCGGACTCTGCCGAGGCGAGGGCGAAACGAATCGAGGACCAACAGCCCTAGCTTGGCATTCTGCAGGTCGTTAGGCGTTCGACGAGGATTGATCGATTTGATGAACAGACGGGACATTTGCGCGTATTTGGACTACTTGAGACGGCGGGCGACCGAGCTTGCGTCCAAGGATGCACCAACAGAAGATGATTTGCGCGTCATAAATATAGAGGTGAGAAAGTTACTTGAGAGGCTTGATGACTCGCGCTTTGAGGCAGGACGTTTTGTCAATGATGTCGCATCTTTGAAGTGTTCCGTCGATGAATCGAGAAAACCCAAGCGCCACTGGGTCTTCTACACTCTTGTTTATGGCATTCTGCGATTCGTCCCGGGGGCAATTGTGGTCCATCAGAAAGAGAAATGGAATGCTGTCAAGAGAAGAAGGGAATTGATCGAGTTTGGGACCAAAGTGGAGCAGCTGTCGAAAGACCTGGATGGATATGGGCTATTTACGGACACCTAACTAGCCGCTGCTGCTGCGGCGCGAGGGTGTTGGAGGTGACTGAGAATGAATCTTATCCGAGCCATTTGGAGCGTCGCACTCCTCCTATTCATTTCTGCGCTAGGATGTTCAGGGGATGACTCGATCTCCGTTTCGAGTCCGAGGTACTCGGAGCTTTCGGACAGTAGCTTCGCAGTCGGCGATTCAAGTGTTCTTGAGATCAGCAACTTCGCGGGCAAAGTGGATGTGACGTCGGGTAATCCACATGTCGTACACGTCGTGGCCAAGAAATGGGCTGGGCGACAGGGGGACTTGGATGAGATAGAGGTTGAGATGGTCGAACTGCAGAACGGTGTACACGTTGGCACAGCCAGTCCCTCGGGATTGAACAATGTTTCGGTCGACCTTGCGGTGACGGTTCCGACGGATTTGCGGCCGAATCTCCAAGCTGGTGCGGGGACAATAAGTTACAAGGGCCGAGCGGAAGGGGAGTGTTTCTTCGCAGTAAGCGCTGGAAGCATCACGCTTAGACTACCGGCTGACGTCAATGTCGAGGTGTACTTGTCCGTCGCTGCTGGCACCATTCGTGTGGACTTTCCCGTTACTGGGCAGATCGGTGCGCATGTGGTCGACGGGATTATCGGAACGGGGGTGGACGGGAGGATCGTGGCCCAGGTGGGTGCGGGGAATATCATCGTGACTTCTCAATAAGGAAGGCAGACTCTCGACAAGAAGCACCAAAAGCTGACTCCGTTGAACGGAGCGGACCATGACCATGAGCGCCTGGCGGGGACCACCGAGCCCCCGAACCGTCTCCCATCTCCTTCGCGAACCGGCATCCCGGTAATGGAACACGACCGAGAAGACGGCGGGACATCGACGGATCGTCTCTATTCTCTGGCGAAGGAGCAT
>JAOTUR010000282.1 GCA_029863805.1 Candidatus Krumholzibacteriia bacterium | reverse complement strand
AACACGCCAAAAAACTGTTTCTGCAGCTTCTCGGTGATCGGCCCACGCTTGCCTTGACCAATCTTGATCTTGTCGACGCTGCGAATAGGCGATATCTCTGCCGCACTGCCTGTAAAAAACAACTCATCGGCCAGATAGAGCGCCTCGCGAGGCACCATTTTTTCGATGACTTCGATCCCGAGCTGCTCCGCGAAGCTGATCACACAGTCTCTTGTGATTCCGGGAAGCACCGAGTTGCCGATCGGCGGCGTTACCAATACTCCGTTTTCCACGAGAAATATGTTCTCTCCACTACCCTCACTCACGTAGCCGGCGGTATCCAGCGCTACGCCCTCGACATAGCCATTGATCAAGGCCTCCATCTTGATGAGCTGCGAGTTCATATAATTGGCGCCACACTTCGCCAGAGCGGGCATCGTGTTCGGAGCTATTCTGGACCATGAAGACGTGCAAACATCGACGCCGTTCTCGAGTGCATCCTTCCCCAGGTACTTGCCCCACTCCCACACCGCGATAAACACGTTGACCGGATTGGGAAAAGGATTAACTCCCAGCTCCTCGTAACCGCGATACACAACCGGTCGGATGTAACACTCGACCATATTATTGACGCGGATCGTTTCCAGAATGGAGTCTGAAATATTTTTCTCGGAGAACGGTATGTCCATGCGATATATCTTCGCGGAATTGAAGAGCCTCTTGACATGCGCACCGAGCCGAAAAGCGGCGCGGCCCATCGGCGTCTTGTAACACCTGATCCCTTCGAACACAGACGTTCCATAATGGATCACATGCGAGCAGACGTGAATCCTAGCATCATCCCAGTCGACGAACTCACCATCCATCCAGATCTTATCGGTTTTCGCTAAGGTCATTTTTTACCTTCCTATTCTCACTCACGACTTCCTCCAACCATCGAAGTCTTCGAGATCATCCCTCATCGCCCTCACACATTTCTCGATCACCGCATATATCTCCTCGTACGTCCCAATCCCCATACCCAAGGGATCTTTGATATCGCCCTCTTCTTCGCAGAAATCGGTCAAGAGGTAGGTGTACGCCAACGCCAGGGGTTCGATGACTCCAACCGTTTCTCTGTGGTTGGCAGCCATTGCCACAATCAAATCGGCTTCTTTTACCAGATCTCTACTGAGTAATCTGGATTTGTGGTTCGAGAGATCTAGTGAGTTCGCTTGCGCTACTTTGACGGCCAGTGCAGACGCGGGCAGTCCTTCCAGAGCCGAGGATCCGGCCGAAGAAATACGGCTGTTGAACTGTTTACCCTGCGAGAATACCTTTTTTGCGATTCCTTCCGCCAGCGGACTACGGCACGTATTCCCCGAGCAGACAAAGAGTATCTTCTTCAATACCGTACCCTTCCCTCGTAGACTGCTCTCAATCTACCAACGGCAAATGGTCATGTCAAGCGAATAGGTTGTGCGCAAAACGTGCTAACTCGCTTGACGACAGTGAGAAAGCGTAAATATCAAGTTGACATTGCTCGTGAAATCATATATCTAGAATCAAAAGAGGTGAGAATGAAGCTGCCAAGATTTGCGACATCAGTGGTGTTCTCGCTAGTTGTTTTGCTCCTCCCCACCGCCGAACTTCTAGCCGATCCCATACTCAAACCCAAGAAATACCACGGACCGATTCCAAAGCGCTCGTTGGCTTTGGCCCTTGGCTTTATTGCGGGTCCCGACAACGAGGAAATGTACGGTTTCTTGGACCGTCAGATCGCCCAGCCCTTGTTGAGCCAGCTGAGAACGGATGATTTTGAGTCGTCCCTTGCCATTGATGCCATATATACCCATAAGCTGCATCCGAATTTCGCCTTTCGTGGCAAGACAGGCGTTGCGTTTCTGCGCTCGACCAGCAAAGGCAACGTCGTCGCGTCCGAACCCGACACGTCGGGGTTGGCGCCCCTTTTGGAGTTCAAGAGGGATTTTGATGTCTATCTGTTCTCGCTGGAGGCGTCGGGTTTGTACTACTTTCAGGATGCTTCGGTGAGCGAGTTTCAAACCTACTTCGGCGGAGGTTTCAGCTTTTTCTTTCCTTTGGCGCAATGGCAGGAATCGACCGTCAATACCGAGACCGGTCAGCCCTTCTCGAATGTCGATGAGTCGGAGTTCAGCGCAGAGCCGGGTGTACACGGTGTGCTGGGCGCTCTCTATCACGTCAGGAATACAACAGCGTTGTTCCTGGAGGGACGTTACCAAATCGGCCAGAGTAAGTTTGCGCTGGACCTTCCCACCCAAACCGCCGGCATACAGCGCATCAACTTCGATGTAGAATACACCGGCTTTCTCCTGACTGTCGGCTACGCGAGGTTCTTCTGAAGTTGTCATGATACGGCCGAATGCACATAGCGCGGTAACGGAAAATGTAGACGTCGCCATCGTCGGCTGTGGCATCGCCGGTGGTCTCCTCGCGGGTCGTTTGGCCCGTGACGGTTTCCGCACCGTTGCCTTTGAGAAGCGACCGCTGATTGGCGTACCGGTCCGCTGTGGCGAGGCCGCGGGAAGCCGCGAGGAGGTGTCGCACTTTGTTCCGGTTGACGAGAACTGGGTTGTGGCTGAACTCGACGCGGCCCGCATGTACGCCCCAAATCTCACCTATGTCGAAAGACAGATGCCCGGCTTTTGTTTGATGCTGAACCGGGACGGCTTCGATCAGGCGTTGGCGGCGCAGGCGCAGACCTGGGGCGCCGAAGTTCGAACATATCATGAGGTGAAGAGTCTCCTGTGGGACGATGATCGCGTGTGCGGCGTGCAGGTGAAAAACCAGGCGGACGGTCGAGCCTACGACGTAAAAGCGCGGGTTGTGATCGGCGCCGATGGTGTGGAGACCTTTGTAGCTCGCTGGGCAAAGCTCAGTACCCATTTCAAGCCTAGGCACATCCACTCCGCGGTCGAGTATGTGCTGGAGGACGTAGATTTCCCCACGTCCAGACTCGAAATCTATGTGGGCAAAGAACACGCGCCCGGCGGCTATGCCTGGGTGTTTCCCAAGGGTGTCAACAAAGCCAACGTCGGCCTTGGGGTCCACCCAACGATGGCCAAGGACGGTACGGCACGTGACTATTTGGACCGTTTTGTAAAAAAATTCTATCCACGCGCAAAGGTCGGCAAGCTTGTCGCCGGAGGCGTGTCTGGGTCGAAACCTCTGAAGACAATGGTGGGAAACGGCGTCTTGTTGGTGGGCGAGGCGGGTCATCAGAACAACCCTTTATCCGGTGGCGGTATCATGAACGCCTTGGAGGGAGCCGAAGAGGCACACAAGGTTTTGCGTGATGCGCTCGAAAAGGACGATTTGAGCAAGGGCTTTCTTCAGCGCTACGACAAAGCATGGCACCGGCGCAACGGCCACCTCATTGAAAAGTTCGCTGTTCTCAGGCAGTTGTTTTTCAAACTCGATGACGAAGATATTAACAACGTGATCGCCGCGCTAAATACGCTCGTGGGTGCCTCACCCGGGAGAATCACAGACTACGCAGAGGTTTTTAAGACCGCTTTCAAGGCGGTGCCAGGAGTTTTATGGAAAACGAGAAAAGTTCTTTGGTAGATCCTTGCAGGCTGCGCATCGACTACAGCACCTGCGTAAGCTGCGCCGCGTGCGCAGCCGTTTGTCACACGCTTGCCCTCAACATGGACGCTTTGACCCTTGAGCTAGAAGAGCAGTTGTGTGATAATTGCTCCTTATGCGTTTATGTCTGCCCAACCGGTTCCCTGTACTTGCTTGACGACAGTCTAAATGCGGCGTCTTAACCTCGCAGGGATAATGGAGAACTTTTGTAGCTGGGCCGGACCGTGGAGGGGTTATGACGACGATCGTCAGAAGTTCGCCAAAGTTTACCGGCAAAGAGGAGATTGTCCTCTTGCCCATTCTTGAGGGCCAAAGCCGCCTAGAGGGGTTGGCAAAAAAGCTCGATGTTCTCTCCCGCGCGGCCATCAGCGCCGCCATCAAGAAACGTCACTTCACAGGCAGGTTCGGTGAGAGCTTGTTGCTCTCGCAGCACATGCCCAAAGCCCCCGATCATATTCTCCTTCTCGGTCTTGGCAAGAGAAGTGCGCTTGATTCCGAAAAGATGGCGCAGGCTGCTGGTGCTGCCTCGAGGTCTCTAAGAGACCGCCACTTCAAAGCATGTCACGTCATCGCGGACGAAAGCGGGCCTGTCGCGGAGTTACTGGCGGCTTTTTTGAAGGGCTTTTTGTTAGGCCAGTACCGGTTTCGTCTGACCGCCAAGAAGGAAAGAAACGGACGTCTGGCAAAGGTGGTTCTACTGACCAACGCTTCGAAGCAGGTCGCGTCCGCGATGCGCGGCGCGAGGGTCGTCGTCGAGCACACCGAAAAGGTGAGAGACCTCGTCAACTATCCTGCAGACACCATGACTCCCAAGAGGATGGCTCAGGAGGCCAAAGCGCTCGGCAGCACGTACGGCTTCCACTGTCGCGTTATGGGTTTGCGCGACATTCAGCGTCTCAATATGGGCGCGGTGTTGAGCGTGGCCCGAGGCAGTCGAGAGGAACCGCGCTTTATCGTGATGCACCACAACAAAGCAAAGGCGGGGCTGCCGCGCGTTTGCCTGGTTGGCAAAGGCGTCACCTTCGACTCGGGTGGAATCTCGATAAGACCCTGGAACGACATGAATGAGATGAAAGGGGATATGGCGGGTGGCGGCGTTGTCATGTCGGTGGTCGCTGCGGCGGCGCGAGAGAAGTTGCCGGTGGAGATCATGGGCCTGGTGCCGTGCGTCGA
>JAOTUR010000281.1 GCA_029863805.1 Candidatus Krumholzibacteriia bacterium | reverse complement strand
ATACGCACGTCACGGCGAAGCGCTTGCGGGATACCTACCGCAAGGCTCATCCTAGAGCCTAAAGGAGGTCTTCTTGAGTTTGAAAGGCACGACAATACTGGGTGTTCGAATCGGAAAACGCGTCACCATCGGTGGTGATGGTCAGGTGACGATGGGTAACACGATCATTAAACACAACGCCACCAAGATCCGCACGCTGGGGAATGGCAAAGTCCTGGCTGGCTTTGCAGGCAGCACGGCCGATGCGCTGACGCTCTTCGAACGCTTTGAAGGAAAGTTTGAGAAGTTTGCGGGCAATCTGCCAAGAGCGGCGGTCGAACTGGCCAAGGACTGGCGCAGCGATCGCATTCTCAGGCGCCTGGAAGCCATGTTGGCGGTGATGGATGAAAACGCGTCCTTTTTTATCTCGGGAACGGGGGATGTGGTGCAGCCGGAGGACGATATAATCTCGTTGGGATCCGGTGGCCCCTATGCGCTTGCGGCTGCCTACGCCTTCCTGGCGGCCGGCTACGACGATCCTACTAAGATCGTAAAGGGCTCGCTAGAAATTGCGGGAAAGATTTGTCTCTATACAAACACGAACATCACGATCGCGACATTGTAGTGCTATCGTGATACGTGTGTACGAACCTTGTCAAATGCTGTCCAAGCGGGGTAGGAGGGAGTTGTACGGATGATACAGATGACACCCCAGCAGATTGTCCGCGAACTGGATCGTTACATCGTGGGGCAGACTGAAGCCAAGAAGTCAGTCGCTATCGCGCTTAGAAATCGCTGGCGGCGCCAACAGGCGTCCGACGACATGCGCGAAGAAATACTGCCAAACAATATCGTGATGATCGGTCCGACTGGAGTGGGCAAGACCGAGATTGCACGACGGTTGGCAAAACTGGTAAGCGCCGCGTTCGTCAAGGTTGAGGCGAGCAACTACACCGAGGTCGGATATGTCGGCCGTGACGTAGAGAGCATAATAAGAGACTTGGTCGAGGTGTCCATCGCGATGGTGAAGGCCGAGCACCAGGAACGGATCAAGTCCGCCGTCGAGCAGATCGTCGAAGAGCGATTGCTTGATTTGCTTATGCCCGAGCCTGGCAAGAGCCCTGAAGAGACCGACCCGGAAGCGGCCGAAAGAAGACAGAGAACGCGACAGAAGCTCCGCTCGAAGCTGGAGAAGGGCGACTTGGAGCAACGCACAGTGACGGTGAAGTCTCAGGGCGCATCTTCGCCCATGATCGAGATCTTCTCGCGCGGCGGCATCGAGGAAATGGGAATTCAGTTTCCCGGCAACGTAAATCCCTTTGCCCCGCAAAGACCAAAGGAGCGCGAGCTCACGGTCCGCCAGGCACGGGAACAGCTTCGGGTCGAAGAAAGCGCCCGACTCATCGACATGGAGAAGATTGTTGAGGAAGCCAAGGGGCGGGCGGAGACGAACGGTATCGTGTTTGTCGATGAGATAGACAAGATTGCCGGCCCCAGCGGTCAGGCTGGGCCGGATGTGTCACGCGAGGGCGTGCAGCGCGACCTTCTGCCAATCGTCGAGGGTTGTTCGGTCAATACTCGCCACGGCGTGGTCAAGACCGACCATGTTCTGTTTATTGCGGCAGGAGCCTTCAACGTTGCAAAACCGTCAGAGCTGATTCCCGAGTTTCAGGGGCGATTTCCGATCCGGGTCGAGCTGTCATCGCTTGGGGCCGAAGATTTTGTCCGTATTCTCAAAGAACCCGACAACTCACTGATTAAGCAGTACCAGGCACTACTTGCTGCCGAAGGTTGTCAGCTTGATTTTACCGATGATGCCGTAGTGGAGATCGCGCGAGTGGCCGGGGCGGCTAATGAGCGCTCGGAAAACATTGGTGCTCGACGGCTGCAAACGGTACTGTCTACCTTGCTGGAAGCGATTTTGTACGAACTTCCGGAATCCAAAAAGACGCGAATCGTCTTTGATGGAGAAGACGTGAGAAGCAAACTGGACAGTATTCTCGCCGACGAAGATCTGACTCGCTACATCCTGTAGGCAAAACTGGAGGAGGACGAAGCCGAAATGCCGCTGACCCAGAAGGATTTTCTTTCGATCGCTAATTACCAAAAGCGTGAACTCGAAGAGATCTTGGATCTTGCTATCGCGCAGAAAGTACAACTCAAGTCGGGGCTGCTCGCACCGACCCTGGTCGGCAGGACGCTGGCGTGCATTTTTCACAAGCCCTCTTTGCGCACGCGCGTTAGCTTTGAGGTGGCCATGCACCAGTTGGGAGGTGATTCTCTTTACCTTACGGACGCCGAGATCGGTATCGGTTCGCGCGAAGCGCCCCAGGATGTTGCTCGCGTGCTGTCACGCTACGTCAGCGCAGTCATGATTCGGACATTTGACCAATCGATCGTGGATACTCTCGCCAAACACGCGACCATTCCTGTCATAAACGGTCTCACCGACCTTCTGCATCCTTGCCAGGTTCTCGCCGATTTGATGACCATACGCGAGCACCGTGGCCATCTGGAAGATCTGACGGTCGCCTTCATAGGAGACGGCAACAACCTGGCGCGAAGCTGGATCAACGCCGCCAGCAAGCTGGGGTTTCGCTTCATACTCGCTTGTCCGCCGGGATACGGCGTTGAGCAGGCGTTCGTCGAGGAGGCGATCGGTGACTCGAGCTGCTACCAAGAGGTGAACGAGCCTCTTGCCGCGGTCAAGGGTGCGGACGTGCTGTATACCGATGTGTGGGCGTCGATGGGACAGGAGGCCGAGGTATCGGGTCGCAAGGCGGATTTCAACGGATTTCAGATTAACAGCCAGCTGGTAGGGCATTCTCCCGCGCACTCCATCGTATTGCACTGTTTGCCGGCGCATCGTGGCGAAGAGATCACCGATGATGTAATGGAATCCCAGCGCAGCCGGGTTTTTGATCAGGCGGAAAACCGTCTTCATGTGCAGCGTGCGTTACTGTCGCTCCTCGTGAAGCCCAGCGGAGGGCGATATTGAGGCCAAGGGTTTTCCTGTGGTCGATCACCGTTATACTAACGGCCGCGTGCGCCATCCAGGAGCCACCGCCTGGGGGGGCCCTGGATACGAAACCAGCCACCGTGGTCGCGACCTTTCCTGCCGACAGCGCTGCGGGTGTTTCTGCGGACACCGAAATCATGGTCGAATTTGACGAAGGCATGACGCGGAGTCGACTGGAGCGTCTGGTGACCTTCTATCCCGCCCTCACCATCGGCAAGGTGCGGTGGAAGAAGAACACGATGGTAATGGCCCCCGAAGAGCCACTGCATGCCGATACCACGTACGTGGTCGAAATCAAACCGGGCTTCGCCGATGCACACGGTGTCAAGAGCCCCGAGACCATTCGCTTTGCCTTTGCCACGTCTACCAAAATAGACAGTGGTGCCTTATCGGGGCATGTCTTCTTTCGCAGAAAACCGAGCGAGCGGGCCGTGGTGCGATTGTTCAGACTACCGCGGGACACATCATTTTCGCCCGAAGCCGTGCGGCCCGATCGTCAAGTGGCAGCGAATCGAGAAGGGTTGTATCGGTTCGAGTTTCTGCCCACAACGAACACAAATTTATATATTTGGGCCTTCCAGGACGAGAACGATAACGGATCGTTCGATCGCGACCGCGAGGCAGCGGGACAGCTGGCCGACTCAGTGGTGACGTTGACCGCCGAGGCCCCTCAGCTGGCCGATCGCGACGTCTATATCGTGGATCCTCGAGAACCGGCCGAGATCACCGGTAGGATCATTAATGCAGCGGGCATCGATACGCTACCGTTGACGGTGACCATGCACGCGCTGTCGGACACGACGCCGCCGACCTACTACACTCGCTGTGACTCCTCTGGCAACTTCCGTCTCGACCAGGTCCTCAAGGGTGACTACACCTTGTGGGCTTTTCTCGACCTGCGCCCAGATAGCCTGTGTGGTAGCTATCCATGTCCCGGTGACTCGAGCCTTTCCTGTGCCGAAATATGTGCGCAGTATCCCGACACGCTCGTCATCGAGCCCGGGCAGAAGATCAAGCTCGAGGATCTGCACCTTGAGGCAGCGAAATCTCGGGAGGAGTAACGGCCATGGTCATTCAGTTTGAGAAAATGAACGGCGCCGGTAATGATTTTATAATGATCGACAACCAGCAGGGTACGATTCGACTCGTCCCCGAATGGATCCGCAAACTCTGTGACCGGCGCCGCGGCATCGGCGCCGACGGCCTAATCCTGATCGAGCCTGAAAACGGCGCGGATTTTAGAATGCGGTACTACAACAGCGACGGTGGTGAAGCCGAGATGTGTGGTAACGGTGCCCGTTGCGCCGCTCTTTTTGCCAAGAAACTGGGCCTGGGAAGGCAGGATGACGACAGGGTATCACTGAGGTTTGCCGCGCAACCCGGCCTGTTCGATGCCAAGGTGGAGAGCAACCGCGTCTCCATACGTATGACCGACGCCACGTTGTTCGAGCAAAGTGTTTCCTTGCCGGTTGCGGGGGGCACAGAAATTGTGCATGTTATAAATACCGGGGTTCCGCACGCGGTAGTTGTGGAGTCCGATGTGGATTCGATGAGCGACAGGGAAATCGTCGAGCGTGGACGCTTGATTCGATCGCACACGCGGTTCGCCCCGCAGGGGGCCAACGCAAACTTCGTGTCTCTCCGGAACGACTGCACCGTAACGATCCGTACCTATGAACGCGGCGTCGAGGGCGAGACCCTTGCTTGTGGGACGGGAGCGGTGGCTGGAGCGTTGGTGGCTGCACACCTGCATGCCTTACACAGCCCGGTCTCACTGATCACGCGTGGTGGGGAGGAGTTGAAAGTCTCTTTTACCCTCGAGCCCAACGGGGC
>JAOTUR010000280.1 GCA_029863805.1 Candidatus Krumholzibacteriia bacterium | reverse complement strand
GCGAAGGTGACGGTCAAAAGCTCCCCCAGTCCGAATGTCTTCTGGAAGTACCCCAGAATGATCTCAGGCCGCTGGTGGGCGAACGTTCTAATGTCTCTCGAACCTCGCAGGTAGCGCTCTCGTGAATCCGGCCATCTTATCAACTCGGTACCAATATCGTGGGACTTGGCCTCCATGATACGATCGAGTTCGGCCTCGATGTGTTTCGCCTCGAGTACCGAATGAGTCAGATCACAAAAGCGTGTGACGAACCTGTGACGAAATGATTCGTTCTCGAGCAAGCGTCTTACGATCAAGGTTTCAAAAAAATTGCTTTCTTTATCCTTCCACTGCCCGGGATTGACGACCAGATCCGTACGCGGCTCATTTCTTGTGGCCCAAGCCAGCGTATTCTTGCCGACCACGCCCGGACGAAACGCAAAATCTGTATCCCACGATATCCATCTCCACCTGGTATCGGGTCCGGCTCGCCTTCGATATAGATATGTGTTGTTGTGCGGCCAATCGTAGTTGCCGGCGTAAATGTTAAAGAGCCAGTAGTCGATGGTGTTGTCTATATCGATCAGCTCGCTAGCCCGCGCAAACTGATCGTCGTCTGTCATATCGTGGCTGCGAAAGAAATCCAGTGTCTTCTTCCAGTGCACGGTATTGCCCGCCAGCGCAGGACTATCTGCTCGCTGATCCCTTATGAGGTCGTACTGTGCGGCCCCAAAACGCCTGCGCAGGTATTCCTCGTTGATACGCTCGTGAAGCCTGTACAGCCCCCACGCCTCTCCATTCAGGAAAAGCAGCACTTCGATCGAAGCCGACACCGACCCGCCGATCTGGGAATAAAGCTGGGTAAAGAGTTCGTCGCCCAATCTGGCGGTGTGGTTGATCATCGTGGGACGCAGCATGACCTCTCGCTCGGATTCGGTGCTCTTCTGGGTCAGTAAATCATCTGCCGTGGCCGGCTGCAGGCCCGCCGTCGCGTAGCGTAGCCGGAATGGCTTTTTGGTCTGTTTTCTCGCCCACCCCCCCCCGTGCATTCTAAGCTGTACCGGTAAGCGCAGCGGCTGGCTATTGCCGCGTGCAAAATATTCGACGTGAGCGCCTCTCTCCCATTTCCTGCCTCGCCGCAGAGAATTGGCATAAATCCCCGAATACCTGTTCCACAGAACCACCGGATCCGTCACCAAAGACACCACAGGCAGTCTGAAATCCGTGCTTACAAAATAAGTATGGGTCATGGTCTCACTGGGAAGATAGCCCGACCGAAAGCTCCTAAAGCGCAGCACCCGAGTCCTATGCAAGGTGATCGGCTTTTGGTAACGGCGACTTTGCTGGGTGGGTGTACTGCCGTCCAACGTGTAACGGATGGTGGCACCGGCTCGAGTGGACACAGACAAGTCAATGGTGACCGGATCGGCGTAGAAGCCTCCGACCAGGCTTGGCACAGGGGCCGGAGCGAGCGAGTCGCTCACCGTAAAGGTGAACCTCTTATCGATACGAGGGAGCAACCGTGTTCTTAGCTTCTGCTTGAATTCAAAGAAGTAAAGCTGGTTCAAACCCCATAGCTGCGAGATCATGTCTTTGTGGGTGGGAGCTGCAGCAAGGAGTGCGACCACCACCAGCGCTACAGCTGAAAAAGCGAATCGAGCGGGTTTTTTCATAGAGCAAGTATACGAAAGAAAGCCATGAAGTGGAAATAGCCTAGAATAGAGCCCCCTGACTGTTATAGAACACGTTCAATTTTTGAACGGGCGCGACTTCTTTCAACGATGTGTGAAAACCCTGCAGGCTCGTGGACTTGAGGTTGGCGAAACTGTAATGAATAGTCGTCAGATTCTCGGTGAAGGACACGCTTTCCAGCTTGCCGTTGGCCAGTTTTGTGTCCAGCAGCTTCATGATCTTGTCTTTTGTTTCTTCAGTCTGATCGCCGTCCAGCGTGATGAGCAAAACACCATCTTGACGCTTGTGCCCCACCATTCGAAAAAAGAACTTCTTGGTCAAAAGAACGATTGTTGCCAGAGCCAGCAGCACAAAGAGCAGAAGGAACTGAAACGTCGCACAGACCACGGCCGCTGCAATAAGCAGCATGATAAAACCAATCTCCTCTGGTTCTTTTATGGGCGTCCTAAAGCGAATGATCGACAGCGCACCGAGGAGCCCGAGCGACAGAGGCAACGAGAATTGGATGGCGATGAACAGCGCGGTTATCGACGGTCCCAAGAGAAGAAAACTGCGATGAATCTGTGAGCCCGTTGCCCGATTCTCGTAGAAGGCCATGTATAGAAAAGAGATCAAAAGACCTACCAAGGCCGATATAACCAGCGCAAAAATGAAGCCGGTAACATCGATTTGAATGCCCGGGTCTTGGATGAGCTGCGCGATCTTGGCGAGAACTTCCCGCATTTTAAAGTCGCCTCCCTAAGGGTTGCAGCAAGTGTTCATAGCACCGCCCGTATTTTGAAAACGCTTCCCGATTCAAGTGCGCGACAATTGGATCAAACGAACCCGGCAGGTCGCGATGGAGTCCTTTTACCTCCAGCACACCGGCGTCCAGATACACGGGCGGCACCCGCGGAATAAAAGCAGGGTTCGCTCCCGTACAGCGGATATTGGTATCTATGGCAATCCTGGAACCGCTCCTAGGATCCACAAAGCGGTAACGATCGTACTGTATCAGCAGCATGGGCACCAAAATGCCGGGAGGCAGGTAATCCAACTCGTAGACCATGGAAGGCAAGCCAAGAATCTCTTCATCCGAAAACGGGTCATGACAAAGCCTCTCCGATGAAATAACGACCTCTTTGCGCTTCTTGTGGCGAGATATACCCTGCTTCTGTTTTGCTTCGATGTAGCACCCGACGGCCCCCGCACGGTTACGTGTATCCAGATCCTCGTACCAACGCAGTCGAACCTTAGCCTTGATATAGTCACTGTTGCGTTTTTCGCCATAGTGATGTAAACCCGGTGTATCGAAGTAGAGTGTCGACACGGGCCCATAGTAGTAACGGGGATCGCGCACACAACAGTACTCAGCCCATTCTATAATCATCTCCTTTAGCTGGGCAATGAAAACGTATTTCTGCTCGATTTTCACTAGACTGATAGTCGATCCAAGTCAGGCTTCGGGGTCACGTGCAAGGTTCGGTGGTGATAATCGATGGGTATCAATCATACTGTATCAGCGAGAACACGGGTATGCCATCTAGCTTTTCTCTTCCCTTGAGCGACAAAAGCTCGATGACAAAACCTGCTTCGACGATCTTGCCGCCAAGTCTCTCAACAAGCGTGACCGAGGCGGCCGCTGTCCCACCGGTGGCGAGAAGATCATCAAAGACTAGAATCGTATCCCCGTCCCCGATGGCGTCCTTATGCATCTCCAGCGTTGATTCCCCATACTCGAGAAGATAGGTCTCCATGACCGTTTCGTGGGGAAGCTTGCCGGGCTTGCGCAGTGGCACCAGGCCAGCGCCAAGTTGGTGGCAGAGAGGAGCCGCAAAGACAAATCCTCTTGACTCGATGGCAACGATTTTTGTGATGCCCCTGTCTTTATACCTCTCGTAGAGCAAACCAATAACCTCTTTAAAAGCGTCGGCGTCGAGCAAGAGCGGTGTAATGTCCCTGAAGAGAATACCGGCTTTGGGGAAGTCCGGTATATCACGGATGAGCGCTTTTAACCGCTGTATATTATCTATCACCATGCCTTGCCACCCGAGAGCATCAGTTTGAGCTTTTGCAGCGCACGCTTTTCGATCTGTCGAATGCGCTCTCTCGACACGCCAATCCGCTTTCCTGTTTCGGCGAGCGTACGTGGCTTGCCGTCTTCCAATCCGTACCGAGCACGTAGGATCTCCAGCTCGCGATCGCTGAGGTACTTTTCCATATAGTTGCTTATCTCCTCGTTCTCGAGTTGGAACGATATCAATTGCTCGGGCGTTGTCGTAGGATCCAGCTCGGTGGCTGTCGATAGCTTCTGCAGGGCCTCGGCCGACACGGCCAACTCCTCGGTACGAATGCCGTGGATCAAGCTCTTTATGAGACGGATCTTCTTTGTGCTCACCTTTAGCTCTTTTGCTGCCCCCGCTTCGTCGAGGCGCTCGATTCCCTTGCGTTCCTCGAGACGAAGGTAGCGGTTGATGAGCTGATAGATATGAATGGGAATGCGTATGGATTTGCCGTGATTGGCGATCGCCCGCGTAATCGACTGCTTGATCCACCACGACGCATAGGTGCTAAATCGAAAACCCTTTTTGTAATCAAATTTGCCAGCTGCGCGAATCAGACCTAGATTACCTTCCTCGATCAGATCCAGGAACGTGAGTCCCTGGCCCACGTAGCGCTTGGCAATGGTGACAACCAGACGCAAGTTGGCGAGGATCAAATCGCGTTTGGCATCCTCGCTCCCTTCGGCCACGGCCTTACCCAAGGTCTGCTCTTGCTTGGGGGTAAGCAGCATATAGCGATTGATATCGTTGAGGTAGCGAGTCTGGATGTCATAGTCACCCGTTACAAAAGACTCGTCTTTCGAAATGCTGCTCTTTTTTCGTGGCATTCCCAGGGGCTCGACGGGTTTGAATCTACACGAAAACACTCAAGGTCTGGATAACCGTCTCCATCGTATTCCGAGATGGTTGGTCGGGGCGAGAGGATTTGAACCTCCGACCTCCTGCTCCCGAAGCAGGCGCGCTAACCGGGCTGCGCTACGCCCCGAGCATACACATCGATTGTAACTTATTTCAGCACATTATTTTACCGGATACACCTTCTCGTTTTCGGGCAGTATTCAGGATAGCAGGTCTGAGGGGATTTACAACCGGTAAGTTGCCCGAGCTCAGCCCGTCGCCAGA
>JAOTUR010000030.1 GCA_029863805.1 Candidatus Krumholzibacteriia bacterium | reverse complement strand
CAACTGCCACCGCTTTTTCCTCGCTGATATCCCCCACGAACACCGCCACGATGTTCTTGGGTGTCAGGATAGTCTTATACCATTCAACGCAATCCCGATCGGATAGCGCGGCCAGTTGCGAGTCTTCACCAACGAACGGGTAGGCATAGGGATGATCCCCAAAAACATTGGCAAACAGCTCATCGATGGTCACATAGATGGGGTGATCATGCCTCTTGGCCAGCTCTTTTAGCAGTCTGGCTTTTTCTCCCTCGACCTTTTTACCCGAGAAAGCGGGTTCGCGGATCAGCTCCTTGTATACCGGCAATGCATCATCCACATATTCCGATAGGACACTCAAGAGGGCGCCCGTGACATCAAAACTGGAGATGGTATCTACACTTCCTCCCAGACCCTCTATCGTGTTGACAATATCGTCACCGCTGTAAGAACGCGTGCCTTTAAGCAGCGCACGGGTCGCCAGCATCGATAACCCAGACTTCCCCGGAGGGTCGAGGCGCGAACCGCCCTGGAAAACAGTGAGCATCGACACCGTGGGCACCGTTGTTCGTCGCTTGACCAGGACCACCACACCATTGTCGAGCACCAGCCGTTTCATCATGGGCTTTGTGGCGATCGGCCCCTCGACAGCCGAGGCCTCCGGTTCTTGCTGCTTGCCCTTGTCTGACCCCCAACCCGGGGTAGCCCGCACCTTGGTGGCAGAGAACGAGTTCATTTTCTTCACAAACAAATCCTCCACTTCGTCCCTGGTAGGCTCAATTGTGTCAGCGCGATCAGGTAGATACGAGACGACCGAACAGTTGCCCGGTATGAAATACTTCCGGGCCACGCTCATGATTTGCTCGGGCGTTACCGCACGGATGGCTTCACGGTGTTCGTCGGCCAACCTGTAGTCTCCCAACAGCTGGTAGTAACCGAGATTGGACGCCTGGCCCTCGACCGTCTCCAACTCGTTATACATCATCTTCTGTACCTGACGACGCGCCTTTAGCAGCTCGTCCTCAGCAGCGGGTTCATGCTGAAACCGCGTCAGCTCTTCTAGAACTGCATCGCACATGTTGGTCCACTCGTTACCGACGGTCGATGCGAAAAACATAAAGTATCCGGGCCACCTCTCTGCCAGAAGGGTCGAGCGTGCCGTGGTCGCCAGTTGTTTCTTTTCGATGACATGACGATAAAGACGCGAACTCTTGCCAGAGCCCAGCAGGGTGGACAACATTTCCAGAGCTGGATAGTCGGCATCCAGAATGCTCGGCACGTGAAAACCGATACCCATATAGGCGTGATCGACACTCCCCTGTCTTGGCTGGAATCGAAATTCGGTCTGTGGTGGTTCAGCGGGTGATTCACTGACATGGACACGACCGTTTTTCCACCCGCCATAGATCCTTTCGATCTCCGCCGTTGCCGTGTTTTGATCGACATCACCAACCACTGTCAGGACGGCGTTTGCGGGTCGATAATATCGATGATAAAAATCGACAAGCTGATCGCGCGTAAATTGACTTACGACCTTTTCATAACCGGCGATTGGTCGGCGATAATTGTGAATCTTGTATCCCAACTCCATCATTCGATAGAACATGTAAGCATCCGGCGTGTCATCGTACATCCGTGCTTCATCGATGACAACCAGCCTCTCTTTTTTGAACTCATTCGGGTCGAATGTTGAGTTCATCATGGCATCGGCCTGGACATCCAAGCCCAACGAAAACGCCGGCGCTGGGAGAACCACGTAGTACATCGTGTATGAATAACTGGTTGCTGCGTTCAGGTTTCCACCCGCTGATTTGATCAGGTTCGCTATGTCGCCGACACCATGTCGCTTGGTGCCCTTGAAAACCATGTGTTCCTGAAAATGGGCAAGACCCGTCGTATCATCGCTCTCGTTTACCGACCCCACACCAAACCAAACGTTGATGGCCACAACAGGATTGGAACGGTCTTCTTGAACCAGCACTGTTAAGCCGTTCGGTAATACACTTTTTACGACGTTGTCTAGGGCCGAGCGAGATTTCATTTGGTCACCACCGTGGTTTCAGAGTCTTCGTGTTCGGGAATCACTGGTCAGGTAAGTAAGTGCCTCGAACAGATATTATGTCGTTCTGGGCGATGCCAACAAGCGATTTTCTGCAGGATCGTCCAATGGTGTAGTCGCGGTTGAACGCATGGGGACGGGGACTGCGGCTCGGGAAGATAGAATCATGTCGAGGACGTGTTGAGGTTGTTGGAAGGCTCGACTGGTTTGTGACGGTGTTCAGTATCGTTTTTTCCCGCCCAATCGTGAGCTTGCCAGCTCGTAAACAAAACATTGGAAAAATCGGTTCGAGGGACTCGGTGCCCTGCGGAGCTAACTTATTCACACACAATAGATTGCCCAAAACCGCATCGTGTTTGCAAACGCGAGCCGTAGCGTTTTGACCTTCGCCGACGTCGCTGCTATGATCAGCCTATGATCGGCCAAACCGTCTCCCATTATAGGATCATCGAGGAGCTCGGAGAAGGCGGAATGGGCGTAGTCTACAAGGCCCAAGATCTCAAACTTGACCGCCACGTTGCACTCAAGTTCCTCCCCCGACATTTGACCAACCAGGAAACGGCCAAGAGACGGTTTATCCTCGAGGCAAAAGCCGCCTCCGCTCTTCAGCATCACAACATCTGCACGATTCACGGGATCGATGAGACGCCGGATGGACAGTTGTTCATCTGCATGGACTATTACCAGGGAGAGACACTCAAAGATAAGATTGCGACCGGCCCGCTGCCGATCGGGCAGGTCGTGGACATGGTGACCCAAGTGACCGAGGGTCTGGCGAAAGCGCATGAGGCCGGGATGGTGCACCGGGACGTCAAACCCGCGAATCTTATGGTCACCGAAGACGGCGTCGTGAAGATCCTCGACTTCGGCCTGGCAAAACTCGCCGGACAAACGAAAGTCACAAAAACGGGGACGACGGTGGGAACGGTAGCGTACATGTCCCCCGAGCAGGCAAGGGGGCAAGAGCTGGATCACCGCTCGGATATTTTTTCCCTGGGAGCCGTTTTGTATGAACTGCTCGCGGGCCAGCCCCCTTTCAAGGCAGCTCACGACGCGGCTGTGACATACCGCATCATACACACTGAGCCGGAAGCGCTCGACACATACCGGCCCGATGTTCCAGATGTACTGACGAGAGTCGTCGAAACGGCGCTGCAAAAGGAAGTCGATGCCCGGTATCAGGGCGCGACAGAGGTACTGGCAGACCTAAAGTTGTTGCAGAATGGAACAAGTCCCGGCGCCCCAACTCGGACCAGAAAAAGACGGGCCATTCGTCGCCATGTCATTGCCGTTGGCGTTTCCCTGTCACTTCTGATCGCCGGTTATATCGGCGTTACCCGCTACGTGATTCCCCTGTGGAGGGGCACTCCTTCCGAGAGAAAAATGTTGGCGGTACTGCCCTTCGAAAACTTGGGTCCGGCTGAAGATGACTATTTCGCGGATGGCATCACCGAGGAAATCACATTCCGACTGGCTGGTATTCGAGAGCTGGGTGTCATTGCCCGCACGAGCGTGATGCAATACAAGAATACGGATAAGGACATCCAGCAGATCGGTGAAGAATTGGGGGTCGACTATGTTCTGGAAGGCACCGTCCGCTGGCAGCGTGCTCAAGGTGAACCGGACCAGGCACGTATTACACCACAGCTCATTAGGGTCTCAAACGCAACCCACCTATGGGCTGGCCGGTATGACGGGGTCTTGACCGAAGTCTTTCAGGTGCAGTCCGACATTGCCGAAAAAGTAGCGTCGGCCCTGAACATTACGCTTCTGGAACCCGAACGACGGTTGATCGCAAGCAAGCTAACCGACAACGTGGAGGCCTTAGACTACTACTTGCGGGGCAATGAGTATTCCCGCCGGGGGGTCACACACCCAAACGCGTCTCGGCTGGCTGCCACGCTCTATGGGAAGGCGGTAGCCTTGGATTCGAGTTTCGCCTTGGCCTACGCCAAACTCTCCCGCGTCCATACGGAGCTGTATTGGCACGCCGAGCGAGAACCCGAAGATCTCGCAAAAGCGAAGCAGGCCGTCGATAAAGCCATTGAACTCAGCCCCGACCTGCCCGATGCACGAGTGTCGCTGGGGTCGTACTATTACCACAACAAAGAATACGACCGCGCGCTTCTGGAATTTGACCATGCCCGAGAGTTTCAACCTAGTAACAGTGACCTGTTGGCAGAAATCGGTTATGTGCAAAGACGTCTGGGCAGGTACGGGCAGGCAGCCGCCAACTTGGAGACGGCTGCCAAGCTTGACCCTCGCAACGCCGTCTTGGCCATCAACGTTGGCAACACTTACCTCAGAATGAGGGAGTACCGGAAAGCGCAAATCTACTATGGGCGGGCGATCTCGCATAACCCCGATGAGGATCTTGCTTACGAGAGAAGTGCGTTACTGATCATGATGCGCGACGGCGACGTCACAGCGGCCAGGCATCTCTTGCAGATGGTCTCGCAACTGGCGGAACCCACACCGAGATTCCGTCGAACCTCGGCGTGGATCGATGCGTGCGCGGGGGACTACCAGGCAGCACTGGAAAAGTTGACGATCGAGGACCCCAGCTCTCCCGGCACCATCTTGTATGAGAGGGCAGCCACGTATGGGCTCCTGAACATGCCCGAACTGCAACGCGCGCACTACGATTCGGCGCGCGTTATACTGGAACAAGCGGTTGCCGCCGACCCGGAGAACGGGGGACATCATGTCGGTCTCGGCATTGCCTATGCCGGATTGGGGCTAAAGACCGACGCAATCCGGGAGGGAGAGTTAGCCATGCAACTGGCGCCGATATCGCAGGATGCCCACTGGAACCCTGCAATCGCCATTTCATTGGCCCGAATTTATGTCATGGTTGCCGAATACGACGCAGCAATAGACCGGATCGAGTATCTGCTGTCCATACCGGCGGAGCTGTCCATTCCGATGCTGCGAATCGATCCGACCTGGGCCCCGCTGCGCGAGCTTCCCCGTTTTCAAAAACTCCTTCATGGCTGACCCAGCAATGTGAATGAGTCTACAAAGGAAGAATACAGCCCCCCCGCAGATTGTCGCGAAAGAGGGTTGATACAAAAGCCGCACCAAATGAAGCACAAAACTCGCAGCCGGTTACGGATCCTCCCAATCTAGTCGACTTTCCATAACTATAATCCTCACTGCTTCTTCCAGTTAGAGGGGAGCGAGCAGGGGGAAGCAAATAGCCCCGATTTTGGGCCAATTAAAGTCGTCCTTCCGCGCCCGCGGCGCGCGGTGTTACAATGCTGCTTTGCGTAAGGCGATCTGCCAAAACACTCTTAGCCCGCACGCCGAGCAAAGCCCATGATCGGCAAGACAATTTCGCATTTCAAGATCCTGGAAGAACTGGGTAGTGGCGGCATGGGTGTCGTCTATCGCGCCCGTGATCTTGATTTGGATCGCGACGTCGCGCTCAAGTTTCTCCCCGGCCAACCGGGGGAGTCCGCCCGCCAGCGTTTCATCCGGGAAGCCAAAGCCGCCTCTGCGCTCGACCACGAAAACATTTGCACGATCTACGAAATCGGCGAGACCGACGACGGTGCCACGTTTATCGCCATGGCGCACTACGGCGGCGAAACGCTTCGGGCTCGCATCGAGCGCGGACCCCTTCCTACAAATGAGGCGGTCGACATCGCACGCCAAATCGGCTCCGGGCTCGAGGCCGCCCACGCCCAGGGCATCGTCCACCGCGACATCAAATCGGATAACATTATGGTTACCGACCGCGATCAGGTAAAGATTCTCGATTTTGGTCTCGCGAAACTCACCGATGTGACACGGCTCACGAAAGAGGGCGCAACCGTCGGCACGCTCGCCTACATGTCCCCGGAACAGCTCGGTGGCGGAGAACTCGATCAACGCACAGACATCTGGTCGCTCGGCATCGTTTTCTACGAAATGCTCACCGGGCAGCTGCCGTTTCGCGCAGAGACCGAAGCGGCGATGGGGTTTCAGATCGTGCACGACGAACCGGTCTCGATTGGCAAAAGACGGCAGGACGTGCCCGAACCACTCCAGAACGTTATCAACCGGGCGCTCACGAAAGACCTCAAGAAGCGTTACCAGTCGGTGAGTGAGATGCTCTTAGGCCTAGCACCTTTCGCCGCCGAGAGCGGTGTGCGGCCGAGTGGTCCGATGCCCGCCGTGCAAAAGCGATCGTTTTTCAAAAAGCCTCTCGCCATCGTCTCAACGGTCGTCCTGCTCGCCGTCCTGATCGGTTTGGTCGTCACAGGGCGGCAACGCGGCGCACGAGCCCAATGGGCTCGCAACGTCGCCCTGCCCGAAATCGAGCGTCTCGTTAACGGCACATCGGACCAGACTTCGAAAACCGATTTGTGGCAAGCCTACGATCTGGCGATGGAGGCCGAGGCGGCT
Source organism: Candidatus Krumholzibacteriia bacterium (assembly GCA_029863805.1). Taxonomy (GTDB): domain Bacteria; phylum Krumholzibacteriota; class Krumholzibacteriia; order WVZY01; family WVZY01; genus JAOTUR01. Next base: position 14,037 of record JAOTUR010000030.1, on the reverse strand, counting down.
ATTCACGGTGACCCGCTTCTCGAGCGGTTATGGCCGCGGTGCGCGCAAACGTTCCATTTTCGTTCCACGCCCTCGGGCGCGCGGGTCTACGCCAAGGCATACGTCGACCTCGACGGCGAGTGGCGAGCGATGGGCGAGACACCGCTCGATGTTCGCCTTCCCAAAGCGTACGCGCGAGTCAAGATGGAGAAAGAGGGCTACGAGACTCTATTCGACCTCGTTTGGAACACGCCGTGGTTGAGTGACACCTTGACGCTGGAACTCCACAAACCGGAGTCGGTGCCTCCGGGCATGGTGTGGGTTCCGGCATCCCACAGGGAGCTGCGGCTCCCGGGGCTCGAGGGCATCGATGCCGAGCGCGTACCGGGATTCTGGGTCGATCGTTTCGAAGTATCAAACGCAGACTACAAACGGTTCGTTGATGCCGGCGGTTACCGCAATCGCGAGTACTGGAAGAATGCCTTTATGGAGGGCGGGCGAACGCTCACGTGGGAGGAGGCCATGGAGCGCTTTCGCGATCGCACCGGTCGGCCTGGGCCGGCGACCTGGGAGGTGGGCGACTACCCCGAAGGCAGGGGGAACGATCCGGTTGGGGGCTTAAGCTGGTATGAGGCGGCGGCGTATGCCGAGTTCGCAGGCAAAACGCTGCCCACTGTTTTTCATTGGAATGCGGTGGCGTTTACGTGGGCCACACCGGCCATTGTGTCGCTGGCGAATTTTGAGGGCACCGGCCCGTGGCCCGTTGATCGCAAAGACGTCCTGCACACCGCGGGAGCGTGCAATCTGGCGGGCAATGTTCGCGAGTGGTGTTGGAACGAGACGAGTCGCGAGAACGAGCGCATGATCCTCGGCGGCGGTTGGAACGATTCGCCCTACGCCTTTAACGATGCGTACGCACAGCCCCTCTTCGATCGCTCGGCGACCAATGGGTTTCGGTGCCTGCAATTTGCCGGTGGCGAGGCGGTGAATGATCGGCTGGGCGAGCTCATCGAGATGCCGTTTCGCGACTTCTCGGTCGAAAAGCCGGTCGATGACAACGAGTTTCGTTTCATTTTGAAACAGTACGCCTACGACAAGACTGACCTAAACGCACAAATCGAAGAAGAACGAGACGGGGGTGAGTGGATCCGACAGAGAATCACATTCGATGCGGCGTACGGAGGCGAGCGGATGATGGCGTATCTCTTTCTGCCGAAACGGGGGAGGCCGCCGTACCAGACGTTGGTTTTCTTCCCGGGCTCAGGCACGATCTATAGACGCTCGAGTGACGAGAATATCCGCATGAGCCGCATCGACTTTGTCTTGAAGAGCGGACGCGCGCTCATCTATCCGATCTACAAGGGAATCTTTGAGCGTGGTGGTGATTTGCCGCATGACCAACCGAGCGAGGCCGTTTGGTGGAGCGAATACACCATCATGTGGGCGAAGGATCTCGCGCGCTCGATCGACTACCTCGAGACACGAGACGACATCGACGCGAGCAAACTCGCATACTTTGGTCAGAGCTGGGGTGCACGCATGGGCCCGCTGATGCTGGCCGTCGAAGACCGTCTCTCCCTTGGGATAATCTATGTCGGGGGCTTGAAGTTTCGGCGGGCGCGGCCGGAGGCGGATACGTTCAACTTCGTGCCGCGTGTCACGGTACCTTTTCTCATGATCAATGGGCAATACGACTTTTTCTACCCGGCAGAAACGGCGCAGCGGCCTTTATACGAACATCTGGGTACTCCAGAGAAGGATAAACGATGGGTCCTCTACGATGGTGGTCATGCCGTGCCGCGGAATAAGCTGATCGAGGAAACCTTAGGCTGGCTGGATCGGTATTTTGGGGTGGTTGAATAGCGCGCATCGCGATCCTGTCCGCTTTCACGTTTCCAAAGTTCTAAGTTATGGGCGAAAAGCCCTGAGTTCGTATCCCCCGCTCCGACTTCACTTTTACGATAGTCCACGCGGTGTCCGGGCAGCCTCCCTTCACAACGTCCAAATGTCCACACTACTTCACTTCCAAACAATCCCTCGCTACCTCAGTCAACCCGAAGTGAGGGCTAAAGCGGATTCTGCCAAAGTGTAGTCTACTCAGCACCGACGAGGCTCGAGTTGTAGACAGTAATGAAGACGGGAGATGTCACATTCTTGCTAGGTTGTGCGGTTACGGTTAGAGAGAATGGCGTGGACTCTATAGCTTAGGGCGACGCGGGGAAGAGAGATCTTGCAAGCGGACCGCTTCACTTCGCCCGTAGGGAAGATGTCCTGATTGCAATCCTTGAAAACAAAACCCACCGGCGCGGCGTGTCGTTTTCTCTTCACATCCGTGCGATCAAACTTCCCCCACTCAATCACAGTCGGAGTCACGTGGGTTTACGATCGGCACGTGCCCGGGTCATCGAGAAGCGCCGGGAATTGATGCAGTTGCATTATTGATCATGGTATGGCACGTGTGGAAAAGTTACAGAGGGTCGTCCGACAAAGAGCCAGCATAGGTTCCTAATGTTAACTCGCAAGTTAAAATGCGGGTGAAAAACCGAAAGGAGAAATTGTCATGCGAACTCTCCTAGTTTTAGGCTCAGTATCAATTTTGGTACTGGCTCTTGCGACGATAAGTACCGCCACTGTTCGAAACGTGCCCTCGGGACCCTATCCGACGATTCAGGCGGGGATCAGTGCATGCATCCCCGGCGACACGGTGCTGGTGGCCAAAGGGACGTACACGGGCCCGTTGAACCGAGATCTGGACTTTGGTGGCACGAATATTGTGCTGCTGTCAGCCGAGGGGCCGGACTCGACCATCATCGACTGTCAGGAGTTGGGGCGCGGAATCATCTTCCAAACTGGCGAGGGTACTGCCGCGGTTGTGGATGGGTTTACCTTCACACGGGGTGATTCCACGCTGGACGGCAGCGCGATACTCATCTTGGCCGGGACTTCTCCCACATTCAACAATTGCACTATTTCAGACAACAAGTCTGGGGCGCCGATCGGGCCGCGCAACGTAATCCAAATCGAAGGGAATCCGACGTTCACGAACTGCACCATCACGAATAATGTTGCTGAAAGCACTGTAAGCCCCGCGGCGGTGGTCTATATACTGGGTGGCGCGACGTTTACAGACTGCTCCATCACCAACAATTCGGGGAGCGGAGCTGGTGGAACGATCCTCTGTGTTCCTTCTGCCAGCACCACCTTTTCGGGCTGCGAGATCAGTGGGAACACTGGGGGCTTCAACGTCTTGTTAGGCTTAGGCTCCAACCCATCGGTGTTCACCGATTGCACAATCGTCGGCAATAGCACGAACTTTGAGGGTGGGGGCGTAATTGTAAATGGGAGTCACACGCTTACGAACTGCACGATCACCGGGAACTCTGCAGATGCGTCGGGTGGGGGGGTTTTCGTAGACTCTGGGAGTCCCACGCTTACGAACTGCACGATCACCGGGAACTCTGCGGATGCGTCGGGTGGGGGGGTCTTTGTAAACGATGGGAGTTCTCCCACATTTACAGACTGCTCCATCATCGGGAACAGCAGCGTGGATGACGGCGGCGGGGTGTCAATGTGGCAGTTTGAAGTACTAGGAATCTCCCCCTCGTTTACCGGTTGTACGATATCCGGGAACAGTGCCACGCGCGGTGGGGGCGTGATGATCGGCGACGGTTCCAGCAGCTTCACGGATTGTACTGTTACCGGCAATATCGCCTCGTTGGTCGGCGGCGCATTCTACATCGAGGCTGGTTTTTTCGGAAGCTCTCCAACGCTGACCGGTTGCACGATAGCGGGTAACACGTCGGGTGGCGACGGTGGTGGCATAGCGGCCGTTGGATCAGCGTTACTAGCAGTGAGCACGAGTTTATCGTCGGCTCAGACGGTCATCTGGGGCAACTGCGCAGCCGGGTTGGGTGATCAAGCCTTCGTCAATGACGCCACTGGCACGGCCGACATTTCGTTCACCTGCTCCGATGTGGACACATCCGGCGTCGCGGGCGGTGGCACCGTCACCTATGTAAGCAACAACATCTTCACCGATCCCCTCTTCTGCGCCCCGGTGTCATGCAACAATGCGCCGACGACGGCCGGCGACTATGCGCTTGCGGCCAACTCTCCATGCATTCCGGCCGACAGCCCCTGCAGCCTGCTTATCGGCGCCGTCGGCGTGGGCTGCTCCTTTGGTGAGGGTATTTCCATCACCGACGTCGGCAACGATCAAGGCCGGCGAGTTCGTGTCAGGTGGGTACGGGACTCTAACGATGTGACGGGCGCCCCGACGCCGGTCGCGCAGTATAGTCTGTGGCGAGAGGTCGTGCCCGGACTCGTCTCTCCGGCCCCTCTTACCCTGCCACCCCCGGGATTGCTGGCCCCCCCGGGGGATTGGGATTTCGTAGAGACCGTACCGGCCTTAGGGTATCCGACGTACAGCACAGTCGTGCCAACGCTCTGCGACTCCACGGTATCCGCTGGAATCTGTTGGTCGACGTTTTACATCGTCGCTCATACGTCTACTCCCACGGTGTTCTTCCAGAGCGCACCGGACAGCGGTTACTCAGTTGACAACCTTGCGCCGTGGGCACCGATGGGGTTTACCGTGGCTTATAATACCGGCGCCGGCAACCACCTCACCTGGGACCCTTCGGAAGACGAGGACTTCAAGTACTACAATATCTATCGCGCCGCGGGGCCGTTTGCCACTCCGAACGGGCCGCCAGGAGCAGGAGACTGGGAACTCATCCACGCGACGATCGATCTCGAGTGGTACGACGATCCTCAGTATGATGGTTGGAACATCTGGTACAAAATGACCACGGTGGACCTCGCGGGAAATGAGAGTGACCAGGTAGTATGGGGCGATGATCCCGGCGAGGTTGTCGGCATTGGCGACATAGTAACACCGGACCAGTTCGCACTCTATCAAAATGTCCCCAATCCATTCAACCCGACGACGGTCATTCGCTACGACGTGCCCGCGGGCGGCGGAAGCGTTTCGCTCAAGATTTTCGATGCCGCTGGACGTCTCGTGCGAACCTTGATTAATGGAGAGCAGACTTCAGGCCAGAAGACAGCGACGTGGGATGGTAGAGACGACCACGGGCAAATGGTCGCTTCAGGAGTTTACTTCTATCGAATGAGAGCAGAAGGTTTCTCGAAAAGTCAGAAGGTGGTTTTCCTCAAGTGATATGGAAGCGGCTGGTGTCAACCTCCGTTTTATTGGGTCGAGAGGAGAGGAAGTACCGACGATCATCAAACTGATATCCGCGGGTTGTGTACCGCATTCACACGTGTTCGTCCGGAGCTGCCTCTTTCTAGTTCGCGCGGGTTCGGGTCGAAGACCGGTACCGCATACTTGAAACGAGGATCCTCCAATCGGAGCTCTCCTCTCGACTTGATTCACCGTAGCGCCCCGGCACCTAGTGCTGGGGCGCTGCCTTTAGTACGGCCCAAACAAAACCGCAGAGTTCTCGGGCGACGGCGGTGATGGCGACGTGGCGATGTTTGCAATGGTCGAGTCGCCAGAACTTCTTGTAGAGCCGATGCTGGGCCTTGATGGCGATAGCGACGACGTCCGGGGGTTGTCCCTGGCGGCGTCGATTCAAGATTAGATCAGCGCCACTGCGGTGACGGTTGTTCCAGGCGGCTTCGACGAGGACGCGACGACAATGGGTGTTACCGGCTCGTGTGATGGGTCCACGGCGTTCCCGTTCACCCGAGGATCGCTCGGAGGGGACGAGGCCGAAGTAGGCCATCAGTGCTGTAGGCGAGCGAAAACGACGGATGTCGCCGATCTCGCTTAAGAGCGTTATGGCGGTGAGTGTTGTGATGCCGCGCAAACAACAGAGTGCCTCGACCTGGCTCCGATAGGGCGAACACTGGGCGTATCGGGTGATCTCATCGTCGAGCACACCGCGTTGGATCTCGAGATACTCGAGGTGTTCGAGCTCGGCGGCGAGTCCGGTATGCATGGCGCCGTCGAGCTCGTCACGCATGCGAGCGAGCCACTGACGATGGGTCTTCGTCCAGGTACTCTTGCCGTCGCGAAAGACGTGTCCGTGGTTACGGAGCATCCCGGAGATGCGATTTTTAGTACCGGTGGTGTAGCGAACGTACTCGTAGCGCAGGCGGATCAGCCGTCGCAACGCCTCCTGCTCCGGGGAGGGCACGTGGACGGCGGTGAGATGGCCGCTGCGGTAGAGGCGTGCGAGGTTGACCGCATCGAGGCGATCGGTCTTGCGACGATCCCCAGGCTTGCGGGGAATGAGCGAGGGGGCGATGACCTCGCAGTGGAACCCATCCTTGGCGAGGACCCGATGGAGAACGAAGCCGGCGCCGGAGGCCTCGTAGCAAGCCTTGACAGACCCCTTTTTGGCCAGGCGGCGAAACAGACGGCGCGGGCTCGACACGCACGATGGCACATTCATAACGTTTTCGAACAATATTTTGGAAGGTTGCATGATTGGTATCGCCGCTGGCAACGTTGATGGCGCTGACGTGACGATGCGGAACATTATTATCAGTGGAAATACCATCGTGGCTGGCCGAGCATTGCATCAGCATAGTGGGATTATCGCAAGTGGCAACCCAGACCGATACGCATATAACATCGTCATTGCTGACAACATCGTTGATGGGTACGGTATAGTCGGGAACGACACGGCTGGCGCAATTCATTTGCTTGAGACAGCCGGTGTGTCCGTCACGGGGAATGCGGTTGAGAATTTCGCCGAAGCGGGGATAGTGTTTAAGCATCACAACACAAGCTTCCTGTGTTCAAACAACCTCGTGTCATCCGGAGTTTCAGCTGTGCAGCCTTATGGTATCAGCGTGGTCGAGGTGGTCAATACCGGATTCATCGTTGGTAATCGCCTCAACGACCTGCCAATTTTCGTCCGCGACGATCCTACAAACGACGTTATCGTGGGCGACAATGATACGTAGGGCCTGCGTCGTAGCAAAAGAAAATGGGGGGGGGTTGTGAGGCACGAGTTGGGCATTGCGTCTCAAGTTCGCGATTCGAGATCTAAGGCGAAGCCCGAACCCGTCTTCCCTATTCACTGACGACCCGCCCGCGAAGCACATCGCAATGTCCGTAAATCCCCTTAAAATACGTTTTCGACTACGAGAACGGTGCTCTTGACGGTTCTAGCGCTTCTCGATACCATGTCCACAAAAGTGTGGTTTTATGGACACGCTGCATCGCCGGCACCGGACGCGCGTTCCGAATCTTGATCTCGGCGTTGGGCGCGCGTCCAGCCCGGGAGCCCAGACTGGGCAGGACTGCTTCGACCGTTATGGCGTTGGGACTTAGCGGCTTGGGGAATCCTCCGGGGGAGTGACGGGCACCGGTGGTAGGACCCCTCCGGGATGGCACATATTGGCAAGAATGCGCCATCACTATCCTAAGGTGATACAAAAGAAGCCGCCCACGTTCGTGGGCGGTTTCTTCATCGTAGAAAATCAACAGAACCGATACGGTCACTGCAGCAACAGCATCTTCAGCGTCTTCTCGTAGCCCGGTGCCGTCAACCGGTAGAAGTAGATTCCTGAAGCGGCACTTCGGTTCAGGTTGTCTCTCCCATTCCAGGTGGCCGCCTTTTGACCGGCCGTTTGCGGTCCATCTACTAGCGTCCGAATGAGTTTCCCGGTTACATCGTAAATACGAAGCGTCACCACGCCCCCGCTAGCCGGCACGTCATAGCTAATGGTCGTGGTTGGGTTGAACGGGTTCGGAGCGTTTTGGTAGAGCGCGAACGTCTTCGGGAGTTCAGGCTTGGTGATTGCAGCAACGGTGCCGGGCGATCCGGGATCGCTCTCATTCCCCGCGTCATCAACGGCAGTCGTCTTGTAGTACACATCCCACCCGTCGTAGTCCGGGTCTGTCCAACCTGTCGTAGCGCTAGAATGGACTAAGTTCGCGAGGTCTGGTGTGAAACCGTCACTTGCTCCCCGGTAGATTCGATACAACTGAACGTCCGGCTCGGGCGAGGGATCCCACGCAAGTTGGTTACCGCTCCCTGTGTTATATGACACGTTGAAGTTCTGCGGCGTTGAGGGTGCGAGATTGTCAACCGAATAGCCGCTGTCCGTTGCTGAGACGTAGAAGACCAGATTGTCAGTCGTATGCGCGACGACGCGCCAGTAATGCCAATCGAAACTCGACGCCGTTGAATCGAATAAAGTTGGAAGCGCCATGCCATATGCGTCAAAGTGAAAGGCGCCGTGCGTAGCAATGTTCTCCCAGAAAACTGGGCCTTGGGCTGTTTCTTCCATATGTATGACCCGTTCTTTTGAATCCGGCTGCCATTCAGCAAGGTCGCTTATCAAAATACCATCGCCCTCCCGCGAAGCCTCAGGCGCCACATCGATCGTTCGCCACAACGTATAATTCGTAATGAGACCACCAGCTGCGACCGCATCGAGCGGGCTGGCGTACCACGACAAGAACACTTGTCCGCCCTGGTCACTAGGAATGTCGATGACCGAGTTGATGAGCGGCACCTGGTATGAAGTACTATCCGCCAGAGTGTTGTTCGACTCGCCATTCTCTCCCACGGTGTCCAGGTCGTCCACGAACACTCCAAGATACACTGATCCAAGAGGCCTTTTGGGCATACTGGAAGTCAACGCTACGGAGGAATCCGCACCCGCGGCCAGCGCGGATAGGTTCACAGACGTGACCGCCGAATCGGTAACGGAAATAACACTGTCTTCCGACAGATAGACTGAAGCGCGGAACGGCCCGGCGTCGACCAGCCCCACATTGGACAGCGTGAACGACATCGGATATTCCAACGACGCATCGGTTATTTGCGATGGCACAGACAATGAACTAACCATAAGGTCCGGTCGCGGGGTAATCAGGACAGTCACCATGAACACATCCTCCGCGAAATCGCCATCGGTGGCCGTGGCTCGAACCACAATGATGGAGGTTCCGACCTGATCTGTCCCAAAACTCAGATCCAGAGCGCTGTCGGCATCAATGGTGGCGGTGACGAGGGTGGGATTGGTGTTGGCCTCGATTCTGAATGACAGGGCAGTCCCGTCTTCCTTGTCTGTGAACACATCGTTCAAGTCCCAATAGTCATCGATCGGTGGGTCGTTCTCCGTTACAGTCGTGTCGGGTATAGGACTTGTGATAAGCGGAACAGACCTTCGGCCGAGTTTTGCCAGGAAAATGTCTTCCGAGCCTGCACTTGTCAGCGTTCCCCCACCAAGATCCAGCGTGTTGTGAAACAATCCCGTAATGAACAGGTTCCCGTCGGCGTCGGCCGCGATCGATGTCCCCCAGTCGATCGCGGTGTCGCCAAAGGCTTGTCTCCAAGTATTGCCAAACCACGGGGTGTAAGTCGCCACAAAGATGTCGAGATCTCCAGCGCTCGTTAGGGTCCCCCAACCAAGGTTCACCGTGTCCTCAAATCGCCCCGTTACAAGAACGTTGCCCACCGCATCCAGAGCAATACTTTCGCCGACATCGACCCCGACGCCAGAAAAAAGCACGTGGAAATTGATTCCCGCTCTGATCGTACCTCACCAAGAACATGTCGTTTGATACTGACCCCGTTACAAAGACGTTGCCCGCCCGATCAACGGCGATGCCTGTCCCCCAGTCAGCACTAGTATCGCCAAACCGCCGGCTCCAAAGGTGGTTACCGGCCGAGCCATACTTCGCCACGAATCCGTCATCACTTCCCGCGCTGGTGAGCGGGCCTCCGCCGAAATCCACTGTGTCTCCGAATGTCCCCGTAACAACGACGTTGACTGACGTATCAACTGCTATCGCAAAACCACGATCGACCCATGAATCCCCCAGTCTCTTGCTCCAGACGTGATTACCGTCGGTGTCGAATTTCGCCACAAACACGTCGACCGAGTCGCTGGGCAGCGTGCCACCACCGAAATCAACGGAGTCTTGAAACTCTCCGGTCACAACTACGTCGCCCGCTCCGTCCACCGCGACAGCATATCCCCGATCATCCTGAGTTGCGCCAAATCGCTGGCTCCAGACGTGGCCCCCGCTAGGGTCGTACTTGGCAACAAAGATATCTCCGCTACCCGCGCTTGTCAGCGCCCCGCCACCGAAATCGACGGTGCCAACGAAGCCCCCGGTCAGGACCGCGTTTCCCCCCACATCCAACGCGATGCCGAGTCCCTCCTCGATAAGGCTATCGCCAAAACCGCTGCTCCAGAGGTGAGCACCGTCGCTGTCGAACTTTGCGACAAAAGCGTCGTAGTCTCCTCCCGCGCTTGTGAGTGGGCCACCGCCAAAATCCACCATGCCACTGAAGCGTCCCGTTAGAAAAACGTCTCCGGCTGTATCCACCGCGAGTGCCATCCCCCCGTCTATCCCGACATCGCCAAATCGCTGAGTCCAGAGCTCGGACGGGTCTTCCCTGTTGAGGATGACAATAATCGCGGCCTCGCCGAAACCCGTTATTGTGTAGCCGACGGTGTTGCCCGACTCGATATGTGGAACGTATCCAATCTGCCCCGGAGTAACCGCTGTGCCGGTAACTGGCTCGGTGGCTTGCCCAGTGAACGGATTTACAAGACGGACTCCGTTAGGCAGTAACTCGATGACCGTCTTGCCATTTGGATTTGGAGTTCGATCGAGGTCAACGTCACTCGGGTATACGCCGTTGTTCAAGGCGACCCACATCTCTACGGCCTGCTGAAGTTGGCGGCTGTTGGCTAGGACTATTGCCTCCTCTGCGCTCGTCTCCACGTGGTGAGAAACCGCTGCATAGTTAGCCAGCGCAACGTCCATCCCTCCACCGCTTGGAGGAGATGGTAAGGGCAGCATGATCAAGGAACCTGAAAACGCAATTGCCACCGCCCTGAGCATCATTTGGCGCACGCGTGGCGCGGGGGGAGCGCCGAGGGTGTTTTTGAGGTGCTGTGTTGCGCGAGAGTTGGTCTTCGGGTTTGATTCGGAAACGTTCACGAAAGTCGAACTCTCCAGCGCAGACAATGATTTCGCTTCTCCGCGACGTCAAAACTAGAGTAGCCGACCTTTCCAGCCAGTATGTCAAGTCTTCTTTTCGCGTACCTGTTCCCGGAATTGTCGAGCATTAGAATTGGAGCGAGCTCAATGGATGGTTGCCATTGAACCGGCAATACGAACGGGTCTACAAAGGAGGAATACAGGCCCTTGCAGATTGATGCGAAAAAAGGGGTTAGATACGAAAGCCGCGTCACGGATGGTGGTAGACGGATTAAACACGAGGGAGCCCCACGAGAAAAGCACCATGTCACTGTCCTCCCCAGTCCAGACGGTGGCCCACACAAAGGTGGCACATTTAGCAACGTTTGGGTTGCTGGTTGTCGAGCAAGATGTTCCAACCACCATCTCTCTGCCAGCCGGGCCAAGGACGGCCAAATGATTGGCATAAGACTCGCAGCCGGTTACGGTTCCTCCCATCCCGCATCCGGAGGGGCTCCCCCGGTCAATCGGAGATGAGAAGCACCGATGAGATCGACACCACACATCCTCCCATCACACCCCATCTGCACACCCTCATCTCCAAGGTCAGCGCCCGCGTGAGATGACAATACGCAAGCCCGATGCCACTCCGGCAGGTGACGGCATTGTTGTATGGGTGATGGCAAGAGGCTGCGATGAGATGAGTTGCAGAGTGTGCGGGGGATGAAACTGTCGCCGTCTGCCGAAAACACGACGTTGAGATGTCAACGCGGTTTACAGCACCATTGGCGAGAACGGGTATCGCCGGGCTATGAATCTGATGAATCTATACTTGGACGAATCAGCAAACGTTCACTTTGTTCACGTTTGGTGGGCAACCACGTTGCCTCTTCGGTTGCGCGCCACGAAGCCATCTACTTCAAGAAGAGCGATAAAACTATCGACCACCTGTGGATCGAATTGGCTGCCCGCCTGTTCCCTCAGGCGATCGAGAGCACTCTCACGACCCAGCGCCTTCCGGTAGGGGCGATCGGTTGTCATAGCGTCATAACTGTCTGCGACCGAGATGATTCGGGCACCGATTGGAATCTCCTCGCCACTCAGGCCATCCGGGTAACCCTTTCCATCGTAGCTCTCGTGGTGATGCCGGACGTAGGCCACCGTTCCCGAGAGAAAGTCCATATTCTCGATAATGTTCGCACCGATTACGGGGTGCTCCTTCAAGACTTTCCATTCCTCTTCGTTCAGGCTACCGGGCTTATTCAAGATCTTCTCGTAAATGACCAGTTTTCCAATGTCGTGAAGCACGGCACCAAAAGCCACATCGCGGATCTCATCTCTGGACAATTTCATCTTTTTACCCAAAGCCACGGAGTAATCCGCGACCCGTTCTGTGTGACCCTTAGTATATGGGTCTTTGGCCTCGATTATCGAAACCAGCGCTTTGACGGTCGAAAGATAGGTGTTCTGAAGTTCCCGGAATAATCGGGCGTTGTCGAGCCCGATACCCGCGGAGTTACAGATCGATTGCAATATATCGAGATCGTAAGAAGTGTATTCTTTGCCCGTCACCCTAGGTCCGGTAAAAACGACCCCTTTTAGTTTCTGTTTGACGATAATTGGTGTCACATATTCGAAAATGGCGAGTCGTACATCGGGGAGTTTCCGAACCCACTCGTTGTCTTTGCTTCTAACCAGCTTTTGTGGCCCCGGCCGTGTCATCAATAGCTCGGCAAACTCGCTCTGTGTTGTCAGCTTCAGATCGGCAATCCTACTCTTGTCAAAACCTTTCACGCCTTGCAGGTAGAAATGATCATCACGCTCTCGCCTGATCGTGAATAGCGCCATGCTTGAGATCTGTAGCTCTCCGACAAGAGTCAATGCGAACCCGTTTATCATCTCGTCGAGGTCGAGTCTGCGGTTTAGATCCTGACTTACGTTGAACAGCGTTCTCATGGACAGCAGCTGGCGCTTCAGCTCCCTGTTTATCTGAATATTGCTCTCCCGTTTGCGCGATACCTCGGATTCAAGTCGGACGGTACGTTCCTTCAACGCGAGGGCGTCACGGTAACTGCCAAGAACCTTTTTCACCTTGGCATTGAATTCTCTTAGGGAGAATGGTTTGACCAGAAAATCCTCAGCGCCACTATTCAAGCTGCTGATCATCACCTCCGGATCCGAATTCGCCGAAAGGAACAAAACAGGAACTGGTTTCGCCCCAGGAACCGAGCGCATGATCTTGAGCAGATCCCGTCCATCCATGTCCGGAAGCACAATATCCAGGACGATCATGTCCGGGGCGCTGTCTTTGTAACAGCACAGTGCTTCCTCAGCATCTCGGGCGACCTGCACGTCGTGACCCTTTTTCTTCAGACTTTCTTCAAGGATCTCAAGAACTTTCAAATCATCATCGACGACCAGTATGTTTCCCGCCATTTGTAACCTTCCTCTAGTCTCTGAACAACTCACTACCTTGGTACTTCACCAGTCTACCGGTGCGAATCTCTTCCTCAACGATGTCTACGAATTGTGCAACAATGTCTGGATCGTAACGCATTCCCCAGTTCTCCTTGAGTGTGTTGAGCGCTTCTTGATCGGATAGCGCTGGCCGCGTGGGGCGATCCTGTAACATCGCCGTATAGCTCTCCACCACAGAGACGATTCTCGCTCCAAGCGGGATCTGAGGCCCCTGCATCTGGTTGGGGTATCCCTGTCCATTGAAGCGTTCATGATGACAGAGAACAACGTTGGTTGTGTGCTCGGAGAACTTCATTCTGCGCAGCATCTCAGCGCCTTCGATCGGATGGCGCTTGATGATTTCCCATTCTCCCTCTTGCAACTCTCTTGGACTGCGAACGATGAGATCGCTTACCTTGATCATGCCGATGTCTCTCAACACAGTCCCATATATCAGGTCCCTTACGTTTTCTTCCGGGTAGTGCATGTTTTTCGCGACCGCGTACGTATAGTTCACCGTAGTCTCGGTGTTACCCCTCGACAACGTGTTCTCCTCGATAAGGGATATGAGCGATTGCACGAGCCCGAGAGTACGCTTGCTTTCTTCCTCGAAAAGACAGCTGTTTTCGTAGGCTATTGCAGCCTGGTTGATCAGAATCAAAAGGTACTCGAACGTA
>JAOTUR010000279.1 GCA_029863805.1 Candidatus Krumholzibacteriia bacterium | reverse complement strand
ACGGTGAGAGATCCCGTCACCGGGTTTCACAGCTTCGAGATCGTCGACTACTACGCGTGGGATTTCGAGGCGGACGACGGTGGCTTCACCGCGTCAGGCCCCGACTGGGAGTGGGGCGAACCCACCGCGGGTCCCAGCGATGCGCATTCAGGGCTCAAGCTGTGGGCCACAAAAGTCGGTGACGATTACTCGTCGAGTTCCAACTCGACGCTCGATCTGCCCGCCTTGCAGGTTCCGAGTAGCGGCACCTACGCGGTACTTAGCCTCTGGCAGTGGTACTACATCGAGACCAACTATGACGGTGGCAACGTCAAGATCTCGACCGACGGCGGCGCCACCTGGACCATCCTCACGCCCGACATCGGCTATAACGGCACAGGGGGCAGCGGCAACGCCGGCATTCCCGGTGAGCCCTGTTTTACTGGCTACGACGATGACGTCTGGCACAAAGCGACTTTCGATCTCACCGCCTACAAGGGTCAGACGGTCACGATCCGTCTGCACTTCGGCAGTGACTCGAGCGTGCAGCGGGTCGGATGGTACGTCGATGATGTGCGGATCGAGGGTGCAGAGGACACCGAAGGACCATCGTTCGTCTCGACCGACGTTCCCGCCAGTACGTTTGATACCGTGGGTCCGTACACGGTCACCACGACGGTGCTCGATGGGCTGTCCGGTGTGGCGAGCGCCACACTCTATTATAGTACCGACGACGGCGTTAGCTGGAACACGGTCGCCATGACCCCGACCGCGAATCCCGACGAGTACAACGGTGACATACCCGGTCAGTCATCGGGTACGCGGATCAAGCTGTATGTGTCGGCGACCGACAACGCGGCCAACACGTCGACCGACCCCGGTGACGCGCCAGCGACGACGTACGAGTTCGGCATCATGCCCTCGGGCGACTACCTGGTTCTGCTCGGTGGTGCGTCGCATACGTCACCCGCCACCTTCCAGGCGGCCTTCTCCGCCATCGGGCGGACGGCCGATATCTGGGATTGGGACGACCTCGGCATGCCAACGGTGGCCATCTTGCAGTCGTACCAGGCGGTGATTGTGGATGAGAGCTGGTATTTCGATACCACGCAGCGCGACACGCTGGGCCACTTTCTGAGCACGCCCCGTAGCGGGTACAACCAGATCTTCATGCTGGGGCGGGATCTGTCGTATGGCTCATCGGCGAGACCGTGGATGGAGCAGTATACCGGCACCGCTTATGTCAAGGATGATCCCAGCTGGCGGCAGCTCACCAGCACACCGGGCGATCCGATCGGTGCAGACGAGACCTTTCTCATCCAGGGGTCCTACCCGGATGAGTTGAGTTTGTCGACAACCTACCCCGGTGGCCAGGTGATCTACCGGTACAGCGGTTTGGGCTCATCGCTCGATCGTTTCGATACCGAACAGGACGCACGCGAGTTCTTCGAGAAGCAAGGCAAGACCTGGGATCCCAAGCTGTGGCCCATGGCGCCTTCCGGACCGGACTCCGCGGCCGCGGTTCGTTATACGGCGACCACCCACGTATCGGTGTACTTTTCGTTCAACCTCAGCTATATCCAGGAGCCGGAACGTCGAGCGGCCATTCTCGATCGCGCGCTCAACTGGCTGGGTGCGGCCACTGGGTTTGGCGCCATGGCCGAGCGGCCAGATGGCGACACACCGAGCATCCCGGATAAGTTGACCCTGGGACACAACTATCCCAACCCGTTCAACCCGGTCACTCGCATGAACATCGGTATACCCGCCGGTGTCCACGAGCGAGTGAGCCTCAAGATCTACAATGTTCACGGGCAACTGGTGAGAACGGTTTTTGAGGGGACAAAGCCTCCGGGTTTCCACACGCTCGAGTGGGATGGGACCAACAACTACGGCGTTAGCGTTTCATCCGGAGTCTACTTCGCACGGTTCGAAGCGGCAAAGACCGTGCTAACGCGGAAGATGATCATGCTCAAATAAGACACATCGTCTTAATCTCTCTGCCTTCCGCGAAGAGAGGTGCGATGGTCCCCGTGACCATCGCACCTTTTTTTTGCCGCGCGGCACGGGGAAGCCCACCTTGACATGGTTCAACCGCTGAAACACAATGTAACGAGAGGATACAACGCTAGAATCACTGCGGAGACCGATCGTTGATCTCAAAAGCCAATAAGACAAATTACTACGAAGAGCTTGGCGATAAATTCGAAGAATACATGAGCGACTACGACGTCGAACGTCGCCAGCATCTCATCTTCTCTACACTGCTAAAGGGCAATCATTTGCAAGGGCGACAGGTGCTCGAGATCGGGAGCGGTACGGGCAGGATCTCCAAGACCATCAAGAGCCTGGGTGGTGAACTCACGGTGCTCGATGTGGGAGCGGGGCTTGTCGCGGGCGTCGCCCGTGGGCTACACTGCCAGGGGGTGGTGGGGGACGCACTTTGTCTGCCTTTTGGCGATCGCGCGTTCGATCTCATCATCAGCTCCGATTGTATCGAACACACGCTCGATCCTGTACTGGCCATCCGTGAGATGTGTCGGGTGTGCGCACCCGAAGGAGCGGTGTGTTTAACGACACCCAACCGGATCTGGTATCCGGTACTACGGATGTCTCAGAAACTGGGATGGCGAAAATACGCGGGAATCGAGAACTGGATATATCCGGGTCATGCGGCATCGGTGATGAGATCCGCGGGGATGACCAATATCAGCTTGGCCGGATGTCATCTGTGGCCGTTTCAAGTCAAGTTTACACGGCCCCTTCTAAAGAGGCTCGACGCGCTGGGTAGATGGTTATATCCGTCCATGATCAACTTTGGTGTTGTGGGGCGCAAGTGAGCCTGATGTCGTGTGAGGACTTTATAGTGGTCGCGCGATACGCTACGGTTCGCGATCCATAAGGAAGCCATGAACCACACAGCCCGCTCCGGCACCGTGTCGATCATATGCCCCTGTTACAACGAGTCGGATGTCATTGCGCTCTTCTATGACGAGCTGCGCGAGGTCCTGGGCTCGCTCGATAACCTCGACTACGAGATCATTTTTGTCGATGATGGCAGCTCGGACGAGACGCTTGACCGTCTGAACACACTGGCCGAGCAAGACGGGCGAGTTCGCATATGTTCGTTGTCGCGCAACTTCGGGCACCAGGTGGCGCTAACCGCGGGTCTCGACTACGCCCGCGGCGATGCCGCGATCATGTTGGATACCGATCTGCAGCATCCGCCCCAGTTGATACGCGAGATGGTCGAGAAATGGCGGTCGGGATACGATATCGTCTCAGCGGTGAGACGAGAGACCGCCAGCGCGACCTGGCTCAAAAACGTGACCTCCAAGGGGTTCTATTTTATCCTGAACAAGCTGAGTCCCACAGATGTGCCCGAGGGTGTCGCCGATTTTACGCTGCTGTCGTCACGCGTGTATCGCGAGCTTCGCGATATGCGAGAGCGCAACCGATTTATCCGCGGCATGATTTCTTGGATGGGTTTCAAGAGGGAGTTTGTCTACTACGACGCGCGCGACCGGGCCGCCGGTGTTTCGAAGTATACATTCCCTAAGATGCTATCGATGGCGGCCGACGCCTTGCTTTCCTTTTCGTCGACGCCGCTTAGGCTCGCCACGTTGGTGGGAATTTTCATCACCTTTCTTGGCTTCGTTTACCTGGCGTGGATCATCGCAAGAGCCATCCTGGTCGGGGATCTTGTGGTGGGGTGGACATCGCTGATCGCGGTGTCGCTGATTCTTGGCGGCTGTCAGCTGCTCTTCATCGGGCTCATCGGCCAGTACCTGGCCCGCGTGTTCGACGAGGTCAAGGGGCGACCCATATACGTGCTAAAACAGATACCCAAAGGGGCTGCAGGCGAAGATGCAGCCGCCGATCGCTAAGACGCGCGGGCGTTCGAATCTCCCATTGTGCACAGGTGAGGGTCATTCATGCGGCTAGATCTTCTGGGTAAAGAAGAGACCCACAATCTGGCGGCCGTCGTGCTTCTGTCTGTGGTCATCCACTGGCCATTTATGCTGCCTGGTTTTGGCGAGCCCGACGTGGCAAGGATGGCGATCGTCGGCTCGGAGTGGCACAACGCGGGGTATATCCCAAACTACTCCTACTACCTGCGCACCAGCCCGCTTCTCTTGCAGATCATCAAAGGCCTGTTCGATATCGGCGTACCATACGCACACATTCCACGACTCTTGAACTGGGTCAATCTTTTTCTTGGCAGCCTGACGCTGGTGCCGCTTTACGTCCTTTGGCGACACCTGACCAACCGGCGAGTTGCCGTGATCGCCAGCGTTTTATTCTTTTTTACGCCGGCGTTCTGGTCGGCAAATCTGTACGGCATGGCTCATTTACCCGCGTTTGCGTTCTTTGTCACATCTCTGCTTCTCTTCACCATGTCGCTTGGCGACGCCGTCAAAGCGAAGAACTATCTCGTGGCGGGATCGGCCTTGCTCGCTGTGCTCGCGATCGATCTCAAGGCTGACTATATACTCTGCTTTGGGGCGTACGCAGGGATTGCTTTCTATTTGCGCGCATTGACCCCGCGTAGTCTGGGTCTGTCGGTCTTGATACCTGTGGTCAGCTTCATCGTGGTAACACTGCACACCCAGGCCATCGCGCCCAACATCCCGTCGCTGGATCAGTCGGCGGACACGTGGGCCGACCGTTTTCCGTTCACGGTGCAGGCCATACTCGACCACGACAATAGAATGGTGTTTGTAAACGCGGCGGGTGGAGGCATGCTGGCCGCTGTGGTTGTCAGCATCGTCTACTGCCTCATTCGGCGAAGGCAACTGCGGGCTCTGACCTTGGTGCTTCTGTGGGCTCTGCCGCCGATCCTTTTTTGGGGTCTGAAGATGGGTAACAGCCTGCGTCACATGATGTGCCCGTTTGCCGCCCTCCTCTTGCTACCTGCGATTGTTATTGCCG
>JAOTUR010000278.1 GCA_029863805.1 Candidatus Krumholzibacteriia bacterium | reverse complement strand
TTGCCGGTCGCCTCATCGATATCCATGATCACAAAATCACAGCGAAGATCGTGTCGTGCCACTTCGAAGCGGGTCGGCCGCATATCGAGAAAACGCTGGATCACGGGCTTCTTGGAGATACCGAGAACCGAATCATTCGACCCCGTCATACCCACGTCCGTCACATAAGCGGTACCGCCGGGGAGTATTTGGGCATCGCGCGTCGGTATGTGAGTGTGCGTCCCCAGGACGGCCGACACGCGGCCATCGAGGTACCAACCCATGGCTCGTTTTTCGCTGGTGGCCTCGGCGTGCATATCCACGATTTTTACCGGGCATCCGTCACCGACGTTTTGCAGACAAAGGTCGATAGTTCGAAAAGGGCAGTCTAGCGGCGGCATGAAAACGCGCCCTTGAACATTCATGACCGCTACCGGTTTGTCACCGACATTTATGACGCGAAAACCCCGGCCGTGATCGCGCCCGGGGTAGTTGGCGGGACGCACAATGTTGTTGCGAGAGTTTAGAAGCCCGACCCCTTCACGCTTGTCCCAGATGTGGTTGCCACTGGTAAAGAAGTCGACACCCGCTCGCTCGAGCTCGCCGAGGGCCTTCTGCGTGATGCCAAATCCTCCCGCCGAGTTTTCGACGTTGGCGATGATCAGATCGACCCGGTGCTGTTGCTTGAGCTTGGGTATGACGCGGTCAACCGTGCGCCGACCCGGTTTGCCAACGACGTCCCCCAAAAACGCGATTATCAAGCCGCCTCCTCACCGACAGGCAAGACGCCCTCTGCCTTCTATTTGGCATACTCCACCGCTCGCGTCTCCCGAATCACGACCACCTTGATGTGACCCGGATATTCGAGCTCTTTTTCCAACTTGCGGGAAATCTCGAAGGCCAACGACGCCGCCTGCGCGTCGTCGATCTTCTCGGCGCTGACCATGATCCGAATCTCACGACCCGCCTGAATGGCATAGGCCTTCTCCACACCGTCAAAGCTACCGGCGATTTGTTCGAGCTTCTCCAGGCGCTTGACATAGGACTCCAGTGTTTCGCGTCTCGCCCCCGGGCGGGCGCCGCTTATCGCATCGCACGCCTCGACAATCGGCGTGTAGAGCGATATCGCTTCGATGTCCTGGTGGTGACCGCTTATGGCATTGATGATCACGTCATTCTCGCCATAGCGCTTGGCCAAATCACCGCCGATCTCGGTATGCGATCCCTCGACCTCGTGCGAGACAACCTTGCCGATATCATGGAGCAGGCCGGCGCGCCTGGCTAACTGCGCATCGAGCTTTAGCTCGCTTGCGATCATGCCGCACAAATACGCGACCTCCATCGAATGCTTGAGACAGTTCTGGCCGTAGCTTGCGCGGTAACGCATCCGGCCCACCAGCTTGATCAACTCGGGGTGTAGACCGTGAATGCTCAGATCCATGCACGCTTGCTCACCGGCTTCCAGCACGTTCTTCTCCATCTCCTCACGCGTGCGCATGACCACTTCTTCGATACGACCGGGGTGAATGCGACCATCTTCCACCAGCCGTTGCAAGGAGAGTCGCGCCACTTCTCGGCGCACCGGATCGAACGACGACAACGTGACCGCCTCCGGCGTATCATCGATGACGACGTCAACTCCGGTCGATTTTTCGAAAGCGCGGATGTTGCGGCCCTCCTTACCAATGATTCGTCCCTTCATTTCATCGGAAGGCAGGTCAACCACCGATACCGTGGTTTCGACACACTGGTCGGCGGCGTATCTCTGAATGGCCACCGTGATGATTTTCTGGCTCTCACGTTGTGCCAGACGATCGGCCTCCTCGCGGATTTCCTTTACACGCCGCGCCGCCTCCATCTTGGCCTCGTTCTCGAGGTTGCGAATTAGCATTTCCTTGGCGTCTTCTTTGCTCATGCCGGCGATCCGTTCCAGGCGCACGTTCTGCTCGGCGATGAGACGATTGGTTTCGGTGAGTCTCTGCGTGAGCTTTTGCTGCTTTCTCTCCAGAGTTTCCTCCGTGTCCTTGAGGGCGGTTTCCTTTTTGTCGAGAAGATCGACCTTGCGCGCCAGATTACCGTCCTTGTTGATCAACGCAACTTGTTGTTCCTTAAGACTGTCTCGCGTTTCCCTGGTTTTCTCTTCGAAATCCAGTTTCATCTTGAGAAAGGAATCTTTTGCCTCGATCTCGGCTTCCTTGCGGTAGTTTTCAGCGGCTTTCTGGGCGTCCTTGATTACGGAATCTGACAGTTTTCTCGCGTTATCGAGATTCGATGCAGCAGTTCGTTTGGCCAGCAACGAACCCACAAAAAAACCAACGACAAGGGATCCAAGCCCGGAGAGAATGATTATCAGGCTATTCATCGTAGTTCCCCCTAACAATGCATGACGGGCGACATGGGCGTCTCGCGTTCGTTTTCAAATGTCAATATAGGGAGAAACTCGGGGGGAGCAGGTGGGAATGAAAATTCCCCACGCTATGCCGTGTGTAAGGGAACTTTTGAACCTAGTAGGTCCAAGTGGATGCCCGCATAACAAGTAGTGCCTTCCTCAATGAGGCATGACAGTTCCTGCTACATTAAGGCTTCCCACAATGAGGTGTTGGCTCAATAGTTACCTTTCCATCACCAACATGGTAGGGAATTCTAGACAGAGAATACCAGAACACAGTTTCTCTATCAAGCACTTTCCAAGTTGCGATGAAAAAAGTATTCATTTCTCTGCAAGAAGACTCTCATCGAGCAAGGCGATCAACCGATTGGCACGCTGCTCAACGGCAGAAATCGTCTCCGACGTTTTGGCTCTCTCTTGAAACAACTCGTCGGCGATGTTCAGCGCCACAAGGATGGCAAGCCGATCCTGAGAAGGTAGCGACGAATTCGACGCCAGCTCCTTCATCTTGTTATCGACGTACTTTGCCATCTCCGCGATGTAGTTCTTGTCCGCGTGTCCCCTGATTTTGTATTCGCGTCCAAATATCTGCACAGTTGTTACGCTAGCTTCTTCCATTTGGACCTCGTTGAATCTTCTCGCTCACAAAACCTAAAGCCAACACTTCACTTACGGCCTAGGCCCTCAACACAGCTAGACTTGTAATTCCCCGAATTTCTCTATCATTCTATCTATCCTGCTTAGTATTTTTTTCTCGCTCAACGCTTTGGCTGACCCGACTTGATTCTTGGATTCCAATTCATCAATCTGCTGCGCCAGGTTCTTATTTCTATTTGTCAGGTCGGCCAGTTTTTGTTGCAGTCGTTGCTGCTCTTCACCCAGTGCTTTGCATCGCGTGTTCAGCTCGGCGATGATCTCGGCTGCCTGCGAAATCTTCGACTCCAGGGCGTCCAACCTCTCCAGTTTCTGCGTCTTTGCGGCGGTCATATTAAGATCTTAGTTCAACACCCAACTGCTTTTTGAGATTGGTCAATATCTTCTTAATCACTTCGTCGACATCCGAGTCGGTCAACGTGCGCTTGATTGAACGAAAACTCAGGCGCACACCGTAAGCGGTCTCGTCATCCGCAACGTTCTCTCCGCTGTAGACGTCAAAAACTCGCAGCGATTCTAGCAACGGGCCTGCGGACTTGACCAGAGATTTTTGAATTTCCTCAAAATGAGTGCCCCGCTTGGCGACCAGTGAGAGGTCTCGTTTGGAGCTCGGGTAGTCGGGAAGCTTCTTGAACTTGGGTCTTCGCCTCGAGCGGTCGTAACACTCTTCCAAATCGAGACTTGCATACCAAACCGGCTGGTCGAAATCATAACGTGAAGCGACGGGTTCGGGGATGATACCTCCCTCCATAATTACTTTAGCCTTAATGATATAGGCAAACTTGCCGGTCGCTTCGTCAAAATTATAACGGATGTCCGGGCCCAAGTCAATGTCGAACGAATCAAGCATCAACTCCACTTCTTTTTTAATATCAAACAGATCCACTGATCCCTTCGAGTTATACCAGAAGTTTGTGTCACTCGGATTTGACACCAGGATGCCCAGCATTGGCTTCTCCTGGGGAAGCTGTTCCAATCCCCCCGGCGACAAAAATACCGTGCTGGCCTGGATCATGCGAATGCGTTTGACATCGTAGTCGAGATTGCGACGCACGACATCGAGCATGCCCGGGATCAGGCTGGTCTTTAGATACCGGTGATTGACATTCAACGGGTTGCGAATGGGTATGGGATGTTTGCGCGGATCGTCTTCCTCCCAACCGAAGTCGCTTAGCTCCCTACCGTCGGTAAACGAACTGGTGATCACTTCGTTGTATCCGCGAGACGCCATGTGCGTACACAGCGACTCGACAAACTGATCGAACGGATCCCGAGTGGCAAACGTCGTGCAGCGGTAGGTCCAGCCCGCCCCGATGCGGTTGTAGCCATACAGTCTGGCGACCTCCTCAACCAGGTCCGCCTCCTCGCCAATATCGAGCCGATACGAAGGCACCACCACCGATACCTGGTTGTCGTCGCGTCCTGCCCTCTCGAAACCAAGCCTGACCAACAAGTCGTCGATTTCCCCTGTGGTGAGGTTCGACCCCAGAAGGCGAGATGTAGCCGATGCACGAATGGCCAAAGTCTTGGGCACATGCGGCGCCGGATAAACGTCGATGACCGAGCCCCTCATGCCGCCCGCCACTTCGCACACCATTTCGGCCGCGCGTGCCGCCGCAATCCGGCTGAGCTCCCGGTCGACTCCGCGCTCGAAGCGGTAGGCCGCATCGGTGGGAATCCCCAGACGCTTGCGCGCCCCCCGCACCAGCGTGGGATGAAAGCTCGCGCTCTCGATCAGAATCTCATCGGTATCCGCGTGAACCGCGGTGTCCGCACCGCCGATGACCCCGGCCAATGCCACCGGGTCTCGAGCGTCCGCGATCACCAGGACGTCGCGATCTAGCTCGTAGGTCTTGTCGTCCAATGCCAGCAGCCGCTCGCCCACCTCGGCTCGCC
>JAOTUR010000277.1 GCA_029863805.1 Candidatus Krumholzibacteriia bacterium | reverse complement strand
TCGCCGGCAAGCTGAGTGTGGCTTCGAACGTGGTATCCAGCGCCGACTGGGTAAACTGCTCCTTGATCTCCGTGTCGTAGTCGACCTTGCTTTCGTACATGCCACCGATGGTGACACTCTGCAACGGACGCAGGACGATGCCACCCCCGTATCCTGTCCCCCTGAGGTCCTCCTTTTGAAGTCCAGCGCCGGGGGCGAGCCCTGGATCTTCGAATTCAATGTCCCAGCGGTCCTCCACGAATCCGCGCTCCAGCGAGACGGTCAGCCCTACCGACGCGTACTTGGTAATATTTGCGGAGGCGGTAAACGGAATGGCAAAAAGTCCCCCGGATTTGATGTAACGCCGGGTAAAGACATCTCCGCTCTGCGTGACACCGTGGGTCTCGAAGCCCCCATCGGGATCGTAGCGCCCCACGTACCCGGCCGAAAAAACAAAACGGCCCGCGATGGGAAAAGCCACGCGAAACGCCGGAAACACGTAGGAGATGTCGCGCTCGCTATAGTCCGGTGATCGGCCCTCATCCGCGGCAAGATTCTGTGTGGCACCGACCGACACCAGCTCGAGCCCGCCGAGAAGAGCGGGGTTGGTGTGGAGTACACCCAACGAGTCGGTGACGAGCTGAGTGGACCCTCCCAGCGCGATGGCGCGCACGTCTCCGGATTCAACCCTCTCGCCGACGAGCACCATGCTATAGACCGACGTGCCGTAGACCTCGTCGGGCGGCGACATCATGGCGAGAAGCAACCCGAGAAATATGAATCGTCGACACATCATTTTCATCGTCATTCCTGTTGGCGCTTACCTCTTGGGAAAGGTCGGCGGATCAGAAAACGTAAAACGCATGCTCGGCCGTAAGCTGTCGGCGGCAGAACTGCCAAAGAACTCGACGCGGCGGATCGAGTTGCCCTCGGGAAAATACCGGACCACAAAGCCCAGGTTCGTTTTGGGATCGGCCAGAAACTGCGTGATGATATTGCGTATCGGAAATTCGATCCGATCCGCTGCCGATCCCAAGATCGCCACCGTCACCGGAGTTCTCTTGCCAAGATCCATGATATCCGTGGAGTCTGTCGGTGCATAGAGCTCGATATCTGCGTCGCCGCCGGTCGACGATGAGGGGGCGACACGAAGCACCAGGCTGGCGTCGTGCAGAAGCGCCCTGTCGTCGAGTGAGCCAAGGTCAACCGGCAAGAAGATGCGGCGGGTGTCACCATCGGATATGCGCAGGTCGGATGTCAGCGGTGAGAGATCCTCCGCAAAGGTACCGGTGACCAGTGGTCTATAGGACGTATCTGTCGTGTCCGAGAAGAAGACCTTGAGAAACGGGTTATCGCTGTTCTCCTTGGTGGCAAACGTCAGCTGTTTGTTGGTCGTGTTATCGGTAAGTACAATCGCGATACCGTTGTGATGCAAACCGCCTATCCAACCCTGGACCAGTGCTGGCGGCAACTGGTAGATCCTGGGGAAAGCCCGCATGACCCGGTCGACGGCCAAGGTGTCATCGGGTATCGGTGTGGAAGCGGTGTCCAGCGATGTTATGGTGTCGCCCGCGTTCAGCGTATCGAGCAACTCGTAGAAGCGGGCGCTGAGCGTGGCGCTTTGAGTGTCGGGTGCTGCCGGCAGTGTCAGCTGAGCCTCTGTCACCGTCTTCCCCACGTCATCTCCGCCGGAGAAGTCAAACCGGATCAGCATGGTCGTTTTGAAGTCGTCTTTGCGGCCGATGATCATCTGACCCGGAGTGGTCAGAAACTGAGCGTAGAAAGCCGTGCTGGTAAACGTCGCGTCTCCCACCACCACGTTGACCGTATCCTCGAACACATCGCCCGGCCGGCTCTCGATCAAACCGCCGTCGACCAGGCCGGAGCCGAGCGGTGTATCGGGATCCGAGGAACACCCGCTCGCCCACACCACCACGACCAGTAACAACAGGTACAATCGTCTCAAGATGTGACCCTTCTACTCATCCGGTTTGGTTGACACTACCAGTCGTCTTGCCCCCGCACCTTTTATAATATCCATGACTTCCACGACAGCACCGTGCGACACACGCGAATCGGCCTTGAGGATGACCGCCTTCTCTTCGCGTTCGTCCAACCGCCTGCCCAGCGCCGCCGACAGCAGCGCGACCGCCACCGGCTCGTCGTTGACATACACATTACCGCTGGCATCGATATAGACGACCAACGGCGATTGGCGTACCGCATCGGCATTTTGTGCCTTGGGAAGCTCGAGCTTTATCGCCGGTGTGCTCAAGAATGTCGTTGAGATCATAAAGAATATGAGCAAAAGGAACAACACATCGATGAGCGACGTCAGATTTAAGATCAGAGATCGTTTGCCGCGTTTTCTAAGTTGCATCCGAGATACCCCGCACGTTTGCCATCTCCCCACTCTTCATCGCGCTCAGCTGCTTGAGCAGCACGTGCACGTATCCCTCTATCTTGATGACGAAGTTCTCGACACGCGAATCAAAGAA
Source organism: Candidatus Krumholzibacteriia bacterium (assembly GCA_029863805.1). Classification (GTDB taxonomy): domain Bacteria; phylum Krumholzibacteriota; class Krumholzibacteriia; order WVZY01; family WVZY01; genus JAOTUR01. Next base: position 2,443 of record JAOTUR010000277.1, on the reverse strand, counting down.
ATTGAAGGCGACCAGCGCTGGAATCCCGATTGAAAGCCCGAAGGCGGTCGTAATCAACGCCTCGGCGATGCCCCCGGATAGCAAACCGGCCTCCCCTACCCCCGCGATACTGATGACGGAGAATACTCTTATCATACCGAACACCGTACCCAGCAACCCCAGCAAGGGGCTGGCCGCCGCGACCGTCTCCAGAACAACCAGGTACCGTTCGAGCCGTTTTACCTCCCTACGGCCGGTATCCTCCATGACCATACGAACATCCGCAACCGGTGAATCGGCCTCCTCGAGGCCGGCCCGTAGAATATTTGCCAAGGGACTCTTGTGACGATCGCAGGTTCTGATGGCCATCGGAATATCCGACGGCGATCGCAGCGCCTCGATACAATGGATAATCTCCTGCGTGAGCACCTTCTTGTTTCTAAGACTGAATAGTTTTTCGATGACCACACCCACGCCGAGAATCGACAGCAGGGCCAGGGGAAACATGACCGGTCCCCCTTTTATAAAAATAGCCCACATCTACGCTACTCCTTTCCAAAGAACTTTTCTTCGTCACCGGGGAGGAGATAATAAAATCCGAAAGTGATATCCAGATACTCCTCCGGAAAGTCCTCCGGCAGTGGCCTGAACGGAGCGGCCCCCTTGATGGCATTTTCGCTGGCCTTGTGAAGCGAATCATGCCCGCGTGTGTCTATCACGGTCATGGCCTGCATCGAGCCGTCCGGGTAGATTCTGAAATTGATCTTGGTGTACCCGTGGATGGCGCCCAATGCGGTGAACGCCAGAGGGGGAATCCAGTGTTGTTTGATACGATGTTTTAAGTCTAACAAATACGGCGCAAAATCCCAAGCGGTGGTATTTATCGATATCCCGCCAACCGACGCACGTGTGGAGCCGGGATTCTTGAACTCGGGATTCTCCATGGGCAGGCTGGGCGCACGGCTGGGCGACGATTGGCTCAGGAACCTCGACCGCTCGAACGCCTCGGCCAGATCTGTTTTATCTTCAGGAAGAGGTGGTAGGTCCTTCTGGCCTCCACCCTCGGCGACGTCCTGCGGCGACGGTGTATCCGGTATGGGGATGACACCTTCGCTATGCGGCACATCGGTTTTGTCGTCGGTATCGACCACATCGCTGGCCTGTGACGATACGGTCGAGAGGTATTTGCTGAGGTCATCGCTGGGGGTGGGTCGCTCGGGCGGGGACACCAGGACAAACTCGAGCGGTTCGACGAAGATCGGCTCCGCTTTCAGGGTAAAGAAATCCTCGGGGATGAGGTCGCGCACAAAGGGCGCCAACACCACCACGTGCAGGATGGCCGATACCACGACGCTCCAGTAGATCGTGCGGTCACGATCAGCAAAAGGCGCGGTTGTCATGACGGTCTTCCCGTCCGCTCCAGCCGACAAACGACCGAGCCGGTAAAAAACTCGCGTACCAGCGGAATCATGGTCAGCACCTTCAAAAAGGGGTATTTTGCCGGTTTGAGCCGCCGGAAGGACACTCGCACACCGGGCTGCCGCCTGACCATGTCAAAGAATCTGCCAACGCTCATACGGTTCAGATCGCCGTCATAGGAGTTCATGATCTGCTCCAGCTCCTGCTCGCGCCGCGCTTTGTTCCATTGCGAATGTCGCGACGCCAGCACCTCCCGGATCGCGCCTCGCAACTGCCGCCGCGAGAAGAGCAAATGGCACCACGGAGTATAAATATAATCATATAAATGCGATCCCAGGGGAGAAAAGTGAGGAGTAAAGAAAAGCCAGATCACGCCACCCCCCTTTGTCACCCGAACCATCTCGCGCAGCGCCGCTTCGGGGTCGACAAAATGCTCCATGGCATCGTTTGTGATCACGGTGTCGAACAACCCATCGGGCACCGGCAGTCGCGCCGCGTCGGCCGCGAAGAACGCCCAGACAAAAGGCCGCGGCGTTTTGGCCGTGTGACGCTGGCTGGTGGCGACGTTGTCGATCGAGAGATCCGCACCAAAGACCTGTGACACGCCACCTTCACCGTACGCGACGGTTTTGCCTCCGAGACCACAGCCGACATCCAATACCCTTTTACCCTGCAAATCGCCGTGTGGTTCCAGACACTCGCGTACCAGAGCGGTGCCCTCGCTGTATTCCCAGTCGGCGTAGGCCTCTGACGATTCCCTGCCCTTGACGTTCGGCTTCGCAAAGAGCCTGTTGAGGTGTACGATAACGCTCACCGATCGTGGTCTTGCTCGGACACGTGCGCCGGACCCGCGTCGATCCGCTCGCCGTCCCGCTTTGAGAAGAAGTGAAGCGAATCGCTCTCAACCCGCACGGTTATTTTCCCGTCATCCCTTGTGAGATGTTCGCTGCCCCTGACAACAATCTCCTGCCCCCCCAGATCGACGTGAGTCAGGACCTCGTGTCCCAGAGTCTCTTCGAGGATTACCGTCCCACCCAGTACGAGC
>JAOTUR010000276.1 GCA_029863805.1 Candidatus Krumholzibacteriia bacterium | reverse complement strand
AGTTTATTTGTAATGAAATTTTGGATCGGACACCCACGGCCGACCGTTGAGATATACGGTCGCCAAAAAATTCGCCACCGACGTAAAAAAGTCCTCCCCCGAGACACCCTGAACACAGGTTCTACCCCTGCAAGAGCTGCGAAGAATCGACCTGAAAATACCATCACCCAGCTGATCCCCCATGTAGCGCAAGAAAAGAAAAATACCACCCCGTTGCTCTAGCGTATCGCCACCCATAATAGACACCGCACCCGGATCCAATAGATAGAGATCCCCCCGGCCCTTATTGCTGTCATGGAAGCCATTGAGATTCTCGGCGATGTGGGCCATACCTTCCTCAAGCCACGTCAACTGCGTGAAGGCGGTGCTGGTACCATTGCCCAGCGTCACAAAACGATAGCCAAAGCTGATCATGTGCTCAAACTCGTGCGCCAGTGTGCCCGGTATGATGTCCGTAACCTCTTGTTTGGGAAAAGTATTCCCCAGATCATTATTGGGATCGGGCACCATGGCGTAAAAGACCTCGCCGCCATTTGAGTTCGCGCTGCCGGAGGCCAAGTCAATGTTAAAGAAGAAGCCCGAGATGTACCCGTTCCTGGCCTGTCCAGGCGGTGTGAGCTTGTTGACCTCTGGAGTAAAGAGAATCATTACCCGCTCGTTACCATCGATATCCGTGGGCGGTCCAAAAAACGTCGTGTCGGTCGGAAAGATCTGCGAATCGAACTGTGCCCCAAAAGCGTCGTAATCCGCCTGGTCGAAGCTACCTGAAGGTTGGTTAACATCGGCGTAAATCAACGCCGCCGAGGTCGGCGAATCCACCCAGTAACGACGCGCCGCCGTTATCCGGGTAAAGGTAAGCGGTGAAGTCGTCGTGTTCAGCACCCAGAAGTTTCTTATGCTGTCCGGCACCGCGGGGGCCGCCGTTTTCACAATCGGCCGACCCTCCTTCATATGACGCTCGATATGCTCGAGGCCTTCCTTGCGAGTCATCGCCTCGAACTCGAGCCGAAAATCAACCGTGCCTCGGTCGGCACTTCGCTTGAGCGCCGGGGGCGACGGGAACACCGAGGTGGTACCCGGCGTCACGCTATAGAGAAAGTTGGCGATGCCGGCGGCGGAGGCGGAGTACGGGATCATGATGAACCGTTCGCTACCGGTCGGGGCCGGCAGCTTGAACTCGAAGCTCGCGCCGCCCCCTACCACGAAGGGCTCTCCGAGGCCACGTTCGATCACCACAGTCGCCGGCGCGCTGCTGACACCCCTCGATATGACGCGTAAGGCGCCCGAGTTTGCCCAAAGGGGTACGACCACCGCGAGGCTGTCTGGTTGCACGAAGAACGGCGTGGGGTTGGCGAGTGCATTATTGAAAACGACACGATTGTCCACGGTAGCCGATGCGAAGTTCGACCCCTTGATAGCCAGCGTGTCTCCTGGTGAGAGATTCGTCGCGCTAAGCGCAGTAATCGATGGCATCGGCGGCGGCGGTCCCCCGTCGGTGGCCGAGCCATCGTTCCCGCACGAGTAAACGACGGGAAGCAACAGAAGGATCAGCGGCGCAGCCAAAGCGCGTGACAACGCGCTCAGCATGAGCCACAACCATTGTTTCTCTCGATGTCTATCACTGTTGATTGGCCTCCCAAAGCGTGATCGGTTTCCCAAATCTAGTAAATACGGCAAGGCCTTGCAAGTATTATCCCAATCCGCGCTTCAAGACGGGTTGGCATGCGCACAGTGGGGAGACGGACACGGGGCACGAGTTTTGCACGATCGGAATGCTATATTTCCGCTCCCGAACGATGACGGAGCGATGAGGCAAAATAAGGACACCGTGGATTTAACCGCCCCTCGTAGGGCTGGCTCGGTTGGAGAACAACGATGGATTTTGCAATCTACCTAATCGAACGCAACGAGGTCGAGAACCGCCAGATCCGGGCATTCTTAAAAAAGCTTTCTCACCCGGTCCGCGTACTGGACTCGGCTGCTGTCGATACAGGCCGGCCCAAGATCGACATCGTCATCCTCGGCATTTCCGACTCGGATCGAGCCATGTCCGAAATCCAGGCAAAGATATCGAGGATTCGCTCGCTGTCGCCCGGTGCGCAGATCATACTTTGTACTCCCGACAACACCGAAGACCTTGACACCTGGGTCCTGCAGCTCGAAGCGCGTGCCTTTCTCTTGAAGCCACTGGAAGAGGCCACCTTTGTCACATTGCTCAACAAGATTCTCTCTCAGATCCATCGTCGCAAACAAAGAGACGAGTACGTCAAAAGCAGTAGCAAGGCCACGCGCCTCAGCGAGGTGATTGGTCGCAGCCAGGCTATTCAGGATGTGGTTGGTCTGATCGAACGTGTAAGCAAGAGCGCCAGCACGTCGGTTTTGCTGCTGGGCGAATCGGGGACCGGCAAGAGTCTCTTTGCAGAGTCGATTCACGAACAGAGCGAACGGTCCAACGGACCTTTTATCGAAATCAACTGCGCCGCCTTGCCCCCCAACCTGCTGGAGAGCGAGCTGTTTGGCTATGAAGCCGGCGCCTTCACCGATGCCAAGACACAGAAGATCGGGCTCATCGAGCTCGCCGATCGCGGCACCCTCTTTCTCGACGAGATTACCGAGGTCGACGTTCCGACGCAGGCCAAGCTCTTGAAGTTTCTCGACACGAAAAGACTTCGTCGACTGGGCGGCGACGCACAAATCCCAGTAGACGTACGTATCGTAGCCGCCACTAACCGCGATATAAAAGAGGAGGTAAAGGAGCGCAACTTCAGGGAAGATTTATATTACCGGTTGAACGTGGTTGAAATTGAGATTCCGCCGCTGAGGCAACGCAAAGAAGACATCGACATGATATCTACGTATTACTTGGGTTTTTACAAGAAGAAATTCAAGAAAAATTATCTCCACTTCACACCAGACTCACAGGCGCTGCTACGCGAGTACCCCTGGCCGGGAAACGTGCGCGAGCTGATCAACGTGATCGAGCGTGCCGTTTTGCTCAGCCGCGATGCTACGATTGGCAAAGACATCTTGCCGATCGAGAAGAAGCCCGATCCACACGTGATCTCCTTTTCCAGGGAATTTGATGACTTTGTTGTAAAACTGCCCCCGGAGGGAATCAGTCTTGATATGATCGAGAAGAAGGTGATTGAGGCCACTCTTGTCAAAACCAACGGTAACGTGCTCAGAGCATCACAGTTGCTTGGCATGAGCCGCGGAGCGCTACGCTACAAACTCGCCAAACACAAGGTCCGCCCCCAGGAACTCTTGAAGAAACGGGTTCTGGCCAAAACTTGATTGCAGCAGACAAGTCTCCCCTAGCCCAACCCAGCCGTACCAGTGTGCGCCTATCGAGTTGACCAGACCACGGTGGCGCACTATAATCGCCACTTGCAAATACGGATCTCACCCGCGCGGAGAAATGGACGAATCCAGAAACCCAAGACACAGCGCCATCGAAACCCGCTACATACTGGCTCCCCACCAGGTGAACGCGCTGGGCACCGCATTTGGCGGGGTCATCATGTCCTGGATCGATACCGTCGCCGCGATGGTGGCTCAGCGCCATTGTAAGGGTGTTGTCGTCACTGCCAGTATCGACAAGATCTCTTTCGAAGCCCCGATTTATGTCGGCGACCACGTCATTCTCAAAGCCAGCGTGAATTATGTGGGCCTTACATCAATGGAGATCGGTGTTCAGGTGTCGAAGGAGAATCCAAAGACCGGCAAACAGGTGAGAACGACCACGGCGTATCTGACCTTTGTACATCTGGACGAAAAGGGTCAGCCAAAGAAAGTGATCGGGCTAAGTCCCGAAACGCCCGAGGAAGAGCGCCGCTACAAGAACGCCAAGCTTCGTGTTCAGGCAAGAAAAGAGCTACTAAAAAAAATTAAGGAGACATGAGTTGCGTGGCTGAGAGTCGTATGCAGGAAAACCTTATATCTCTCTAAGGCACCTGGGTTGAGGCCTACAGATCAAACGCAAAACCAACGCTAAAATAGTAGCTCCAACCCTCTTCCTGCTTGATCGTAACTGGGAAACCCTGCACCTTCAATGCCACAGGATCAAAGGCATAGGCGGAAACCAGACTTATCGCAGTGGGAAAGAGGTAGTAGGACCCGAGACTCATACGAAGCTCGTAACCCACAGATTTCTTAAATTCATTTTCTTGCGTGCTGACGCCCTCCCAGGAATTCGCTGCCTCGAAGAACACGCCGCCGTAACAATCTCGCAAATAGAGGCTTAGAAACTGGCGATTGATGTTTCGTACGATGGGAAAGCGATAGGCAACGCTTCCCATCACTCCTTTGCGTCCGCCGATCGTATAGTAGGTGTAGCCTCGGATACCATCGCGTCCGCCCAAGTAGAACCAGAAGAAATCGTTCACATCGCTATCGATAACCGCACCGTAAAGTCTCAGTCGAAGCGAATGTCGCAACCACGGCAGGCCGACGAACTCGCGCCAGTCCAGCGTGTATTGATTGTAATGATTCTTGGTAAACTTCGGACGAAAACCATATTCAAATTCTCCATTCTCGAACAGCTGGTCGTGGGCGCGCACATAAGACACCGTCAGCGCACGGCCGCCACGGGGGTTGATATCGGTATCAACGGCACGCCCCAGCGATCGAAACGTGTAGCGGAGATGTCCCTGATTACCTCTGTAATAAGTCCAACCCGCGTCGAACGGCGTTATTAGCACTCCATTCTCATCAAATTGCTTGCCATCGAAACTCACACGATACTCGGGGTGTGACCAAAACAGTGCGACCTCATTCTGATGGGTAAGCGAGTTCGACTCGGCAAGTTCGAGCTTCAAACCTAGGTCGGTCTGCCACAGATCGTATCGCAGATCGAAGGCAAATGTTTGCGGCGGACTGAAGTTCTCGTCATCGGTTACTCGATCGCTGGAGCGCTCGCGAAC
>JAOTUR010000275.1 GCA_029863805.1 Candidatus Krumholzibacteriia bacterium | reverse complement strand
ATTGATTAATGGTGCGGGCGGGGGGGTAGGCACTTTTGCAGTGCAGATTGCGAAATTAGACGGGGTTGAAGTTACTGGAGTTGACAGCTCCGGGAAATTGGAAATGCTGCGGTCAATGGGCGTTGACCATGTCATTGATTATAGACAGGAAGATTTTACTAAAAATGGGCAGTGCTATGACCTGATACTCGATGTTAAAACAAATCGTTCGATATTCAATTACACGCGCGCATTAAGTCCCAATGGAATTTATGTCACAGTCGGGGGAGAGATGACTCGACTTTTCCAAGCTTTATTCCTGGGGCCGTTTATTTCGATGATCAGTAAAAAGAAAATACGTATCGTTGGCTTGAAACAAAACAGAGATTTAGCTTATATGAATGAGCTCTTCGAAGGCGGTAAGGTCAAACCTGTAATAGATGGGCCCTACAAGTTAAGTGAAATACCTGAAGCTATTCGGTATTTTGGAGAAGGAGACCATAAAGGTAAAGTAATCATAACTATGGAATGACCTTCTCCCGAACTACGTGCCATTCGCAGGCTGACTAGAGAGCATGGTGTGGCAGGATAATCCAGAGACCAGAGATCGCGATCAGTACCAACTCTATGACAACGCTGCAGACGATCAGGTGATCTGGCGGTTACAACGGGATGGAGCCGCGCACGGCGGCACCGTTCGTGATTGAATCCATGGAGCGTGCGCTTGCGCTCGATCCGAGCGCGGGCGAGCCTCACGCGTGTTCCACTTCGAATTGGCTTCGTACTGAAATACTTCTTCCAATGGTTTTTGGAACGCCCGCGCAATTCGAAACGCGAGTTGCAAGGATGGATAATATTTCCCCTTCTCAAGGGCGATTACCGTTTGACGAGTAATGCCAACCCTATCCGCGAAGTCTTGTTGCGTCATCTAGCCGTTTAGAAAACGAAGCGTTCGGATGCCGTTACTGATGATCGCGTTGCCCACCTAATGCATCCTTCGATAGCCAATGACTTGCATGGCAAAATAGGTGAGATTGGCGATGTCGTTTTTGGGTCTTGCCATCTCCCTGCCGGCTCCAGCACCACGACAGGTTACGGGTGTCGCCCCCGTCGCTGGTGAGGCAGTAACTCCCGACGCTGACGACCGACGTCGAAATGACGGTGAAGCCGAACAGGACGATCAGCACGGCGGCAAGAACGCGTAGACTTAATGGCGCCCGCCGGGGCCGGGCCGAGAACTCCTGGGGGTAAACGGTGAGACCGACGGCGTTGACGTAGGGCACCTTCATACCCATACTACGTTTGATGGGTGGTCGGTGTGACAGGGTCACGCATTTGGAACTCCTGCGTACATATGATTGGGGCCGGAAGCGTCGGCTTCCGTCAGCAAGGAAGGTGGTTCCATGAGGACTCTCTGGCTAGTTACGGTGTTTCTAACGGTGGCGTGCGCTAAGGGCAACCCCGACTTGCGGATGGCCGAGCGCAATTCACCGCCGCCCAAGACCACTCTCCACGCGACGGCAACAGCGACTTTCGCGGGTGGTTGTTTCTGGTGCATCGAAGCGCCGTTCGAGAAGGTTCCCGGGGTCGCTGACGCTGTCTCGGGGTACACGGGTGGCACGGTGGAGAACCCCACCTATCGCCAGGTCGGCAGTGGCACGACGGGTCATACGGAGGCTGTCCAGGTGCACTATGATCCCAGCATCGTGAGCTACGAGCAGCTTCTGGACTTCTTGTGGCGACAGTTCGATCCCACCGACGACGGTGGCTCCTTCGTGGACCGCGGCTCCCAGTACCGCCCCGGAATCTTCTACCACGACGAGGAACAGAGGGCCGTCGCAGAGGAATCTCGTCGGCGACTGGAAGAATCGGGACGCCTCGACAAGCCCATCGCTACGCCCGTCGTACCGCTCGACGTGTTCTACGTGGCCGAGGACTACCATCAGGATTTCTACAAGAAGGATCCGCAGCGATATCATTCATACCGCCGTGGCTCCGGCCGTGATCAATTCTTGGACCGTGTCTGGGGGGACGAGCGCGTGCCCAAATGGCTGGCGGACTGAAGCACCCCGGCGCAACCTCGGGCTCGGGTATCATCGAGCCTTCCGAAGGATCGTAAACAACTCGTCGGGAGCAACCAGTGGGCGATTCGGCCACGTCGTTCGTCCACTCATCGGAGCGCGAGAAATTCGGACGCGCTTCGCCCCGCTATTGCTGCTCCAGCGCGTCTCGCACGTCCGCTTGCAACGTCGCGACCATATCGGGTGACAACCCGAGATGGTGCCGAAAGAGAGTGCCATCCGGCGCGATCACTATCGTGCTGGGCAATCCCGGATAGCCCAGCGCGTCCAAGAAGTGACCGTCCAGGTCCAGCAATGTTTCCATTTTGAACCCTTTCGACCGCCAAAACCGCGCCACGTGCTCGCGCTTCTCAGCGTGCGTCGGCGCGCGCTCCAGGGTACTGACTGCCAGGACCGTGACGGGTAAACCGGATGTCTTCACTGACGCGCCGAGCTCCTCGGCGTACTCCAAGGCCTTCCAACACGGAGCGCACCACGTTGCCCACAGGTCGATGACCACGACACGACCTCGGAAATCTTGCAGTTGTACTTCACCGCCGCTCAAGGAATGCAGTGTAATCTCTGGCACAACCTCACCGATTGGGACGCTTTTCGAAGCCAGGAGCGACACGTGGTCGACTGCCCCCCGGTTAGCCGGGTCAAAAGTGACAACGCGATCGGTTTCGGACACTTCCGGTTCTAACGCCCCCGTGAGTTTGACTTCATATCCTTCCGGAGCTCCAACGGGCCGGATGACCATCTCAATTTCACTCAACAAGTGCGTGCTTCGGTCGAAACGCGCCTTGCATTCGCCATCCTCCGCTCCGAACTCCACTTCGTCCACTGAATCGCCGTTGCGGTCATTGACGACACGGTGCGCGACACGCGAAGCGGTTGCAACGCCTTTAACCGAAAGGCATCGATATAAGTCTCGAATCCCGCTGCGCGATGCATGGCGATGGGCGGCAATTCTGGAATGCCCATTTGGTCAGCACCGATTCGCTCAATCGCGGCGCCGAAATCACCGTTGTACGATGCCTCGACATATTTGTCCGCGACGTCGAATTGAGTCACGTACATGTGTTCGCCGATAGCGACGATGCGCTGAAAACCGTTATCAACGTACGCTTGGCCGCCCTTGCCGAAGCCGTACGCGATCCATTTTCTCTCCGGTGCGGCCTGCGGGGCCCATATGGTAAGATGTAAGGTGTCGCGCAGTGCGGTCGCATTTTGATAAGCCTCGGCCGCCTGCTTCAAGACCTGGTATGCCGCCTGTTCGCTGCCGCCACTTGCCGGTGTAACGCTCATAATCACCAAAAAGACCACTGCGACGCTTTTCAGGTGTCGCTTCATCCTAACCTCCTGCTGTTCAAGTTCGTGAAACGGAACATGTCTATATGACACAGACCAGAACGCAAAGGTTTCAATTATGTCGGCGGTGCTGGGTTCGCGCAGACGAGATAGTCCCACAGCAGACGCGCCAAGCCTGACATCTCACCGGATTTTTCTGCACTATGCAGCCATAAGTGCTTTAACAACATCAGGAGCGGTTCGAATGAGTTCCCGTCGGGGACGCCATTCTTCTTTTTGAGGCCTTTTGTCGAGTATATCGGAGGGTCTTTTGTATATGGGATAAACGTTTACGCCATCGGTGAGGAGGTGATCCTTCCCGATTGCTGACTCAGTCAGTGTCTTTTGCGCGATGGAATTCCAACAGGTGATCGTTCACCCACCGCGCAAGAATGGCATCGGGGATCTTCTCCAGGTGAACCTCGCATACGGAAGGCTCGCGGGGACACGTCGTCTCCGGCATCTCGCGCGGCACCGATGGCCGAACAATCGGGTTCGGGAACTCGATACCGCTCAGGCCTCTCTCTTTCAAGAGGGCGCTCGGGTAGTCGACGGACGCCAGCCGCTCCATCTTTCCGGCTTTGGAAGACATCAGCCCGACCACATACCCATTTGCGTCGATAACGGGGGCGCCGCTCAACCCGGGCATCTTATTGTTGGTGAGCTCTTCTGTGGAGATCAGGACAGAGCCGTCATCGCTTTCAACGTAGCTGCCTCGGTAGATTTTCTGCGGGCCCGCATCCGTGTACCGCCAGCCGATGACGAAAACCGCCTCACCCAATTTGAGGGGAGTCGACCGGAGGCGGAGGGGTTGCATGTTGTCTGGGTACTCGCGGACCGTGAAAAGCAACCAGTCCTTGCCTGACGGGATGGTTTCCAAGGATTCCTCATCATTTTCATTTATCAGTTTGTCCACCACAGTGATGCTGGGGCATCCTTCGGGAACATCCTCCATGTCCTCAAAGTCCCCCAAAAGGAGACGGACCTCATCGACTCGGACTTGAAATAACGCAGGACATGCTTCGCGGTGGCGGCGAGAATCTCGTCACCGGTGTCCAGCAAGGACGCGCATCCAGCTACGGCGTAGTTTGTGTCGGAACAGACGATTTGATTGATCATCGTGATTGGGGGCCACTCGGATGGGGCTTTGTCAATCGAGCGCAACGCCGTCTTGGTTGACTGCGTATTGCCCGGCGCCGGATACAACAGGTACAATAGGAGGGATATGCCTGCTACCTGATTGAGGTACCTTAGTGTCATCATTGGACTGCACCCCTGCCATTGGACAAATGAATGCCTAGCCCAGCGGCGGCCTGATAAGGTCAGAACCAAGGAGGCCTTGTTATGTCGTCGAGACGATCCTTCACTCGTGAGTTTAAGGCGGGACTGGTAGAAGAGTACCTCTCTGGACGATGGAGTGTGGCGCAGCTGAGCCGGCGCCACGAGATTTCTCCACAGCTGATCTACCGCTGGAAGAAGCACTACACCCAGGGTCAACTGACCGGCGCCAACTCGAAGGAGGACCTGACGCTGA
>JAOTUR010000029.1 GCA_029863805.1 Candidatus Krumholzibacteriia bacterium | reverse complement strand
GTGGAGGCGACGAGACCCGGAAGTGCATCGATGGCGTCTACCGAGAACGTGGTGAGGGTAGTTGACAGAGCAAAGGACCGCTCGGGGAGACCCTTGATATGCTGCATGGCCGTATCGAATGCACCTTCTCCGCGCAAGGCATCGTGGGTGTCTTTGGGGCCATCGATAGAGATGAGTAAGCCCGCATCGAGGTCGGTTGGAATCGCAAGCGCACCCGAAGTGGCAACGGCGTTGCGGCGGAAAAGCGCCATCGCCCGGCGGAGCAAATTCGGCCGAAGGAATGGTTCACCTCCGATCCAGAAGGCCGAGCGGATACCGTACTCGTCCCTTTTTTGCTGGAGTCTTTTCAAGAACAGCTCGTCGTCAAGATCGGGTGGTATTCGAGACACGTTGGAATAATAGTAACAGTGCCGGCACCGAAGCGGGCACTGGCTCGTGACATCGAAAACTCCAATCGGTCGACCGACACTCATGGTTACCTCCTGACTCTGACTGCTTGACGTCGAAGACCACCCAGCAAGCGCTAGCTTTCCTACATTACATTGAAGCATAGACGCTGACAATCGAGAAGGACCGTTGTCCCCAGTACGACGCTGTCAGACACCTCGATTCCAACACCGAGGACAGTCGAGTCTCAGGCTGTGTGACAGCTTTGCCAATGATGGTGAGCGATTGAAAGCGCCAGAGTTAGTGAAGAGTGCAAGAGGCAGAGTGTTTCGTCGTAGTAGCTCTAATCTCCCTCAAAGAATTCGACTTCCAGAATCTTGAATTTCTTCCTGCCACGAGGTAGCTTCACATCCACCACTTCGCCTTTTTTGTGACTGATGAGCGCCTTGGCCAACGGAGATTGATAGCTGATAATCCCTCGATCGATATCCGTTTCGCCCTCTCCGAGAATCGTGTACTCTCTCTCATCGCCGGAATCGACTTCTTTTATATTAACCCGTTTGCCCAATGTGATGATGCCCGCTGGCAGATCTTCTTTGCGGACGATTCTGGCGCCGGCGAAACGCTCCTGGAGTTGGCCGAGTTTGGCCATATAAATCGCCTGTTTGTCTTTGGCGGCCAGGTACTCACCGTTTTCGCGCAGATCGCCGTGCTCGCGTGCCGCCGCAATCTCTTTGGATATATCGTGTTTGATAAACCTCTCCAGCTGGTCAATTTCTTCTTTGAGTTTCTGATAACCTGTTTCTGTAAAATAATATTGCTTCATGCGGGGCCTCCCTGTTGCTTGCTACTTGCGTAAGAAGTTGGGAATATACAAAAACTCCCTCGGGAAAACAAGCAAAGTACGAGGACAATCCCTCCTCCTGAGATGCTTGTGAAAAAACTCACAAATAACCACCCACTCTAAAGTTGACTCCCGGGGGGACCATCCGCTACGCTTTGGGCCCATTCTGCTCGAACAGCGATCAGGGAGGACACAAGGTGTGCGGTGAGCTGCGCAGCCGCCGCCCGGATCGGGCCATCGAGGTCACCACCTACCCATCGAGTCTTTCCCCATGGACGACACCCCCAGATCCTCACCCTCGCCGTCCACTCCGAGACCCCAGGGGGTAAACACCTCTGGCCACGTTCGTGTGTTACTCCTGATGCTGGGTTGGGTGTTCGTGGGACTGGCGGTCATCGGCGCCGTTCTGCCGGTGGTTCCAACGACCCCGTTCCTTCTGGTCGCCGCGGCTTGCTTCGCGAGGTCGTCACCGCGATTCTACAAGTGGATTCTTCACAGCCCCGTGTTCGGGCCCACCGTCCGCAGTTGGCAAGAAACACGTACCATCCCACGCCGCGTGAAGTTTAGTGCGGTTCTTCTTCTTGGCATCGTGGGTGTAAGTTCCGCCCTCTTCTTTCTCGGCAATCTGTGGGCCAGGATCGTCTTCTTTGCGCTCCTCGTCGCCGTGATGGTGTGGATACTGCGAATCCCGTCGACGAGAGAGGTTGCCAGCTCAGTTCGTCCACCGGATCGCGCTTTCAAGAATTAAATGCGCCTGTTGACCCATCCACGGCGCGCCCAGCTTCACTTCTGCTGCTTCCACATCCCCAGCACGCACCCATCCGGATCCTCGGACAGCGACAGCTGGCCCACACCCGGCACGTCCATCTTATCAACGACCACCTTGCCGCCCGCATCTCGTATCTTCTCTGCGTAGAGGTCGAGGTCATCGACATCGACATACAAGGCCAGCTTGGCCGGCCACGGGCCCTCCTGAGGCTTCATGATGCCACCGTTGATACCGCCTTCTCCGCCCGTTTCCACGAGACGGTAGTTCATCTCGGGGATATGGCGAATCTCCCAGTCGACTAAAGAGTCAGGTCGCGCTCAGCAAAACTTGTTATTGGCGTCCACTCTCCTTCGACGCCCGCCAGAAAACGACGTGCCAACAGGATCGCCAGGAGACCCACGAACATGTTTGCCAACGAAATGCCACCAAAGAGCCCGGGCAGCCCGGCCAGCGCCGAGCCCGCTAACGCCAGAGGCACGGCGAGCACGAACAACCTCACGGAGATGTTGAACGCCGATTTCATCGGCTGGTTGGCGGCGTTGAACGTCGAGTTGACCGCGAACATGACGCCAAAGAGTCCGTAACTAACGGGAAGGATATAGAGATAACTCGTGATCAGATCGACCACGGCGGCGTCGATGCTAAAGAGCGCGGCCAGCGGATGCGCCACCAGCGCCAGTCCCGCCGCCATGACCGCGCCGTAGACAACGCTCGCCCGTGTGGCAAAACGGAGGGCGGCGCGAACGCGGGGCCAGTTGCGGGCACCGAGATTCTGACCCACGAAGGGTGTAACCGACGCCGCCAGTGCCATCGGCCCGATCATGGACAACGACTCGATGCGTGCCCCCACGCCAAAAGCCGCCACCGCATCCGGTCCAAACTTGGACACTAATCGCGTCAAAATTCCGGTGCCCAGCGGCACCAGCATTTGCGTACCGGCTGCTGGGACCCCCACGTAAAGGATGCGTGACCAGGAATCAAGAACCTCGCGCACACGGGGTCGCGAAAACTCGAGCATCCGTTCCCGCTTCCACAGTATCCAGAACGCGGCAAAAAAGGTCACCGTGTAGGCGATCACCGTCGCTATGGCGGCACCTTGTAGCTCCAGCCGCGGGAACGGTCCCACACCAAAGATGAGAACCGGATCGAGGACCATATTTACGCCGCCAGCGATAATCATGATCAAGCTGGGTGTCTTGGTGTCGCCCGTCGCACGAATCGCGGCATTACCGACGATGGGTATGACGATAAAGCCGATACCCACATACCAAGGGACCATGTAGCTACGAATGAGCACGATCATTTCCGGCGGTGCACCGAGCGTCCTGAATATCGGACCAATGGTCAAGATCCCCGAGATCGCAAAAACGATCACTAGGGTGTTGGCGAGAAACAATCCGTCGGTTGTCAGCCGGCACACGCGGTGGGTGTCGCCCTCGCCGATGACCCGTGACACCACCGATGTCACACCCACTCCCATCCCGATCGAGATGCTCATGAGAAGGAACACCACGGGAAAGGTAAAGCTCATCGCGGCCAATTCGCGGCCGCCCAACCTTCCCACCCAGAAGGTGTCAACTACGTTGAAGAGGATGATCGCTACCAGCCCCAGCACCATGGGCCCCGCGAGTCGCAGCAACGTCGGGGCGACACGGCCGTCGAGCAGGTTTATGCGATGCTTCGACAAACTGTAGTACCGCTTTCGTAAGCCCCGTGCCCTACTCGAGGACGTGGATATTATGGCTGCGACACATCTCTTTAAGAATTCGTGGCCAGACGGTGACGCTGACCTCTCCCAGATGGGCTTTCTTCAGAAGATACATGTAGGTTCGCGACTGACCGATGCCGCCGCCGATACTCAATGGGATCTCGTCGTTCAAGATCGCACGATGATAGGGCAATTGCAGAAAATCTTCCTGACCGCTCATCGACAGCTGTTTCTTGAGCGTTTCTTTGGTGACCCGGATGCCCATCGATGTCAGTTCGTGGCGCCTTTTTGTCACATGATTCCACACCAGGATATCACCGTTCAGACCGTGCATCGGTTTTCCTTCAGCGGATGTGGTCTCGGTTACCCAATCGTCGTAGTCCGCCGCCCTCATTTCATGCGGGTAACCGTCTGCGAGCGGCCAACCTATACCATAGATGAAGACCGCGGGGTACTCCTGGAGGATCGCTGTCTCACGCTGTTTGCGCGGTAGGTGCGGATACTTTTCGAGAATGTCCTCTGCGTGCATAAAGGTGAGTTCCTCGGGCATGTTCGGATACCGGTCGTTATTCAGCTGAGGAAAACGTTCCTGAACGTGTACCTCTGCGTCTTTTAGCACTTTCCAAATCTTCTTGACGACACCGGTCAGGAAATCCAGATTGCGTTGCTCCTCGGTCATCACCAGCTCCCAATCCCATTGGTCGACGTAGGCGCTGTGATCATGATCCAGAAAGTAATCCTTTCGTACGGCCTTCATATCGGTGCAGATACCCTCACCGACTTTGCAATCGAACTGTTTGAGTGCGACTCGCTTCCACTTGGTGGCCGCCTGGACCACTTGTGCGTCGATGGGGTTTTTGTCATGGTCGTTCGAGATATGAAATTGAATGGGGGTTCGGGAACCATCACGGTCCAGCATATCGTTGACCCCGGTGTCGACATCCACAATCAGCGGTACCTGAACCATCATGAGGTTGAGTTCCCTGCACAGATTCTCCTCGATGTAGCGTTTCGCTGCGAACAGAGCCGCCATGGTTTCTCTGGCGTTGAGCGGAGAGCTGTATTCGTCGGGCAGGATTTTCTGGATGTCTTTGTAGTCGCCGATTCCCGGCCCGGCCAAATCCGCTTTCTTGTCTGCCATTTCGGTTTCTCCTGTCGTCCTGTGGGTCTACGAGTTGTGCCGTCTAGCCATCTTACCATCACCTGGAAGCGAACCGCAACGTGTCGTATGACCGCCATCGCGATCACCACACGAGTAGCCTATGACGCGTGTCCTCAACTCCTCTGCGCGGCGGGCCGCCGCGGTGCGCCCGGTCCTGGCCACGGATAAACGAGGGATTCCATCAGCCGGATGGGGCGTCCGGGTAACGCTGAACCTCGTCGTATTTGTAGGTGACTTCGACACCTGCGTCCGCGAACATCCTCTCCGATTCCTGCCCCTGGTGATACCTCCGTTCGCAGACCACGCGTTTGATGCCGCAGTTGACGAGAAGCATGGTGCATGTCCGGCATGGTGTCATGCGTGTATAGATGGTTGCACCTTCGATCGACACGCCGAGCTTAGCCGCCTGACAGATGGCATTCTGCTCGGCGTGGACCGTACGCACACAGTGCTCGCTTACCGTGCCGTCCTCGTGGGTGAGCTTCTTGATCTGATGTCCCACCTCGTCGCAGTGGGCAAAGCCCATCGGCGAACCGACGTAGCCGGTCACGATGAGCTGACGGTCCCGAGCGATGACGCATCCGCTGCGACCCCGATCGCACGTGGCCCGCTTAGAGATGGCGTTTGCCACTTCCATAAAATAGTCGTCCCACGACGGCCGCCGGTATCTGTCGGCGCTCTTGTCGGCGGTCATTGATCGTCACCTCTCTATACGTAAGGATGAAGAAGATCTGCGACGACAGGTTCTTACCGGATCGCAGATTTAACAACGATGGCTACCGAGCGTCCCGTGGAGTGCCTCATAGCGGCGCAGGTCGTTTCGACAGTCGTAGTTTGACATGCTAATCAATCGGTTCTGCCCCGTCAAGCGGCCGGCACCAAGCCGTTCGCCACAACTAAAGCCTCAACCAAAAAAGGCGCCCCCGCGGGTTGACAAGTCAAAAGAACTATTGTACTATAATACTAGAACACTAGCTATCTAATACACTAGGAGCCCAAACCGGTGGATTTGTCACTAGATACCAAGAGCGGGGTCCCCTATTACCGCCAAATCATCGAACAGGTCAAGTTCGCCATCGCCCGGGGTCGGATCGGTACCGGCGACCAGCTGCCCACCGTTCGTCAGCTGGCCGTCCACCTATCCATCAACCCGAACACGGTGATACGAGCCTACCGTGAGCTAGAGATCGAAGGATTGCTCGATACACAACAGGGTTCGGGGACCTTTGTTGGCAACCACCGCCCCGAGATCGATCGTCTTGAGAAGGAACGGATGCTCGACCAGATCCTGACCGAGTTACTGGCGCGCGCCTCCAGCTACGGGTTTTCGCTGGAAGATGTTGTGGAGGGGCTGCGCCGCCGAAAGGAGGCGTCATAAGAATGGACGCAACGTCAAAGACACGCGGACTCGTAAGAATTCCAGGCCTATCACTCGAGAAGTTCGCCACCACGCTTCGTGCGGATTTTCGTTTTGCACCCCTCAACGCCCTGTTATTGGTGATCCTGGTGGTGATCGGTCTGATGATCCATCTACGGGTGTATTCGTTTAGCTATCAGGCCATCGCCTTCGGGTTATTGTCGGCGATTTGCTTAGCCGTCCTGGTCCGAGTGACGCAGGTGTGGGAAGCGGTCGTCATACTGGGCACGACGGACTGTCTACTTGCCTATCTCTTGCTGCGACCACACAGCACCGTGTTGCTCACGACCATCGCTGCAGCACTGCTCATCGCACCGGCGATTCAAATCGCCTACCAGTGGGAACGTGCGGTCGTCTTGCGCTTTGGCAAGTTTCGGGGTTTGCGTAAATCGGGGATTTTTGTGATCGCGCCCGTGATCGACAAGGTTGCGCAGTTCGTCGACCAGCGGATTCGTGTCACCGATTTTAGCGCCGAAACGACCTTAACCTCGGACACCGTGCCGGTGAATGTCGACGCCATCGCTTTCTGGATGGTGTGGGATGCACAAAAGGCGGTGTTGGAGGTCGAAAGCTTTGATCAGGCAGTGATACTGTCCGCCCAGACTGCGCTTCGTAACGCGATCGGCAAGAACGAGCTGGCGGTTCTGCTGTCCGAACGCGACCGGCTGGGCACTGAGATCCAGAAGCTTCTGGAGGAGAAGACCACTGCCTGGGGCATCACGACCCAGGCAGTGGAGATCCGTGACATCATTATTCCCAAGGGTCTCGAGGATGCGATGTCGCGACAGGCACAGGCGGAACGCGAACGGCAGAGCCGCATTATTCTGGGCACGGCCGAGACGGAGATCGCCGAGAAGTTTGCCAAAGCATCGAAGCACTACCAGGACAACCCCGTTGCCCTGCATCTGCGCGCTATGAATATGGTGTACGAGGGTCTGCGCCAGAAAGGGTCGATGATCATCGTCCCCTCGACCGCGGTCGAAACGATGGGTTTGGGAGCGCTGGGTGGACTGACCTCATTCGGTCGCGACGCGGTACCCACTTCACAAGAAGACCGAGCGCAGCCGGGCAAAGACACGGGGGTCGCCGAGAGAGAAGACGTGCCAGACTGATGCCGGCCTATCGCCCGCGAGCGCGAGAAAACGCGCGCCAACGATTTCAGAAGAGTCAGCTTAACCGCTGGCGCTCGCCGATGGTGAGTGTTGTCTTCGTGGACGATCAGCCCCTCGCTCACCCAAACATCGGACACACGCTGCACGCCCTGACGCATTAACCCAGGAGCAGGCCCCCGGCACGTCCGGGTTGGCCGACCATGCGCGTGGCGCGAAGTTGTCTCTGTCACCCCGTTTTTTGTGGTAGAGTGCAGTGGTGGAAGGAGTTGAGACCCGTGACCGAGGCCCGAGAATGGCTCGAATGTGAAGTGCCGTCCATACTGCCTCTGCTTCTCCTCAAGAGCACCGTACTCTTCCCTCTACGAGTGGTATCGGCGCAGCTCGCGACCAAGCCCAACCTGCGATTGCTCGATGAATACCCGAACACGGACGAGATTGTGGGCGTGGGTCTATTCTTGGATCCCGATGGTCCCTATAGACAATCCAACCTGTGCTCGACCGCGGTTGCGTGCAAGGTACTCAGTCGGACCAAGATGGGGCAGGACACGACGCAGGTCGTATTGCAGGGACTGCGTCGCGTAAGGCTCACAAAGATCCTCGCTTCCCGGCCGTATTTTAAGTCTCGCGTCGAGTGCACCAGCGAGCCACGCGACGATAGCTCGCTGGTGCGCGCTCTCATCGCTCAGGTGATCGAGCTCGTCAAAGTCTTGGTCAAGATCGACGAGCGTTACACCGAAGAGCTGATCAAGGTCGTCCAGCTCAACGTGGAAAACGGATCGCGATGCGCTGACCTCGTAGCCGACATGGTCCCGTTCGGATATGTGGAGAGGCGCCAAGTGATCGAGACCATCGATGTCTCGGAACGGCTGGCGCTCCTGGCCGAGCTGCTGAAGCGTGAAATCGCTCGCACAAGGGTGGCGGTGGAAGTACAGGCCAAGACGGAATTGTCTATCGATCGCACCCAACGAGAGGCGTTTCTACGCGAGCAGCTTAGGATCATCCGCAACGAGCTGGCCGAGTTGGATCCGGCGGAGTCCGAGATCGCCGAGTTGGCAGCGAGAGTCGCGACCGACTCTCTTCCGCTCGCAGTGGCGGAAGAGGCGCGGCGTCAGGTCCAGCGCTTGCACAACGCCGAGATTCGGGCACGCGAGGGGTCGACGATCCGCGCCTACATCGAGTGGATTCTGTCGATGCCGTGGAAAGCGACGGGCAAGGATCGCTACGATCTGCGTCGGGCGCGCCGAATCCTCGATCACCGCTATTTCGCCCTGGGCAATGCCACCGACCGTTTGCTCGAATTTCTCGCGGTGCGTAAGCTCGGTGGCGACTCGGGCAAGCCGCTGCTCGGCATCACCGGCCCGCCCGGTACCGGCCGAACCAGCCTTGCCAGCACGGTGGCGCATATACTGGGGCGCCCCCTTATTCGTGTTGCCATGAACGGTATCCACGACGAAGCAGAGATCCTCGGTCAGCCCCGCACCGATCCGGCGGCGGCGCCTGGTCGTATCCTCGATGGTCTGCGACAGGCGGGTGTCCGCAACCCGGTTATACTCATCGACGAAATCGATCGGCTCGAGCCCGGCATCGGAGATCCCCTCTTGGCCATATTGGAGGCGCTCGACCCCGCGCGCAGCTGCCGCTTTTATGATTACTATTTGGGCGTACCCTTCGACCTGTCCGATGTGTTGTTTATTATCACGGCGAACGTTGAGGACGATATCCCCGAAGCACTGTGGGATGTGTTGCACGTGATCGAACTTCCGGGTTACACGGAGGGTGTCAAGATGGCTATCGCCCGAGAACGCGTGTGGCCCCAGGTGGTCAAAGAGCACGGCCTCACCGACCGTGACACGCGGCTGACCAACGCCGCCCTGCGAACGATCATACGCCGGTACACGCGAGAGGCGGGAGTACGCGAGCTCAAGACCCGGCTGGAGACAATATGCCGGCGTATCGCGGTGAAGAAGGCTTCCGGTGCAACTCGTCGCTTGTCGGTCAACACCAAGAACCTCGTGAAGTACCTCGGCAAATCGATTTTCCCCGAGGGGCACGTCGCGCGCGAGCCCCAGGTTGGTGCGGCGACCGGACTGGCCTGGACGGAAACCGGCGGCAACCTGCTGCCTATCGAAGCGCTGATCATGCCGGGGGAGGGAAAGACGCTGCTCACCGGGCTATTGGGTGAGGTGATGCAGGAATCGGTCAAGGCGGCCTACTCTTATGTTCGCTCCCGCGCCGATGAGCTGGGCATACCGACCGACTCATTGATCAAGAAAGATCTCCACGTTCACTTCCCCGAGGGAGCCATACCCAAAGACGGCCCATCGGCGGGCATCGCCGTGGCCACCACCATTGCATCGCTTCTCTCGGGTCGCCCGGTACGTCACGACATCGCCATGACCGGTGAGATATCTTTGCGGGGCTGGGTCCTTCCCGTGGGGGGTATCCGCGAAAAGGTGTTGGCAGCATACCGCGCGGGAATAAGACATGTCGTATTGCCAAGGGGCAACGAGAGCGACCTGACCGACGTGCCCGGCGACGTGCTGGGTAAGATGCATCCTCATTTTGTCGAGGAAGTCGCAGAGGTGTTCGACATTGCCCTCGTGAAGAAGTCGAAGACAACCTCGCGCCGTCGTTGACTCGAACATTTGGCCTTGCCGACACCATGACCACCGGTACTACAAGGGTATAACACCACCGTACTTGACACCGGTTAGATAGGCCACGTCCCTTTTCCATGTCGTCAGGTCATCTACGCAAAACTCGTTGAGATGGGTGTGCCCGCAGGCGCGGGCCAGAGTCGACATCAGATGTACGGACGCGTCGAGAAACCGGCCCAGCCCCAACGCCGCTTCTTCGACGTGTAACCGCTCGCGCAAACTCTCTTTTTGGGTCGCGATACCGACAGGACAATTGTTGGTATGGCAGGCACGCGTCCCCAGACATCCGATCGCCTGAATGGCGGAATTGGCGATCGCGATGCCGTCGGCACCCAAGGCCAGTGCCTTGGCGAAATCCGCCGGCGTCCTCAGCCCACCGGTGATGAACAGCGTGATGTCCGGGCACCCTGTCTTGTCCAAGTGCCGTCTGGCGCGGGCCAGGGCGGGCATGGTCGGGACCGAAATGTGATCGCGGAAGATCAGCGGAGCCGCTCCCGTTCCTCCTCCGCGACCGTCCAGAATAATGTAGTCTACGCCGATACGGATGGCGGCATCGATGTCCGCTTCGATATGCTGGGCCGATAGTTTGAATCCGACGGGGATCCCACCGGTTTTCTCACGAACCTGTTCGACAAAACTCGCAAAATCGTCTTCGCCGTGCCAGTCCGGGAAACGCGCCGGTGACACTGCGGGCTCGCCTGCCTTCAGTCCACGCACTTCGGCAATCTTCTGTGACACCTTTTCTCCCGGCAGATGTCCGCCGGTCCCGGTCTTGGCTGCCTGGCCGCCCTTGAAGTGAAACGCCTGTACCGTCTTCAGCTTGTCCCATGAAAAGCCAAAGCGCGCCGACGCCAGCTCATAGAAATAGCGGCCGTTGGCTTCCTGCTCCTCGGGCAGCATGCCCCCTTCACCCGAGCAAATACCCGTTCCCGCCAGCTCGGCTCCTTTGGCCAGCGCCACCTTGGCCTCCTGGGAAAGCGCGCCAAAGCTCATATCGGAAACGATGATGGGAATCTTGAGGTGGAGCGGTTTCTTTGCACTCGGTCCCACAATCAAGTCACTGCCGACCGCATCCTCATCGAGCCGCGGAAGTTTGTGAAGCTGCGCCGTCACAAACTGCACATCGTCCCACATCGGTAGCTGGTAACGCGGCACCCCCATCGCGGCCACCCGACCGTGCGCACCCGTCTTGCTGAGACCGTGTGTGGCGAGATGCCGGATGTACTCGTTGTGTGGCTCTTCGCGATTGCTCGGCTCGGGCGCCGTCTTTTTCTCCGTTTTTTGGGATTGCTCTGCCTTTTTTCCCCCGCGCGCGATAATCTCATCCCCGTCCACCAGTACCGCATCCCTTTCCACCCAAGACTCGTATGTCGTCAGGTCATTGCCGCTGGCGTCCTGATTGGCGCCGGTCCGCACGTCATACGTCCAGCCATGCAGACCACACACCAACTGTTCGCCATCCACCGAACCGTCGGACATGAGAGCACCCTGATGCCGGCAACGTCCCTCGAACACATGAATGTCAGGGCCCACTTTGATAACCACCAGATCGACGTCTCCGACTCTTGCATGAGCGGGTTCGCGATCCGCGAGTTCTTTTAGGTCGGCAATCTTCACCCGATTATCGCCTCTGAAATGCACATACCAGTGAGTGCCGTCACAAAAGGGTTTGTTCTTCGACTGCCCGCAACGGCACAGCGTATAATGCTCCTTGGACGCGCCCTCGCCCTGTTTTACCCCCTTGAGCTCGACGTCACCGGTCACGGCATACGGACCGTCTTTGCACAGTTTGATAGCGGCCTCTCGATCCAGGTCCCTGTGCTCGATGTCCTCGATCGAATAGCTCAAGGCACCTGAGGGGCACTTCTTTATGGTGTGGATCACGGCCTCGACGTCGGCTCCGTCCGGGTCGATCCATGGCTCGGTCTTCATCCGCCACACATCGGACAGGTTGTCGGTGCAGTAACCGGCGTGTGCGCAGACGCCACGATTGTCGTGAATGGTTATCTTCTTGCCGACGTAGTTCTCTCTCTTGTCTCCGCTTCCATCAGTGATTCTCTTATCGCTGAAACCAGCGGCGACATGCGTCCCGTCGCAGAATGGTTTGGTCTTTGCCTTGCCGCACCGGCAAAGCGCCATCTTCGGCCGTGTGGGGATATCCTCGCCCTCCTGACCCTTAAATAGCCCCAGATTCTTGACAGTTATGGGACCATCTTTTACAAACTCGATCGACGGTCTTGGCTTATTCGTTGGTGATGCCATACGCTTACACCTCGTTTATCAATGACAACCGATGTTCACCGTTGAGATTTCAGGCGGCTGTTCTTATACTGCAGTTTCCAGTCGTGGGCGTAGCGGCAAGTATACTACATCGACAGAGAAGCCGCTCCCTCAACTCATAGAAAACAAGGCGAGGTTTATCATGCGATACAAACTACTGGGACGAAGTGGCCTGAGGGTCTCCGAGTTGGCGCTCGGCGCCATGAGCTTTGGCGAAGAATGGGGCTGGGGGGCGTCAAAGCAACGTAGCCGCGAAATGTTTGACGCCTATGCCGAGGCCGGAGGCAATTTTATCGACACGGCCAATCGTTATACCGAGGGAACCAGCGAGAAATACGTCGGTGAGTTCATAAAGAGCGATCGCGACCATTTCGTCGTCGCCACCAAGTACACTCTTTTCACCCGCCAGGGTGATCCGAACTTTAGCGGCAACCATCGTAAAAACATGGTCCAGGCACTCGAGGCCAGCCTCGAGCGGCTCGGTACCGACTACATCGACCTGTACTGGGTCCACGCCTGGGATTATACGACCCCGGTCGACGAAGTGATGCGAGGACTCGATGATCTCGTGCGCCAAGGCAGGGTGCTGTACGTGGGAGTGTCGGACACGCCCGCGTGGATCGTATCGCACGCCAACACCCTGGCGGACCTCCGCGGGTGGTCCCGCTTCGTCGCGTTACAGATTCGCTACAGCCTCATCGACCGTACCGCCGAAGCCGATCTACTGCCGATGGCACGCGCATTCGATCTGGCCGTGACGCCGTGGAGCATCCTGGCGGCGGGGGTCCTGAGCGGAAAATACAACCTTCCCGCCCCACCCAAAGAGGGTCGCGCGAAGGAAGGTGCCGCCAAGGTCGAGCGCAATCTGGCCATCGCGGGAGAGGTGGTGGCCGTCGCCGACGAGCTGGGATGCTCCCCGTCGCAGATCGCCATCAGCTGGATTCGCCAACAGCCCGGTGTGATCGTGCCCTTGATCGGCGCTAGCGATCTATCACAATTAAAGGACAACCTGGGCGCGCTTAACGTGACGCTGAGCGATGGGCATCTCAAACGTCTCGACGAGGCCAGCCGCGTCGATCTTGGGTTTCCCCATAATTTCCTGAGGGAGGAGAATGTCCGGGAGCTGGTTTACGGCGGGACCCACGGTTCGATCCACAACCATCGCCTACGCTGGTCGGGAGAACCGTTGTAAGCCGCTAATCTCCACTCCCGCAGCGGGAGTGATGGCACACCGCCTGCGGGAGCCCATGCATGGCGGCCGCTACGCACGCCTAAGCACCCGGTCGATTTCTATGTCCAGGTCACGTGCCATCTGTTTGCGAGGCGTGGGAACATCCAGCTCGACGTAGAATTCGCAGCGATCGATGACCTCGCCGACTACAACGCCCATCGCCACCAGTGGTAACACATGTGCCGGGCCAACGGTCCACACCACCATAGGCAATGCCAGGCCGATGACAATCCTCGTGAGACTCCATCGCGGTCTCACGGGATATTGATTTCTGAAGAACCAGATTTTGCGATAACCGTAGAGTAGCAGCTTGATCCCGCAGGTGGTCAAGAACACGACGGCGTTCTCCGACATGAGGCCCGTAAAGAGCACCCCGGTGAGTAGCATCCTTGCGCTATGGATCTCGAGCCGATGGGTGGCCGTCACGTGATAGACCCGGTCAACCGCATACAGCGCCGAGAGACCGATCAAGACGACGATCCACCGCAGCGCCGCGTTTGTCACGCCAAGCAGCAGATAAGCTGATGACATTACCAGAAACGTCGACAACAAAATGACCTCGCGGCTAAGCCAGGACCGGCGCCAGTTAAGGACTGCCCGATATGCCCGGCGCCTTCGACCCAAGTGCAGCGCGCTGAGCGCCATCGTCAATGCCCCCGCTGCCGTATAAGAGAGAGCCGTCACCAGGGAAGCGCCCGTAAGTTGGGTGCCGACGAGAGAAGGTGTTTGGGTGGCGCTCGAAACGAATGCGCCAACCAGCCAGGCTGCGAGCAACGTAAAAGTAACCAAGGTCCATTCCGACCGCAGGCGTATCTTCGCAGCCGGGGCCCCGCCCGGTTCGCCCGTGATCTGGGACGCGTGACTCTCCGTTGCCGACGAGGCCGCCTGAGGATAATTACGCCCATCGTGCAAGGCGATAAAACGGATGGCGGGTTTTGCCCGCGCACGTGGAAATCCGAGCACCGAAGCGTCCCCGTTGATCCCATGGTGGTCACCAAACCGTAGGGCTCCCGTTGGACACGATGTAACGCACGCCGGCTCGAGACCATCGCTCATGCGGTGGTTGCAAAACGTGCACTTCTCCATGAGTCCGCTCACCGGGTTGAACTGAGGCGCATCGTACGGACAGGCCCAGGCACAGTAACGGCAGCCGATGCAAGAGGAGGGGTCAAGGGTGACGGCGCCCGTCTGCAGATCCTTCGTATAGGCCAGCGCGGGACAGTGTGTCATGCACGGTGGATCGACACAGTGATTGCAGGCCAGCGAGAGATGAAACGAGGGGATCGCCGGATGATGATGTTCGTTGAAGGTGCTAACTTGTCGCCAATTCATGTGGGGAGCGAGTTCGTTCTCGATAGAACACGCCAGCTGGCAGGCCTGACAGCCGGTGCACTTGTTGATGTCAAGGACGAAAGCCTTTTGCATGTTTACACCGGCGCGATGTCGACCAGGTTGTCATGGAAGGCGGCACCGTGGCCTATGTCGGTCTCGCGCCCGCAGGAGCAGAAGTTTACCGTTCCGCCCTGGCTTATCCACCAGCCGTTGGTCATGGATACACAGCCCACCTTCACGCCCAAATCGAGACGAGCGTCGACTTCGACCTGGCCGCGATCATTGAATATTCTCACGCGGGCCCCGTTTGCAATTCCTTTCCTCGCTGCGTCGTCCGGGTGAATGAGCACCAATGGCTTTGGGTCCAGCTGACGGATCATATGCAAATTGTTGAACTGAGAATGAATTCGATTCTTTGTGTTGGGTGTCATCATATAGAATGGGTACTTGTCGGACTCGTCTGATCGCCGACGAACCGATTCGACCGGCTCCGTGAAATCCGATACGGGATCGACTCCCCATCGTCGGTTTGCCTCGTGTGAAAGAAGCTCGATCTTCCCCGAGGGTGTGGCAAAGACAAAGTCCGCAAAGGCCACCTCCTGGTGGCCGGGAGCGATCAGCGGCCCTTCGCGCAGGCGGTCGAGGGTTAGCTGCGGCAAACCGGCCAGTTTATTCTCCAGATACGCGTCGATCTCACGGTCGCCGGGAGCGGGTATCTTGCCGGCGGTGTCTGTGTCCGAGAAACCAAGCCGTCGGGCCAGGTGCCAGTAGACCTCTGACTCGGGTCTCACTTCGCCGGGCGGATCCATCACCTTCTGTTTTAGTTGTATGTACGGGTGCCAGTAGGCCCAGATCACATCCGTTTGCTCGAACATGGTTTTTGCGGGCAAAATGATATCGGCCTCGCGCGCGGTGTCCGTCATGAACTGCTCCACAACGACACGAAACTGCAACGACCGAATCGCTCGCAGCACCGTATTGGTATCGGGGTTTTGGGTCACGGGATTGCCCCTCTCGACCCAAATCATTTTCAGCGGTGGGTTGTCGGTGGCCAGCATGTGTTGACCCAGTTTGCATGTGGAAACCGACACTCGTACCACGCCATCGGGCGTCTGCGGCGGATAGAAGGCAATGGGATCCTTGACGGCATCGAACACATCACCCTGCAGGTTCGCAAAAATCCAACCCGCTCCCGGCTCACCGATGTTACCGGTGATGGCGAGAAGCGCGATCATCGCCCGCATGGTCTGACCACTGTTGGTGTAACGTTGCATGCCAAAGCCAGCGTTTATGGTCACCGGCTTTACGGTGCCGATGTACTCGGCCAGCCTGTGGATGTAGCTAACCGGCACATCGGTTATCTCCGCCGCTCTCTCCGCTGTGAAGTGCTCGACCCTGGCGGCAAACTCGTCGTATCCCGCCACGTGATCCGCTATAAAGTCCGCATCGATGTTACCCTTTTCGATCAGCAAGCGGGCGACGGCCAATGCGATGGCGCCGTCGGTGCCGGGCCGCGGCTGGATCAGAAGTTCCGCGCGCTCGGACGATTCGGTGCGACGGGGATCGATCACGACCAGCTTAGCGCCCGCATCCAGCGCGCGGTTGATGTACACGGTTTGGTGGATGTTGGTTTCCGAGGAGTTTTTGCCCCACAGGATGATCAGCCGTGCGTTCTCGATATCCCAGGGCGCGTTGTGCTTGTTTTCGCCGAGCGTGAGGCGGGTCGCCTCCAGACCCGCCGGCCAACACAGGTCGCCGTACGTGGTTGTGCATCCGCCGTAGGCGCGCCAAAAATCCATGCCCACGGCATTGATCAAGCCCTTGGTGCCGCTCGCCGAGTAGTAGAAAACACTCTGCGGGCCAAACGTCTCTCTATAATAGAGGAGCTTGTCGGTGATCGCCGACAGGGCTTCGTCCCACGAGATTTGCTCGAAGTCGGCGGACCCGGATTTTCGTCTCAGGGGGTGGAGAATGCGATCGGGCGAGTGAACGCGCTCGACGTAACTCAGGCCCTTTAGGCATGGCCCTTCAAACGTCGCCTTGTTTCCTTGGTGAGGTTCGATACGGCGAAGACGCCCGTCCTGCACGTGCACCTTCATCGTGCACGTGCTGTAGCAGTTGCGTGGACAGGCGGTTGTATAGACAGGCATCTCGGGCGCTTAAGCTTCGGTCCGCGGCAACGGGGCCGCAACCAGGGCAGACGTGGGTCGCTGGTCCATTATAACGACTTACCCGGCGCTTGACCAGCCACGTTGACGAGATATCTATCCGACCGCAGCCGGTGTCAGTCGTCTTCCAATACCGCCTCGACGTCGACGGTAATTCGCAGATTATCACCCACGACGCCCTCTCGAACCATGAGGTCTTCGTTATCGTCCGCGGCTCGGAGCGGCACCGGTGGCAGGTTCCATGATGCGGTCAGCCGGTTGGCCAAAACCGTTTGGGGAAGATGCGAGTAACTCGACCATCACCGTGTCGACGGGTGACACCGTGAAGTTCAGGATCGCGATGGAGTAGTACGGCTTTTCCATAGGTGGGAAGACCGCTCGGGTGGGGCTCATGGCTGGCCCGGTTAGTTCGTACCAACCGAACTCCTCTAGGGGGTAGATGGCGCTTTCATCATCGGGCTGGCGAATCGCAAAGTGTCTCACTTCCCCACCTTGAATTCTAAAGCGGCCTTCTGCGCCTGCACAGTATGCATCAAAGCCACCGTCTTGAGGAATGTGACCGAACTCAAATGTCGAATCCGATTGCGTCACATGAACGGTCATCCAGTGTTGCTCGTGGTCGCTGTCGCTCTCCTGTGGGGCGGAGGGACCACGGCCGTAGACCATGAGCAGACGATACCCATCCTGTGTCGCTTGCCCAAATGGCGGTACCTTGACCCTGACGCAGCCAAAAAGCACCATGAGGACCAGGCACGCGATGGTGAGAGGAACCACCGATTGACTATGCTTGCATGATCCTTTACCGTAATACACGTCGACTCCTTTCACTTCACGACACACCACGACACCCTTAGATATCGTCTCGCCACTGAACGAGCTGCCAGATGCTGCTGCCATCCACGTCGATCAATCGAACCACGAACGACGCCCGTCTCGGGGCGCCACTAATAAATGATGTCTCGCCAGATTGCACCTCAATTACATAGTTCGCGGTCTTCTCAAACCACACTTCGTCCGGGTATTTGTCGGGATCGGAGGGCATCAAACTGGTCCAGGAGTCGTCTCCCACTGGGTAAAAGAGCGACAGACCGATCGATGTCTCATCGGCTGCGCTGCTCTCGAAGAACACGTGCTTGATCCTGCCCCAAGTGGCTTGCTCGATCGCAATGGCGCCGGCCAAAACACGCTTACCTTTTTCGGACCCGAGCCCGCCCGAGGCGACATTGAATAGACTGGCCGTTGCCACGAGTTCGCCTTCTCGTCCCCACTGGGCGACAGAGACGTCACCGGCTTGAACATCTGCTGCAGAAAAAAAGAAGGTAAATTCTGCGTCAAACACGATGCTCGCATCCGCAAAGGATTTTTCGTTGTACGCAATGCGCAGAGTTGTTAATACTTCATCTCTTGTCTGCAGCGGTGGGGGATCTCCCATCGCCCCTCCTACGATGAGCACACAGTCTTGAAGCGAGAACTCGAGCCCGCCCACGAGAGCCCCTCTGATCTCGATTTCCCTCACCTGTCCCTTTGACACGGGGCCCAGCGCATCGATCAAATCCTTGGCGGAGAACTTGAGATATAAGTCATCGATCCCATCTGGCCCGTGGCTCGTGCAGTCACACACATCCCCGTTAATCACGGGTGCCGTCACATCACGGATGTCACTTCTCACCGGCTGCACGGTGTTGCCGTTGATCCACAAACGGATCGTGGATAGGTCGATCGTGGCGACATCCAGCGCCGGCGTCCCGGGAATTGCCGCTGGAATCACACCGTTCCTGTGCGGGCTCAACGGGTTTTTGCACGATCCGGGTAGGATGTCGAACGACGGCGGGCCAAAGATGACATTGATCCGTATTCCCACCCGTGACCTTCTATCCAGGTTGTCGGCCACCTCGACGTGAAAGGTATGCGTGCCAAAGAAGAAGGTACGCGCGGACGCACACACTCGAGAACCGTCAAACGGCGTGAACCCGATGTCCCACAGCTCTGGGTCGCCCAAATCCACAATATCCCAGGCGTAGCGATACGCCTCGACCCCTTCACCGCCAGTCGACGCATCCGCCGTCCAGCAGAAAAGAAGAGGTACTCCGGCAGGTATGTTTATGGTTGTCAGTGGCTGGTCGACGCTTGTCGACACCACGGGATCCATGTACTCGTTGAGGAGCGTAAGCGTGGGCCCTGACGCATTCGCGGCAGACGCGGCCTCCGCCGTGATATGAGTCGGAGCAAGAGGCAGATCGGTCGGCGGGCCGGGGCCTCGTTGACACCCCATGACAATAATGAGTAGAAACAGGCCTAGCAGGTGCCGAGTGCTCGTGCTGTAATGCGTTCTTATAGGTCTTCGAGATGACATCGGGAACCCCTTTTTCGGATCAGGTCAAATCTGTGCGGTGAACATACAGTATAACACAACTCGCGGCGACTGGTCGGGTTAGAGTGCACCAGTGACGGGCGAACCCGGCGAGCGCATTTGACCGTCTCGTCCTGCGGCGTCACGAGTACCGGTGGCCGGCAGACATAAAAAGGGGACGATGCGATCGCCCCCGGGGTCTAACTCAATTTTTCCTCGTTATTCGTTATGGATTCGAGGAATTTGAATTGGTATTTTTCAGTTCCTCTTCCATCTTCTTGCCGAGTTTTTCCATCTCCTCCGTCATCGCTTTTCCCAGGTTTTGCATCGCATCGCCCATCGCGTCAGTCATCCCCTCCATGAGCTCCCCCATCTCGTCATCGAACATCGACAGCATGGTGCGGGCGACATCGACTTTCCACTTACCATCCTCTCGCACGAGAAGCGTCTCGAGCTCAATGGTCGGTTCTGGCGGGTCGCCTTTGCTGATAATCGTTGTAGGTACCACGGTGTATTCACCTTCAACCGTGGCTACGCCAAATTCGACATCCGCCTCTTCGTCCTCTCCCTCTTCATTCATCGTGAGCGAATTGGCAGTCTCCTCGGTCGCATAGTACCTTGCTTTTTCGAGATCGCCATCCTCAAGCGCACCCCAGAATTTCTCAGCGACCCGGACGGGACCATCGCCCATGCTGCACGCTACAAGACCGAGAGCCAGGCCGACTGGCAGAACATGACGTATCGTATTCCGCACGGGATACCCCCCGGTTGACGTGAAAACGCTCGATCCGGCGCAGCTGGAATGTCATCACTTGTGGTGTCGACCTGGGGCAGCACGATTTGTGCCAGGGTCAAGACGGCGCCCTCGAGAGTGATCCCGTCGGGCGGCACGGTGGATTGGGACCGCTCATTCGGTGGGGGCAACGCGAATCACTGGCTGGAGCGGACTCTTGCCACGACAAGGGTCAAGAGAGCCAAGACGGCGCAAAAGGGCGCGATTATAACCATCTCCCAGAAACGTCCGGTGAAGGCGTTCAAAATCGTCACCGCCACCAGGCTGACGAACAAGATCCATGTACCGGCACGTAACAATCTCCGCGAGACAAAACGGCCCCACAGCTCGATCTGACCAAGAATTCCCAGCGCCGCCATCACCAGTCCCCCCGCAACCAG
>JAOTUR010000274.1 GCA_029863805.1 Candidatus Krumholzibacteriia bacterium | reverse complement strand
TCAGCCTGCTTGCTGCCCTGGCCATACCCAGCTACAACCGCTTTACGATTCGAGCCAAGGAAACCCGGGTAAGAGCCAATTGCCACACGGTCCAGCTCGCGGCCGAGGACTTTGCCATTCAGAACGATGGTAACTACGCGGCGGATACGGATACCGACCTGACCCTGGCGAATCAGACGATTCGCGATCTGCTACCGCAGGGAGCCCCGCTGGAAAACCCGTTCACCAAGGTTGCGACCGAGCCGCGCTCCTCCGGCGCGGCCGTAAGTCCCGGGGAGACGGGTTACGTCGTTCTGGTCGGTCCCGTAGGCACAAACGACGGGTACACCATCACTGGATTTGGGGCGACACGGGTCATCCTCACGGTCGCAAACGGTCAATAACCCGATCTGACCCGTGTTCGCTGGTACGAGTTTCAACCTCTTCGCATCCCGAATTGTTCAAATGCCCCTGCGTTATGGGGGAGCGCTTGTCGACCACAACTCAGACAACAGTGCTGGTCAATCCCCGACGATCTTAACGAGCACGCGCTTCCGGCGGCCACCGTCGAACTCTCCGTAAAAGATCTGTTCCCAGGGACCAAAGTCCAGCTCACCGTCGGTAATGGCGACAACGACCTCGCGTCCCATGATCTGCCTCTTGAGATGCGCGTCACCGTTGTCCTCGCCGGTTCTGTTGTGCTCGTAACGATCGGTCGGCTCGTGCGGAGCGAGCTCCTCCAGCCATTTGTCATAGTCGTTGTGCAGGCCCCTCTCATCATCGTTGATGAACACCGAGGCGGTGATATGCATTGCATTGACCAGCGCGATACCGTCACGAACAGCGCTCTCGCGAATACACGCGGCTACCTTTGGTGTAATGTTTATGAACTCGCGCCGTCCGGACACGTTGAACCAAAGTTCTTTTCGGTAACTTTTCATCGGTCAATCCTCCGATTCTCCGACAGCGAGCCGAGACACCACGCCGTATCATGATATCGGCTCTGGCCAGCTAAACACTCCCGACGGCCTTTTCTACGCGAAGAATCCCGTGTGGGAATCTGCTTCACTCGATGTTATCATTAACAGATGAGATTTCCACAGATCGATCACCGTGGCGTGCCGTGGCCTGTCGTCTTCGCGCTCCTTGTTCTTGGTGGCTGCTCGGACGACTCTTTTATCCCCGGAGTCCGCGAGCTACCAAAGCAACAAGCTGATTTCTTCCCTCTTGTGACGGGTAGCGAGTGGACCTACGACGAGTCCTTTAGCGTGCGAATAATCCCCATGGATGGCTCGCCCGAGCCACCACCAGAGGTACTCTACGCCGAGGGTCGGCGACGGCTGACGGGAACGGAAACGTTCTCCGGACGCGAATACACTGTGGAACACCGGATCCTTTTTGCTGATTCCGCTCCTGATACCTTCGAAACATGGTCTCGCTACCGTCAGGATGCCACCGGCCTTTATGTCGCTGACTTACCCATCTCGCAGCCTCCAGCCTCTGTTCATCGCAACCCGCCAGGAGCCGTGGCCGCAGGATATGGGGCAAGGTGCTTGGGCCAAACGTATTTGGCGAAAAAGCGTGATCTGTCGGCCAGCGTTCGCGCGGTGTTGAGGGAGCACATCGATCGTGGCAGGAGACTGAGTGAACTGCCTACACTCAGCGGTGACTCGAACGACCCGGCAGTCGAAGAACTCAAGTTACTCGCGTACCCACTACGCCCAACCGCCCAGTGGACCGTTCGTGCGCAGCCAAAACTAGTGGTCGCCTTTGTCGAGAGTGAGGATACGTTGAACCTCGCGGCGGGACAGCTGGAGGCTTACCGTATTCGCTTCGAATCCGAACTCCTGGATGAGGCGGATTTCGAATTGCGGTGGTACGGCACGTGCGGCGGTTTGCGCACGGTCACGCATCTGGAAACCATGGCCACCGACTCATCGACCGGCGAGGTGGTTCTGATCATCACCGAGGAAATAGAAGAACTGGTGGCGCTGCAAATCACGGGGTCATCTCGGTGTTCGGTCACGCCGAATCAGCTGGCTCCATCGCGGTGACGTTGCGTCCCTTTTTCTCGCTCAGATAATAGTGCCACAGCATCCTCGCCGCCACCGCGCGCCAGGGTTGCCAGTGTCGCGCGATTCGCTCCAGCTCATCGGGATCAGGAACCGACATCAACCTCTTGACGCGGCGCACGGTCACCGCCAGTGCCAGATCACCACTCGGCCAGACATCGGGTCTAAGCAGCGCCATGAGCAGGTATATGTCCGCGCTCCACGACCCGATACCCTTGATCTCGACCAGCCTGGCTTTTGCACGCGCGTCGTTGTCTGATTCGAGACTCTTTAGGACGAGTCGCCTCGTCACGATCAAGTGCGCGAGCTCGCCGCAATACTGGGCCTTCTGCCGGCTAAACCCGATCTTGCGCAGTGTGGGCCCGTCGAGTCTCAAGAAGCGAGGGGGCGTGAGACGACCCACCGTGCCTGTGAGTTTCTCGTACGTTGCACGCGCCGAGGCCAGAGAGACCTGCTGTTCCAAAATGATGCGCACTAAGGTGGGAAAACCCGGTCTGCGAGCCCACATCGGGGGTGGGCCCAGTTGGTTCGAGATGCGCGCTAGATCGCTATCGCGTGTCGATAGCGTCCCCACGCCCGCTGCCAAGAGCTCGGCAGTCAAGCGTCGTGGTATTCTAGCCGTGTCTTTGGCCATGGGCATGACTCAAATACGTCTGTTGCTACAGATCCTTGCGCTCGCGGACAGGTATGACGAACTTCAATGCTGACCACGTCTCGTCAACCGCACAAACCTTGACGTCGACAAGCCCGTGTCCGATCCCCAAAGTTCTGACTGTGCTCTTGTTCAGATCCGTGGCCAGACCCGACGACTTTTTTGGCCAGGACACCCAGATGGCGCCGTCGGGCACAATCTGTTTGCGGAGTGCAGGCAGGTGGCCCTTGAGCAGGTCTGCGCGTGTCACAAAGACATGCACCAGATCGAGCCGGGCTCTTGAACGTGAGCGTACGGTTACCACTTTTCCTGGCAGTGTGCCCAGGATCTTCCGGTAGCCGCTGGGCGCTGCCACGGTCTTGATCCTGAACCCTTCTTTGATACCCAGTTTCTGCGCCAGGGTACGTCCCGAATAACCGGCACTCATAGTCCCCCCTCGACACCTCTCGGCTGGAAGGCACATCAGACAGCAAGCCGGGAAAAAAGAACAGCCCGGATGCAGTGATCCGGGCATCATTCACCAATCCTCGGGGAAGAGCGCTATCCCTACGCACGCGCCAATCGCTCCACGACCCACTCGAGAGCGCCACGATGATCGCTTACACCACCCGCTGTATCAACGCCGCAATCCCCTTGAGCAACGCCTTACCCACGGCTTTGACTACAGTGGCGACCACACTGGCACCACACGCCGGCGTGTCCGTCCCATTGAGGTCGGTCTGCGGCCTTTTAACACGCAGCTCAACCACCCCGGGCAAGGGACTCAAAACAGCGGTGGCCTCCAACGTTATTGCCTGGATCTCCACCCGCTCGAGAATCGGGCCAAGATCCAGGATCTCACAGACGTCCACCACGCCTGCCAGAGCGATCACCGGCGGCAACATTTTCTGTGAGACGTCGCTCAAGTCGACTTCACCAGCCAGCGGCTGGGCCACCACAGTCATCGCCAAGAGCCATATAAAAAATCCAAGCTTTCCCATTGGTTCCCGCCTTTTCCCTATATATACGGCTGTGCGCGCCACAAGGTTCCAGCCAAAATAGAGCTGGCCATCGCCGTCGTTTCGTCGTGAACCGACGATCGGCTTCCGTCCGTAACGCACTTTACAATAGCCAGATATGGATATTACTTCATGTTTAACGTCAATGCTAGTCACCCACCAACTGGACAACGATGCGGCGGCTTCGCGAGCGATTGTCAAAGTCGGCCACGACGAGCTGCTGCCAGGTGCCGAGCATGAGTTTCTTACCCGCGAACGGAACCGTGTGGGACGTCTTTATCAGAAAGGAACGCAAATGAGAGAACCCGTTGCCGTCGTGCCAGGTTTCGTCGTGGTGATATGACCGGTCCCCCGGCAGCAGTTTTTCGAGCATTTCGGGAATGTCCTTGAGGAGACCCGGTTCGTACTCCATGGTGCTGATCGCCGCAGTCGATCCGGTGACCGCGACACAAGCGATGCCGTCGAGGAGCGCCGAACGATCCAGACAATCTTGCACTCGCCCGGTGATATCTTCGAGGTGGCAGTAGCCCTGCGACTGAACGGTGAATTCAAAGGTCTCGACCGACATGTCACCACGATTGTACTCGATGTCATCGGCGCGTTCAAATGACAAAAGGGCCGCCCCGGGGATCCCGAAACGGCCCACGTCACCTGTTTGTGGTATAGACGAATCACCCGCCAACCCGGGTCACGTTATCGGCGGCCGGACCTTTGGTGCCCTCGACGATTTCGAATTCCACGGCTTCACCCTGTGTCAGAGTCTTGAAGCCGTCCCCCTTGATAGC
This sequence comes from Candidatus Krumholzibacteriia bacterium, assembly GCA_029863805.1. Lineage (GTDB taxonomy): Bacteria > Krumholzibacteriota > Krumholzibacteriia > WVZY01 > WVZY01 > JAOTUR01. The sequence goes on along the minus strand of JAOTUR010000274.1, from coordinate 441 downwards.
TGAGTAGTGAACAAAGCACTCTTTTTCTCCGTTTGCCGGGGTGATAAAGCCAAATCCCTTGGACTCATCAAACCACTTTACCGTTCCGGTGGTACGCATTACCGCCCTCCTGCCGTGGGTTCTCTGTCGTCGGAGTCCGGTGATGCCGTGCCCACCGACTACATGTGAAACGTTTCGCTTCTACCGAGCCGAATACCTAAAAAAAGGACCCGGCGTGTCCCCTCAGTCCATCCTCGGTCCCGTCAAACACGCGAGTCGCTCAGTCAGAAGCGTCCCTTTATGTTGTTGTTGCGGAGCTAGTGTAACATCCTAGTAACGCGCTGTCAACAAATATGCTGTGGAGTGTAAACCACATTTAGAAATGTCCGGTTCTTACACATTTAGAAATGTCCGGTTTTCGTTGTGGAAGCGGCTACGGATGAACGGCAGTCAGGCGCTTCC
>JAOTUR010000273.1 GCA_029863805.1 Candidatus Krumholzibacteriia bacterium | reverse complement strand
TCTTCTTGCCGTGGGGACTCTTGGCCCAGCACTTCTGTGCGATCGCTGCGGCCCTGCGGTCGATGTCACAGGTGATTACCTCGCCACCATCGGCGATGCCCTCCGCCATCATCAAGGCACTGTAGCCGGTAAAAGTCCCGATCTCGAGAACGCGTCGTGCCCCGAGTGATCTGGCCAGAAACTTGAGAAACAACCCCTCTATGATGCCTACCTGCATCTGTGGGTTGCTGGTCTCGGCCCGTGTTTCCCGGGCGAGGGCCCGCAGCAGATCCGATTCCGAAGTGGAGTGTGTGATCAAATATCGTTCGATGGGTTCGGGAAGAAAACTCAACATCGTGGCCTCCCTTGTCGCGCCCGCCCTGGCGGCGCGGCACAAGCAATCGGCAACCCTCTACTTGACCGAACAGCAGAGGATGGGGAACTGTGGGTGGGAAGGAGTGCCGAGCTAGTCCTCGGGATATTCGAATACCGCACGGTCCAGCGTTCGGCTAAGCTTCACGTGGGGAAAAACGATTGCCCTCTTGCCATCCGCGGAGACCCGTCTCAGGGAGAGGATCACACCCATGCCACAATCTTTCTCGTCAAGCCACTCGTATTCGCCTTCGCGACCACTTTCCAGCCGGTAGCGCCACTTGACTATTTGCCCCTCATGCGTCACGTAGATCCAGTACTGGTCTCCCGGGGTCAGACCAACGTTCTCCTGGAAGAAGAGGTGGAGAACGACGAATTCACCCTCGCTGCCATCCTGCTCGGGCTTGCCATCGTGGCCCACGAAACCAATTCGCGCTCCCGGATCCTCGAGCTTCGTCGCAAAGAGCAGCCAGTATGTGTCATTGATGAAAATACGATAAGCCCTGTCTATGATAGGCGGGGTCTCGTCGTCGTCGACCTTCGAGCCGTTCTTGAGCGCGACGCCCTTTCTCGTGTCCACGTTGAAGAAGACTTTATATTGTTCGTTCGTCTCCCCGTTGGTGAACTCGAGTACATAGTCGCCCGTGTATCTATCCCATTTATGTATTCGCGAGCCACCGACTTTTCCCTCTGCTTCGGCCGCCCACGTAAACTCGACATAACGGACACTTGCAAACTGTGACTTGCCGCCCACGTGCTTCCATATCCAATCCACGACCTGTATCGCTGGGTGACCGTCGGCAGCGACCGGTAATAGAAGCGCCAGCATCAACGCCAAGCCCAAGAATCTCAACACCGCTTTTGCTAGCATATAGACCACACTCCAGACCGTTCGCCGCCGGGTCGCGGGCAAATTCTCTAGCGACGGGGTGAATGGTAGCATATAACGGCGTTTTCCCAAAGCCGTTTGTACGTACAGCCTGACGCCCGCAGTTACCGTCGATTTACATTTCGTCCGACCGCGTCTGTTTATTATAATACGAAACGTCGTGGGGGACTGTGATGGTGTGAAACGATGTTTTGGCAACTAGGCAGTTTGGGCGACTACTATGCAACGACTGATGCTGATTCGCCACGGTGAATCGGAATGGAACCGGGATGGAATCATCCAGGGTTTTAAAGACTGCGATTTGAGCGAACTGGGTCGCGAACAATCCGATCGGTTGCGGCTGAGGCTCGACCTGGAGAGGATCGACGTCGCGTATACGAGCACGGCCACTCGCGCGGTGGATACAGCTCGCATCGCGCTCGGCCATCGTTTGCAAGTAGAAGAGCGACCCAATCTACGCGAGATCAACCTCGGTGAATGGGAAGGTGTCGAGGCGGCCGAATTGAAGCGGCGATTGCCCGCGGAAACGGAACTGTGGTTCCGCAGGCCGTCCAAAGTTAGAATCAAGGGTGCCGAGACACTGCGTGGGTTCCGCAGGCGAATAACCAGAGAGATAAATGGCATTAGATCGATTCACGAGAATGCCAGTGTTCTGATCGTCGCCCATGGTGGCGTGATCTGTACCTACATGACGAGTCTCTTGGGATTGAGCCTGGATGATCTGTGGCGGTTCAAAATTCGCAACTGCTCGATCACCAAAGTGATGTTTCCCATGAACGAGCCGCGGATCGAGGTGCTAAACGACGTGAGCCACCTGGACGGCGCGGTTCGCTATGCTCCCAACACGCCCCCGCAATATCTTCTTTGAAGCCAGGGGATGGGTGATGCGCTGGGCTTGGTTTCCCCCCGACTGCTCTACCGGTCATCCTCGCGGCCGCACGACGCCAATCGGTGTCCCGCCATGAGTTTGATGAGGCCGATTCCCGCCAGGAAGCCGCCGATGTGAGCGAACCATGCCACGCCGCCTCCGCGCAATCCGAGCGACGAGAAACCACTGAACATCTGGATGGCGAACCAGAACACGAGCAACACGCCAGCCGGTACCAACATCACCCGCACGAAGAACACCACGAAGACCAGCGTCAGAACACGCGCGCGGGGATATGCGATCAGGTATGCACCAAGCACCCCCGAGACGGCGCCACTCGCTCCGACGGTGGGGATCGTCGAACCGGGCTGCATGATGACGTGGGCCAGCGCGGCGATCAGCCCGCAGGCGACGTAGAACAACAGAAATTTTGCCGGGCCGAGAACGTCCTCGATGTTGTTGCCAAAAATCCACAGATAAAGCATGTTGCCAAAAAGGTGAAGAAAGCCCCCGTGAATGAACATAGAGGAAAACACGGTAAGGTAGTGAATGGGAGGACCCTTGGTGTGAATGATCGGATTGGCCGGATCCCGCCCGACGAGATCCACCCCATGGGTCAACTCGTACGGTATTGCCCCGTAAGCGGCGATGAACGCGTCCAGCTGCATGCCCAGAGAAAGCTCGTAAACAAACACAATCACATTGCTCAGTATGAGGCCGATGGTGACTAGGGGAAACCTCTGAGTGGGGTTTATGTCCTTGAGCGGAAAGAACACGGGTTCGGGAGCCTACGGGTTGGTTGTGTCATGCAAGAAGATCTCTTCCATAATGCGCTCGGTTCGCCACAACCGGTCACTGCGTTCGATTCGCCTGCCGAGAAGCATCGTTCTTAGTAAAGCCAGCGAATGCACGTCGTCGACATCATACCACAAGGGCAGAAGCGAGCAGCTCAGGGAGTGTTCGCGAACACGTTCGAGCGTTTCCTCGAGGACGCTTGCCGTGCCCCAAGTAATGTTCTCCAATACGGCCGGCAGCAGTTTTTTGAGACCAATCAAGTAGTAGCCACCGTCCGACGTCGGCCCGAGAACGATGTCCTTGTGTTTTAATTTTAGAAAAGCGCGTTTGATAAAAGTCAGAGGAAGGTCCGGACTGTCGGAGCCGATCACCACCGCCATGCTGCGATCGCTGTCGAGTAAATGACCGAAGGCATTGTGGAGACGTTCCCCCAGCCCCTGGCCCTTTTGCGCTTCGAGCCGGAATCGCTTGGGGGCGAATGCCCTTAAGGCGTCAGGCGTATCGCCGGAGTAGAAAACCGTCACCGCCACTTTCTTGAGTTTGTCGACTCGGGCAAAGAGGTCGCGTAGAAACGCGTCGTAGAGATCGCACGCACCTTCAGCCGAAAGCGGCGGCACAAGCCGTGTCTTAACACGCCCCGGCTCGGGGATCCTCACAAAGATGCCAAGTTTGCGAAAAGAAGACATGTCTGAACGCGGAGCGGCGCGTAGATGCCGGCCTCAAACTGGCATCGTATCACGGAACCTACTGAAAAATCGAGGGCTTTCGGGTGATGCTTGGCAATAGCCGTCGATCGAACCTCCACGCCGTTAAGGCGACCTCGCGTGGGCGCTACGGCAACGAGCAGCGGACGCATGGTCCTGTGTACGGTCTCCGCGAACGTGCGAGCCCGCCATTGGGCGATTCCCGAAAGCCCTTGACACTCCAACAAAATACGGCTAAATTGGTCGAAGAAATCCTTGTGAAACGTTACACAATGCCGCGCTGGGACGAGCTCCGGGTGCGGCACGCCTGTACGCGCCAATGGAGCACGCAGGGTCCCATGCCTCTCGCCGCAAAGTACTCTTCACTCCTCTTTCTGCTCCTGCTTTCGGTGGCCATACCGGCGGCCATGATAGCGATTGCGGCGCTTACTGGCCCGACCAAGCCGACCACCACCAAACATTTGCCATTCGAATGCGGAATTGACCCCATAGGGGCTGCCCGCGGGCGATTTTCGGTGAAGTTCTTTTTGGTCGCGCTTCTGTTTCTCATTTTTGATGTCGAGACCATATTTATCTTCCCGTGGGCCGTATTATTTCGAAAGCTCGGCCTATTTGGATTCATCGAGATGGCTGTCTTTCTGCTGATCCTGCTGTTGGGGTTGTTCTACGTGTGGAAAAAAGGAGCGCTGGAATGGGAGTAAAAGGCACTACTATGACCAAGCACGAGACCGGGCTCATCACCACGCGTGTCGAAGAGGTAATCAAGTGGGGCAGAAAGAACTCGTTGTGGCCGCTGCCGTTTGGGACCGCCTGCTGCGCAATCGAGTTCATGGGGGTCGTGTCGAGTGTATTCGATATCTCAAGATTCGGGGCCGAGCTGGTGAGGTTCTCCCCGCGACAGTCTGACCTGATGATCGTTGCGGGGACCATCAATTATAAGATGGGCCCGGTCCTCAAGCGAATCCACGAACAAATGGCCGATCCCAAGTGGGTCATCTCCATGGGTGCGTGCGCGTGTTCGGGTGGTTTTTACGACAACTACGCAACCGTACAGGGAATCGATCAGATCATTCCCGTCGACGTGTTCATCCCTGGATGTCCCCCGCGCCCGGACGCGGTCCTCGACGCCATCGTAAAACTGCAGGCAAAGATCGATAGCAATCCGACACGCTGATAGACATGTCCAATCAAGAACGCGAACGGCTCACAACAATCGTCGACGGGATCAAACAGCGACTCCCCGGCGCGATACTGAACGAGGATGACTCGTACGGCGACCTCGTTGTCGTTGTCGATCGTAAGCAGAGTCACGATGTGTTGAAACAACTTC
>JAOTUR010000271.1 GCA_029863805.1 Candidatus Krumholzibacteriia bacterium | reverse complement strand
CTCGTTACCTTCACCTCCCGGGCGACTCTCCGGAAAAACCAGTCGGATGAGAACGTCCCCGATCAAAAATTCGGCGTTCTGGACGATCGACCTCTCTAGCGTCGCTTCCGATGAACGCGAGCCGGGAAACCGCCTGGACCGCTCGACGATCTCGGGCGGAACCATGAGGACTCTATCCTCGAAATCATCGATGGCAGGGGGAGGGACCTCGTCGCTGGCCAGGGCGCGAGCGAGCGCGTAGCTCTGCCGTACGCGTCGCACTTCTTCTCCTACACCGGTTGCCGTACCATCATCGAGCCGAGATTCTTCAACATACGAAAAGCGCGGATCATCGATCATCTGCGCCGGATCCACAGCCAGCGGGACCTCGCAGACGATAAGCGATGGCACAAAAAAATTGACCTTCTCGGCTCCCAGGTCAAACAGGCGTCTCCGAAACGCGATCGTCTCGGCCTCACTCGCCCCATCGCAGCGAATATAGATCCTCTGCTTGGGGACGTTCTTGACTTTGGAGACGTTGATTTTGGCGGGTGGGGTCGCTCGAACGTCGGCACTTAGCGGACTAGCAAAACACCCGATAAGGCCGATAACGAAAAGCACACGTAGCTCAGACATCCGAGCATCCCTTCCTTTCTGCCTTTCGTGGCTCTATCGTTCAACCGACAAGATCGGCGTAGCATCGAATCCAAACGCCACCAACGCGGCGGTCGTTGTTGCAACCTTCTTGCCCAGATTGGGTACGCCGGTAATCTTGGGAAGGGTTTCCGTCTCACGGACACGAACGATCTCGCATTTCGCGAGGTGGAAGACCGGGATATCGTCACAAAACCACACGGCGAAGTCATCCCTAGCCTTTTTGATCAGTCTGACCTTGCCCGTCACAACCTCCCTATCGTCGCGGACGGTCCGTTTCTTCTTCACACAGGATAACTCACTCCCCGTCGCACCCTCTAGCACGTCCGGGGTGGACACCCAAGAAGAATCCGTCGTCGGGATGACCTGGGAGAACCGTTTAAAACGTTTGGGGTCCTCCTCCCGCGGCGGCCGGTCACCTGTTCTATTATACAGTTTGACAACATAATCGCCAAGCGAATCCCCGGAGTCAAAAGCCCTGATCTTCTCCAAAACCAGCAGTTTTAGCACGTCCGCCTCACCGAACGACCCACCCACCGGTCGGGTCTCGATCTCAACCCAAAAAGCTTCACCCCGGGAAGTCATCTCACGCGAGGGAACCCCGATATAGATCTCGCTGGAATCAATCTGGCCGAGCGCCTCATCAACGACGACATACCGGCACCAGGCTCCTTCCTGGAGATCCAATTTAGAGAAATCCACACCGGGGATGAGAAAACTCTCGGCCGACGTGGCTGCAAACCCAGCGTTGTGAAAACACAACGGAATAGTTATTAAAAGGAGTATCCTTCTCAAAACGATTTCCCCAACGCGTGTACAGGCGTGGCACGGGACCTGCCAGCCCGACCGCTACATGTTCGTTGTAACCTTTTCAAATATAAATAATTAGCCTGCAGTTGGTAAAGAAAAAAAGAGCGGGGCCACAGGGCCCCGCCTCTATCTTGTTCCCGCGAGCAACCTTGCATTACTTGCGGATCCGCTCCCTGAGCGCCCGGCCAGATGAAAACGCAGGAAAACGAGATGCTGGAATCTGGATGGGTTCGCCCGTCTGAGGGTTTCTACCCTCACGCTTTTTTCTCTTTCGAACCTGAAATGTCCCAAAACCTGTGATCTGGACTTTGCGTCCAGCGTTTAGCTCGGATGCGATGATGCCTTCTTTGGGGACGGTGCTAAAGATCGCGTCGACCACAACCTTTGAGTCCTTGAGCGTGAGCCCGGTCTTGGCCGCGACTTTTTCGACTAGTTCCGTTTTGTTCACAGAATCACCTCCTTCCTATCGTTATCGGCACTTTAGCCAGCACCAAAAATCCTGTCAACAAATATTCGCGGTTTTTTCGCATGGGAAAGGCAAATTCCCAAGGTCAAGAAAATAGAAGGTGAGAAAGCGGTGATGCAAGGCAATCAATAACCAAATTGCCCGGGAAGGCCCCCGCCTCCTGCAAGACCTCGTGGGCCTTGCTCGGCGTAGATCTCCGGATGCGCTTTGAGTGTAATCTTGAAGTAGAACTCCCATTCGTCGGCGAGTTGTTGCCGGGAGAGGGACATCTCCCAGCAATGAAGATCACGATGAATCGCGTAATTCTGTCCGAAAGTGCGACGTTCCTCCACGTTGTAACTGGTATTATAAGTGACCCTCCATGATTGCGTGAGGTTGATGCTGCCACCCAGGTTCAACGTCGACAACGGATCAAAGTTTCTTGACTTGGAGTAGCTCAGCTGAGCTCGGAGCGACCATGGCAAGCCTTTTGCCTCTCGGTCGCGTCGCTCATCGGGCACATCACTGGTCTCATCGAGTACCGTCTCTGTCGTGTCCGACGCCAAGGGATTGCGTCTAACCGCGGTCGCCTCTTCCGCCGATCCAAGTCCGTGCGTCCCCCGCAAGGTAAGCCCCGATGTCACCTGTGTGGTTGTTACTTCCCACGCGTATGGATCAATGCTGTTATTCACCGAGATGCTCAAGCCATATAATTGTGTGTTGAAGTTGCTGCCTACGGTGCTCCAACCTTGCCCACTCGGTGCGTCCGGGTTGTAGCTCGAGCGAAGCGACCACAGAACCACGTTAGAGAGCTTACGCTCCTGATCGGACTCGTCGCCCTTGACCTTGAGATCGAGCGAGTTCGACAAACCGACCGAAAAACGCTGGCTTCTGGGCCGATTATTCTGAGCGGGCTGAAACGTGTAGCTCACTGACGGCGAGATCTTGTGTCGGAGACCGGTGACCACACCCATTTTTGGATAAAACGTGCCATAGAAATTGGTGCTGGCGTTACCGCCCACATTCCAGCTGAACTGGTCATCGGAGGCGACGATGCGACTTGCTTGCACCAGCGTGGTATCGGCGTCAAGATACTCATCCGCTTTGGTTACGGTTCTCGTGTAGTTGTTGCGCGCAGACAAAGAGGGGGAGATGTTGATGAATCCGACCTTCGCCGGGCTCGAAAAACTGAGCGATTGGTTGCTGCTAATGGTCTCGATGATTTCGATTGGGTCTACCATCGGTAGTGGAATCGAGTCCGCCGGGGGGGTCACGGCAAAAGGTGAATTGACCCGACGCTCGACCACGGTTCGTCGAAAATCCACGCCGGGAGAGTAGCGGATGCCGTCGAGCAGTTCTTGCCAGAACGACTTGTCACCCCTCGCGCTGCGGCTGCCAAAGTAAAGTGTCCGCGAAGGAATCGACAGTCGAATATCCGGCAGTGTCGTGTTCACCCGCACACCTCCAGGTTCGCGTACGTCCAAATTCTGCTGCCGGGTCGCGGACCCAGAAAACCCGATGATACCTTCCCAGGTCTTACTCAGCGAGGCGGTCGAACGGATGTTGCGGTTGATTACATCGCGAACCTCATCGATATTGTTAACCTCGCGCGGCGCCGCGTCACTACTGACGAAACTCAAGTTTGCGTTCAACTTGTATCCGTTGGCAAAGGTCTGACTGTGCCTGGAAGCGATCGTCCATTCTTTGTTCGGTTCCCCAACGTTTCTACTTAGCCTGCGAAGAAACCTGTAGTTAAAGCCGCCGTTGAAGTGATACCGCAGCCGGTATTGGTTGTCGACCCGCAACTGAAGTCGCGAGTCTTCATTGAAATCGCCGGTGAAAGTGAAGTCGGTGTAATCGTTGGTCGCCCAGTAGTACCCGACGTTACGGATGAATCGTCCCGAACGACTCGTGAAGCCAAACTCAAAATCCGGCCGAAGGATGCCCGACCGTCGCCCGCGCCGGATGTTTTGCGCGAAGAAGGGAAGTGCGGCGATCGGCGTTTGACCGATATAGAGCACTATCGGACCTGTCACCACTTTGTCGTCCAAGTACACCTTCATCTGATTGCTCGAGAAATGGTAGTGAGGTACCGCCTGGTCGCACGTCGTATATGTGGAATTCCACACTTTTAGGACGTTCTCCCCCACCTTTGCGATATCCTCCCCCTGGTAGTACCCTTCCATAAACTTCGTCGTGCCTTCCTTGACCAGACCGACTCCCGAGTCCAGATCGTATCCCATCTGCGTGCCATGCAGTTTGTCGACGCCCTCGATCAGCACCGGTGATCCTGTGGCGTCCATCAGCTGCAGATTGGAATTGTACTTGATGTATTTGGCGAGGAGCGTCCTGTCGCTGTAGTCAACCTTGGCGGTGCCAACGAGCACCATATCCCTTTCCCGTGCGTAGTATACGACTGAGTCGGCCGAATACACGATCTTCTCAGCCCGTTGTTCGAAAGGCACATACGTGAGCGTCGTATCGACGAGCGATCGCAGCGAATCAGCTGTCTCTCTTGGTCCCAAGTTGATGTGGCGGTAGACACCATCGGCTTCACCCGTGATTCTCACTGATGACAGCGAGTCCTTGTCGAAAACGAAAAACATCCGGTTGCCACGCGCAAAACTAGCTTCCACACGGTCTACGCTCCTCGGGTAATATTCGCTGACCGCTTGACCAATAACGCTCATCGAATCCACGCGGTTATTGCGCAGGTAGAGATCCATCGAGTCGCCCTGGACCCAGCTATCTCGATCTACGATCAGCGTGTCTTTCGCAGTCTCGCGAATGACCGCGTCGCCCAAGAGGCCAATCTTATTTACTTCCTCATCGTCATAATAAAGGAACATCCGTTTTGCCCGCATCGACAAGTTGTCTTGCTGAGCCAAGGGGTTACCATAGAGTTCGACACGTTTTTCGCGATCGACCACGACGGCCGAGTCGCACTGGGTCACGGTGATGCCCTTCAAAATCTTCACTCGCCCAGAGGCGATGGCGAGTTCCTGGTCGGGGTAGAAGCGCATGGTATCACTGTCGACCAGCGTGGGCTCCGCACTATTGGGATCGACGATCAGGTTGGGAAACACATCGATGACGGCCTCGTTTCTTCCCCTAAAAAAGAGACCATGTTTACCAC
>JAOTUR010000272.1 GCA_029863805.1 Candidatus Krumholzibacteriia bacterium | reverse complement strand
TTTGACAAGGTTCAGCGCCATGGTCACCATCAGTTCCTGGCGGTGCATATTGGTGCCCTCAAAATACTGGGCCGCCTGCGGGCAGCGCTCGAAGAAAACCTCGTAGAAGGCCTTGCCAAAGATGTCTTCCGATTGTAGGATTCGCTTGAGACTCTGGTGAATATCCACGAGGTTACTCCTTTTACGAACTCGTCACCGGTCGCGTCGGCCGACGAACCAAAGGCGAACTGCGATCGGATTCGCTACGCTTACCGCGATGGTAGCATGAGCGCCGTGGGAACGCACGGTCGAATTCGCCTGGTGGCCAGTCCGCTCACCGCCCTCACCACGGTGCCAAAAAGAAAGAGCAGCCCCGGAAAGGGGGCTGCTCCACTGCCATCGGGTGACGGTGCAACGTGTCACGGACACACGGTGTCCTCTTGCCTCGCGTCCCAACAGGCTGTCTGGCCGTCGTTGTAGTCCGGCACGCTAATGCTGCCGGAGCCGTCCGCATACCACCTGATCTCGCTATCCAACTGCAGATCCTGGTCATGGTGGGTGATCCAACTCACCGTTGGCGATGCGTAGAACTCGAGCCGATCACCCTCATCGGCATTTCCGACTTGGTTTACGAGCACCGTCAGCCGGTGTGTTCGTGGCCCCAAGTTCTCCCAGTGGATTCGCACCGAGGGTACGCCCTCGGTCTGGGGCGCTGCCCGCATCGCCGCAGACATCGTCGTCGCAGAGACGGGCGCGTAAAACTGCCAGTACCCTGAGCTGTCATCGAGCATACTCTCGCCGTCGAACCACACGAAATGGTCGAGCATGAGATCAGGGTTGTTGCTCGATACCTCCATCCGCCACTCCACGTGGTCACTCACGACCTTGCCGAAGAGGAATATATTGTATTCGATCGTATCCTCGACGAAGATGTAGGTCCACAGCCACGAGTCATCGGGTTGCTTCTGCGGGATCGAATGTACGGCGAGCGCGAACGCCCCTACCGGCTCCTCGAACGCGTCATAAAACAGCAGTTGCACAAAGAGTACGCGGATCACGGCGTTTATCCAGTTGGCTTTCGTGCCGGCGGCCGCCAGCATGGCGTCGGTGTCCATGTTCTTGGCCACCGAGGGATTCATACCGTCGAGACCGAAGAATGACAAGTCCATCGCCATTGTCGACACGTCTGGAAGCTCCGGTGGAGCGGATGCGGTAACCCCGCTTACCGGGTTGTTGTCGCCGGAGCAGGCGGCGACCGACAAGAGGCCGGCGACCAGGACCAGGCTCAGAGCCGTTTGTAGAATTCTGCTTGTCAACATTGCTTCTACCTCCTTCGCTTTCGGGGCTTGTCCCCGGGTTACTGATGTCACCGCTTCCAGGTAAAAGCAGGGAGCATGCCACTGCGTGATTTTGTAATGTCTTGCAGTAAAGCTAGTTATGGGGTTGGCGGTATGCGCATTAGCGTGACCATTAATCACAGGTGTGGCCGCCGAGCGACACCCGACGACCACCGCAGCACGACAGGGAACAACTAGAAGTGTAACAAGGCGGAGAGACCAATCCAGGTCATCGATGCGTCGTCATCGATTCCTGTCCCCAGAAGTATGTTGTCGGGGTCGACGTCAAAGTCTTCGAACTCGAACACGTTGTGCATCAAATCGATCCCCATCGCAAAGCGACTGGTGAAGAAATAGTCGGCCCCGCCGCCAAATGTCAGCCCCCCGCCACCAAACGTCGCCTCATCGGAACCCTGTTCCAGTCTGAAGGTGTAGCCAGCGAGTCCACCCTTGACATAGGGACGAAAAGCCTGGTGGGGGAGAAACCGATAGCGGGTGACGATCTGCAGGGTACCCAGACCCGATGTCACATCCGGAACCGTCGTGTCATACTTGAGGCCACCGAGCGAGATCTCGAGAGAGAACACCTCGTTAAACCCGTAGCCCAGGTCAAAGACGATACCACCGCCGTCGTCGTCAATGCGAAGATCCTGACGAGTCTGATCTAGATCGAGACCAGAACCAACGACGCGGGCACCCACATAAAAACCACGCTCGGGCGTGATGTCGTGGGCCATCGCCGGCGCAACCAGGGTTACAAGCCCAAATAGCAACAAACCGATGCCGCCAAGCAGCGCCGTCGTATTCGCAGGAATGTGTTTTTCCTTAATGACTAACATCGGACTCACCTCTGTACACAGGTTGATTCGACCGACTCACGATACCCACCACCCTGTTCGAGGTATTCCAACAACCATGCCAGCGTGGACGACACGGACAAAAAATCGGCTAACTCGCCAGCCTGACAGGCAATTATCCATGCTCGCTGGGCTTGAGCTGGAAGGCGCCCCCGGTGCCGTTATGTCACAGGTGTGAAACGAATTCACTTACTGTCTTTCCTCAGGTTTAACTGCCTTATCTTTTTGTGAAGATTAGTCCTCTCGAGTCCCAGTTGCTGCGCGGCACGCGAAATGTTCCAATCGTTCTCGTGGAGCGCATGAAGAATCATAGTGCGCTCGAAGGTCCTCTTGGCATCCTGCAAAGAACCGGTAATTGGCGTCGAATGCGAGGGAGCGAATTGTGCGGCGCTGGTCTGCAGTGACGGATGCGGCGGGTACATCCCCTCCGCTGTCGCGAAGGATGCAGGTCCCATACGAATCTCCGCGCTGAGATCAGCGATACGAATGGTCCGGCCCGGTGACATGATGACGAGACGCTCTATCTGATTGCGAAGCTCGCGGACGTTGCCCGGCCATGGGTAGCGCTTGAGGATCTCGACCACAGGGTCGTCGAGTTTTTTTGAAGGAACTCCATTCTCCTCGCAGTATTCCTCGACGAACGCCTTGGCGAGAAGTGGAATGTCCTCGGCGTGCTCACGTAGGGGCGGGGCGACGATCGGCACGACGTTGAGGCGAAAGTAGAGATCCTCACGAAAGGTTCCCTTTGCAACCTCTTCGCCCAGGTTCTTGTTGGTGGCCGCGATGATGCGAACGTCCACCCGTATGGTCTGATTGCTACCGACTTTCGAGATCTCGCCCTCCTGCAGCGTTCGCAACACTTTGGTCTGAACCCGCAGGCTCATGTCGCCGATTTCGTCGAGAAGAAGCGTGCCCCCGTGCGCCGCCTGAAACTTGCCCTCACGGGTTTCCGCCCCGGTGAAGGCGCCCTTGACGCTGCCGAAAAGCTCGGCCTCGATGAGCTCCTCGGGAATGGCCGCACAGTTCACTTTTATGAACGGCCCGGCGGATCGCTGGCTGCGGTCGTGGATCGCCTGGGCGATGAGCTCCTTACCCGTGCCTGACTCGCCGAGTATCAACACGCGAGCGTTCGACGGTGCTACCTTGCTCAACTGTTCGGCAATGTTCTGCATCACGCGGCTGCTCCCCAGCAGAACCCTCCTGCCCGCAATGCGAGTGCGCAGCATACGGTTTTCCTCGGTCAACGAACGGTATTCGAGTGCGTTCTTTGATGTGAGAAGGATCTTCTCCTTGCCACAGTCTTTTTCGAGAAAATCAAACGCCCCCAGCTTTGTGGCACCCACGGCACGCTCGATGGTTGCGTTACCGGTGAGAATGACCACGAGTTGGTCGGGCCACCTCTCTTTGATGTCCCGCAGTATCTCGATGCCGTCCTTCTCCGGCATGACCAGATCCAAATAGACAATATCAAAACGTGTATGCTCCAGTTGGGCAAGGGCCTCTGTGCCGTTTGCCGCCGACGCGGCCTGCCAACCGGCATTACGATGGATCATCTCAACCGTTTTACGAATATTTTTCTCGTCATCGATGATCAGAACACGACCCGTCATGCTGATTTCTCCTCGATAGGTTCTTGATCGCACCCGGCCCGGACAAGGGTAGCGCGATGGTGAATGTTGTCCCTTGCCCCAAAGTACTCTTCACATCGATGGCGCCGCCGTGAAGGAGTACAACGTTCTTGACCATGGCCAGCCCCAGCCCGGTGCCTTCCTCACGCGTGGTAAAGTACGGGTCAAAAATTCTGGGCAGGTGTTCATGGGCGATTCCGGGGCCGTTGTCCGAAAAAGTGACCAGCAGCTCCTCATCCTGCCGCCCCATGATGATCCGTATCTCGCCCTCTGCCGGGTCGGGTAGCACGGAGGCCGCGTTATCGAACAGATTGACCAGGACGCCTCGCATTTGGTCCGCGTCAAAAGGAAACTCGGGCAGACCCGGCGCGCTGTGCACGACAACCGACAGCTGTGGGTAGAGCTTCGCCACGTCCCGCACCAGAGGCTCCAACGACCCGCATCGCGGCTCGATATCCGGCATTCTGGCGAACGACGAGAACTCCTTGACCAGTTTTGTTAGATGATGGAGCTCATCACCGACCACCCGGGTTGATTCATCCAGTATCTCCTCGTATCGCGGGTCTTCCCCTCGGTACTGATCCCTGAGTTCCTGCATGGTCAGACGGATGGGGAGCAATGGGTTCTTGATCTCGTGGGCAAGATGCCGTGCCACGTCCCGCCACGCCGCCATTCGCTCCATGTCCACGAGACGTCGCTTTTGCCTGTCGAGCCGTGACACCATGCCGTTGAACGCTTCCACCAGCTGGCCGACTTCACCTCCCGTGCGTATTTTCAGTCGGTATGTCCAGTCTCCTCGAGCCACCACATCGGCGCCCGCGGCCAACTGCCGGATCGGTCTCGACAGTCTCTCGGACATGAACAGCGCGAGGCCCAGTGACAGCGCAAGGATAATGCCGTAGACGATGACAAAGGGAAGAAAAAAGCTACGGCTGAGCGTCGATTGGGTCAGGCGTAGCTGAGCAAATATCTGTCGTCCATCGAGCAGCCGCTTGGCCTGCTCGATGAACGCGGGATCGTTTTGCCGCACAAAAAGAAATCTTCCCCACAGCGCGAACTGATGCGATCGATTCTCCGCGTCAAAGAACGCGATGCCGTCTGGCGCCGTGCTCTCCCGTCTCGCTTTGACCGGACCGACCTCGCCCAGCAGTTGTTGCAGAGGCTGGTCGCTTACGAAAGCCTGGAATGGATGTGGCAGATTTGACCCGGACGACCCGGCGTGC
>JAOTUR010000270.1 GCA_029863805.1 Candidatus Krumholzibacteriia bacterium | reverse complement strand
TCTGAGGAGCGACCCATGCCCCGCAAGACCGCATACGACTACGACCAGGAACTCCTTGTCCTGTTCGACGCCTACGTCCACGGTGGGATCGATCGTCGGACCTTTCTCGACCGGGCGGCGAAGTTCGCTGTTGGTGGAGTCACCGCGGCGATGCTGCTCGATGAACTGAGCCCCAAGTTCCTCGAGGCCCAAGTCGTCAAACCGGAGGATCCCCGGATTCAGCAGGAGTACATCGAGTTCGATTCGCCGGACGGCTACGGACGTGGGCGAGGGTACTTCGTCACGCCTGCCGGCGCTACCGGCCCACTCCCGGGCATATTGGTCATCCACGAGAATCGGGGGCTCAACCCTCACATCGAGGACATCGCTCGGCGCTTGGCTCTCGACAACTTCGTGGCGTTTGCGCCGGACGCGCTCTTTCCCCTGGGTGGTTATCCGGGGAACGAAGACGACGCTCGTCAGCAGTTCCGGCAACTCGACCGCGCGAAAACCCAGGAGGACTTCGTCGCGGCCGCCGCGTTTCTACGGGGACGGCCGGAGTGCACCGGCCGGATCGGTGCGGTTGGGTTCTGCTACGGGGGCGGGATGGTGAACTATCTCGCGACTCGGCTCGGCACGGAGCTGGCGGCCGGGGTACCGTTCTACGGGTCAGCGCCCAATCTGGAGGACGTGCCGAACATCCGCTGCCCGATTATGGTGCAATCCGCCGAACACGACCCGCGGATTAATGCGAGGTGGCCCGACTATGAGCGTGCGCTGCAGGCAGCCGGGGTGAACTATCAGCGGCACCTGTATCCTGGCACGCAGCACGGATTCAATAACGACACCACGCCGCGGTACGATGAAGCGGCGGCCGCTCTGGCGTGGGAGCGGACCATCGCATTCTTCAACGAGCACGTTCGTTCGTGACCCGTGTGCTCGGTGCTGCCGGACCTGCGTGAATCGGGACGGCGGGCTTCGACGCGGCGTGAGCGAGCGCCGCAGGGCGCGACGTGGGGCTGCAGCTTCAGCCGAATACCTCTTCAGCTGATACCGGCTCCCAGTCTCCTCGGATCAGCTTGAACAACTCGAGTCGCGCCCCCAGCGGGTATGCGCTGCTCACGAGCTCGCTGACGGCCGAAAGGAACTCAACATTCACGGTTGGGTCTATAGGTTTGAGACCGGACAGGTCCTCGCCTATCACCCTGATCGAGAACAGTATTTGCCGATCGAAGGCACGCGGGCACCGTCTTCCAGAACGGGACTTCCCGCTGTCTGACGCCTTTGAACGCGAGAGGACTGCGGCGAGGTGGAAGGCAAGGGGGTAACAGGACTCCATTTGAGAGTGTTGGACATGATCAACAGAACAGAAATCGGAATGCTCGTCTTCCAGACGAACAGGCGAGGCCATCTGCATCGTGTTCGGCCACAGCGAAGGAGGAGCGATCGCCGTGGGCATGGAATGCCCACTGGACGAAGGTGACCTATGGAGCGCCTGCGCAAAGCGTTGATCGACGGGTCGTTTCTTTTGGACCTCGACGAGCGGGACATGGCGTCCATCCTTCATCGGGCGGTGGATTTCGTGATCGCGCGAGGTGTATTGCCTGCCGAGCGAAGAGATGAAGTCGAAGCCAGGCTTCTTGAACGCGAGCAGCAAGTGTCGACAGCCATAGGAAATGCTATGGCTGTGCCACATACCTATCTAAATGCGTTCAGTGAGCCGGTCATCGTTTTTGTGCGATTGTCCAATCCGATCAACCTGGGTGCACCGGACGGAGTGCCAACGCGATTCGTGTTCATGCTGCTGGGACCGACCGGAGCACAGGTCCAGCACCTGGATACGCTGGCAAATATCGCTCGGCTAATGGCGGACGACGAATTTCGCTACGACGCTCGCGTGGCGCGCACTCAGCTTGATCTCCTTGCTGCGCTCGACCGGTTTGGCGCTCGCATCGGGCCACCGCCGACAGCCCGAAAAGAGCCAAGACCGCAACCGTTGCCATACACGGGTCGGCTGTTCGGCGGATGGATCGATGACATCCGCCGGCGACTGCCACACTACGGCGGCGATTTTCGTGACGGCCTGCACACGAAGTGCGTGGCATCAACGCTCTTTCTCTTCTTCGCCTGCTTGGCCCCGGCAGTGACCTTCGGCGGCATCATGGGACAACTCACCGGCAACCAGATTGGCGTGGTCGAGATGCTCGTCGCATCGGCAGTTTGCGGGATCGTGTACGCCCTCTTCTCCGGGCAACCGCTGATCATCTTGGGTGGAACCGGACCGCTGCTCGTATTTACCGCCACTCTGTATCGTCTCTGCATCGACCTGCAGATTCCGTTTCTCCCAACTTATGCCTGGGTAGGGTTGTGGACGGCGTTATTGTTGCTCGTGCTGGCAGCCACGGATGCGAGTTGCCTGATGCGCTATTTCACTCGCTTCACGGACGAAATCTTCGCTGCGCTGATCTCCATCATCTTCATCTATGAGGCGATCAGAGCACTGGTGCACATATACGCCGACCTTGACGTCAAGCAACATCATGACACCGCCTTGCTGTCCGTATTGCTGGCGCTCGGGACTTTCTATGTGGCCATGAGTCTGTCACGATTCCGACGCAGCCGATATCTGCGTCCCTGGATACGCGAATTCCTGGCAGACTTTGGTCCCACCATTGCCTTGACCGCGATGACGCTTGTGGCCGTATGGCTACATGAAGTGTATCTAGACGCTTTGCTGGCACCGGAATCATTCGGCACCACAAGTGGACGATCCTGGCTGATTGATCCTTTCGATGCGCCTATGTGGGTCCGCCTTTCGACCGTTGTGCCTGCTGTTCTCTTGGCCGTGCTCGTATACCTCGATCAGAACATCACCGCCCGATTGGTCAACAGTCCCGACCATAAGCTTCAGAAGGGTGAAGCCTATCACCTCGACCTTGGCATCGTGGGTCTTTTGATTGGCGCGTCCTCGCTGGTTGGTTTGCCCTGGCTTGTGGCGGCGACGGTACGTTCGCTAAATCATGTTCGGAGTTTGGCGACTGTCGAGGAGGTGGTGTCTAAGAGTAGCGAGACGCGAGAACGGGTAATCCACGTTCGGGAAAACCGGATCACGCCGCTTGCCATACACATGCTCATCGGTCTGTCGTTGGTATTCCTGCCGTTGCTGAAAGTCGTGCCAATGGCCGTGCTGTACGGTCTGTTTCTCTACATGGGGGTAGTATCGATGGTGGGGAACCAGTTTTTCGATCGTTTGAAACTCTGGTTCATCGATTCTACGCTCTACCCCACAACGCATTACGTCCGCAAAGTTCCTCAGTCGACCATTCACAAGTTCACGCTTCTGCAATTTGTGTGTTTGGCAGTTCTTTGGATCGTGAAGGCGAGCGTGCTCGGCCTCCTGTTTCCGTTATTCATCGCCCTACTGGTTCCGATCCGCTTCATTGTTGGGCGGTTCTTCGCACCGGAACACCTCGCCGCACTCGATTCTGAGGAAGAACCGGAAGAAGAAGGAACCCATTGGGCATGAACATGCAAGTGCGGCAGCCCGAAAACCTGGGTTGACTCCGTAGTTCGAGGATAAGACCGCCATAGAAATTCAGAGAAAGTCATGGATCTCGAGAAACTGAGCATGCACTTGAGAAACCTCGCAAGTTTGAGCGAGTCAGAGAGTTCGATGATCAGCTGCTACATCAACCACGAGGCAGGTCGTGGGAGCTACCGCGATGCAATCGACGCGCGGATCAGGGGAATCCGCAACCTGCCGTCCTCTGACCTGCGCCTCGATTTCGAGGTGGCGCTTGGAAGGATCGAGGCTTTCCGTGCGGTAGACGTCAATCCTGAGGCGAAGGGCGTCGCGCTTTTCTGCGCCGGTGGCGAATCGCCATTCTTCCAGGCATAGGCCCGTGGTTGGCACTCGGTCTACCCTCGCGGGTCGCTGTCAATTCCTGCATCTTTGCCCAGTCAGGTTGATCTCAACTGGCGGCGCTTTCCATCGAAGTTACGCCGTAAACGCGATCAGGAGGGCCAGCATGGAGGCAATCTCTCGCCAATCGGGCTTTCTGCGGTGTGTTGCAGGTCTCACAGCGATTGTGATTTTCTTGGCAATCCCGCAGGCACTCACGGCGCAGGAGACCGGAACCGTCCAGGGTACCGTGACGCAGGCCGATGACGGTGGCCCCCTCCGGGGACTCATCGTGTCGGTTCGGGGGACGGGCATTAGCGCCGTGACCGACCGAGACGGCCGCTACACGTTGAATCGGGTCCCGGCCGGGCCGCGGACAATCGTCGTGCCGTGGCTCGGGTACCGGACTCGCGAGGTCGCGGTGACGGTGACCGCCGGCCAGACGGCCACCGCAGATGCCGCGCTCGAGCCGCAGCCGGTGACCTTGTCCGAGGTGGTCGTGGAGGGTGTCTCCCGCGCCCCTGAGCGTGTGGTGGAGGCTCCCGCAGCAGTCTCCGTGGTGGATCCGGCCGTTGCGCGCGACTTCGCGGTAACCGGTCAGGCGCCTCTAGCCGTTGCCAAGCTCCCCGGATCAGACGTGGTGCAAAGTGGTGTCAACGACTTCAATGTGAACGTGCGGGGCTTCAACTCCTCGCTCAATCGGCGGGTGCTGGTGCTCATGGACGGCCGCGACCTGGCCATCGCGTTCCTCGGTTCTCAAGAGTGGCCCGCGCTGTCCGCGTCGCTAGACGATCTCGGTCGCATCGAGATGGTGCGCGGCCCTGGCTCCGCGCTGTACGGTGCCAACGCCTTCAGTGGTGTGCTCAACATCACAACGCCCACCGCTCGTGAGCTGGTAGGCACGAAGTTGACGTTGGCCGGCGGCGAGCTGAGCACGTTCAAGGGCGACCTGCGCCACGGTGGTGTGACACCCGATGGGCGCTTTGGATACAAGTTGAACGTGGGCTATTACCGGAGCCAAACGTGGACGAAGTCCCGCACAGCCGGCGACGCTCTCGACTGGCAACGGGAGTACGCGGACGCCTCGGACTCCCTCGCGCCGGCCATCATTGAAGCCGCACCGCTGGCGGGCCAGAGTCTCGATCCGTTGACGCGGGCCGCGG
>JAOTUR010000268.1 GCA_029863805.1 Candidatus Krumholzibacteriia bacterium | reverse complement strand
CAATTCGTTCCAAGAACTGCTTGGCATATGTCGACAGTGATTCGATGTAGCGCCTCTGTCCCTCGGCGTAGAGCGTATCAAACGCCAAGCTGGATTTGCCCGATCCCGACACGCCACTGACCACGGTTAGCTGGCCGTGAGGTATGTCAACATCGATACTTTTGAGATTGTGTTCGCGTGCGCCGCGGATAATAATCTTGTCCAGCATGGGATGGGCCTTTCGCGTTGGGCATAAACACTGATTTTACATACTCGACGGTTCCCTCTTCAAGTCCGAAATCGGCGCTTGTCTCGGTCGCTTCATAAAAGTATGCTATTTACGGTATGAAAGGCGACGAATTGAGAAAGCTTTCTGATTTGATCGATGTTCTCCGCGGGGACAACGGATGCCCCTGGGACCGTGTTCAAAAGCCTGGCGATATCCTGTCTGATCTCATCGAAGAGGCTTATGAGCTCCAGTGGGCCTACGAAGAGCACGACCGAGAGGAGGTGCTCGAGGAGCTCGGTGATGTGGTGTTCGTCCTGGTCTTCGCCCTGCGCTTGATCCAGGAGGAATATCCCGACTTTACCCTGGATCAGATCACGTCTTTAACATACGACAAAATCAAGCGTCGGCACCCCCACGTGTTCGGCGACGCCGTCGCAAACACCACAGACGAGGGCCTTGCACACTGGAATCTGGTTAAGGACCAGGAAAACAAGCGTAAGGGGCATGGAGACAACCTCTTTTCAAAACTACCCGGCACGCTTTCCCCCATGCGTAGGGCGGAGAAGATTCAAAAACGCGCAGCAAGGATTGGCTTTGACTGGGATGACACGTCGGGGATCCTCGAGAAAATCCGGGAGGAAATCGACGAGCTCGAATCCGCCGTCAATCAAAAGAGCGAGGGGCTTGTAGCGGCCGAGATAGGTGATTTGTTTTTCTCGGTGCTCAACCTCAGTCGGTTTCTCAACATCGACGCTGAAAAAGCCCTGGTTGGCGCTAATGCCAAGTTCATCAAGCGATTCCTGGCTATGGAGAAGTTGGTCGCCGAAGACGGTCGCCGGCTGGACGACATGAATCTTGAGGAGATGGACGGCTACTGGGATCGAGTCAAGCAGGGCGAGTAGCTGAAGGGGGTGAGTGTCGCTCCGAGGCGACCTCCGCAGCGCGCTCTGACCTTTAGACGCGCGCGATGACCGGGAGCCTCAGAGCGACACCCACCCTACGTTCATACGAAGCATACCCAGCTTCGGGCGTACAACACGACGACGGTTTCCACCACCAACTTACCCCGCCGACTATCAACTCTAGTTCAATCGCTTGAACTCTATCCGGCGGTTCTGTGCGCGTCCGCCCGGTGTCGAGTTGGTCGACACGGGATTATCCTCACCGTATCCCTTGGCCACCAATCTGCTGGGATCGACACCGGCATTGACCAGATACTGACGTACCGATTCAGCACGACGCTGCGACAACGACATGTTCGCGCTCGCCTTGCCAACGCTATCCGTATAGCCCTGGATCTCCACTCGAACCTCCGGATAAGCCATGAGCGAGCGGACGACCTCATCGAGCACTCGGTAGGAATCGGGCGTTAGCGCCGAGCTGCCACTCTCGAAGGTGACGCCCTGAAGAACGAATTGCTGCCCGATTGGTCTCTCATCGGGGCAGCCATCTTCATCTTCAAAACCGTTGAACGTTTCCGGAGCGTTGGCACACTTATCATCGGCGTCGGGAATGCCATCCAGATCGTTGTCCAGATCGGGGCAGCCATCTTCATCTTGGAAACCATCGACGTCTTCGGCTTGCAGCGGACAGCGATCCAGATCATCGGGGACCCCGTCATTATCGCTGTCCTTGACCAGATCCGGACAGCCATCGTCGTCTTTGTCGCCGTCGAAGTCCTCGGGTTCGTTCGGGCACCGATCCTTTGAGTCGGGTATACCATCCTGGTCGTTGTCCAGATCGGGACAACCGTCCTGGTCTTCGAACCCGTCCACGTCCTCCGCGAGATCAGGACACTTGTCATCCCCATCAGCTATGCCATCGCCGTCGTTATCCGGATCGGGGCAACCGTCGCCATCCTGGTGTCCATCCAGATCCTCGGGCTGATCGGGGCACTGATCCTCGTCGTCCGGTATCCCGTCGCCGTCCTGATCCTGTGGAATGACCGCGCCGGATTTGGCAATGGTAAACCACACACCCCAGTCGGCCGGACCCGCCAGCGACGGCTCGTCGCCGCTATTGAGATTGATGTCGCCGGCTCCCTTTATTTCAAACCCATCCGCGAAGGGTATGGCAACGCCGGGTGTGAGCGTCAGTGTGTTTTCGCTTATGTTGGCTGGCAGGGGACTCACATTCAAATACCGCTGCCAATCGAGCTCGACAAAGAACGTCACCTGTGGCGCAGGAAACTCGACGGCTGCGTTGAATACGAACTGATCGTTGAACGCGTTATCGTCCGCAGGCGCAGGTGGGTAAGCCGGTGGGCCAAACCCGCTCGAGTCCGGGAAGTCGGACCAGAAGAGACCGTATCCCTTCTCCTCGTTTCTGTTCCACTGGTACCCGGAGTTGATATGCAGGCGCGTGGGAACAAATACCTCCAGATCAGTGAAGTCGAAGGTCGCCAGCCCCAACACCAAGAAATCCCTCGAATCGGTCGTAAAGCCACGTTCCTTATTACCGGTCGGAAAGCTGGCTTCACCATACGCCCCCAGCCGGACCTGCTGCGTTGGCATCGGCAACCTGACCTTGCCTGAAACCTGGGTATCGCCGATACCACCACGGGTGTGAACATCCAAGTCGTGTCCGCCATCTTCGATCGGATTTCGGATCCAGTTGCGAACCTCGAGGTTGGCGCTGACCTCGACGTATTCGTTCAGCCCGTAGGTGAGTGTACCGCGCGATATGATGAAGTGGTAGTCAACCACTGCGGCGTTGGGTGGGCTGGGCGGTAAAAACAGCCCCGGCGTGAGCGTCGAGTCATTGTATGGGTAATACTGACCGGACAGCTGGAAATGGAGCATGCCTTTGCCGATGGTATCGGCTGAACGCGTTCGGATGAGACCTTTTGTCCCCCGATACGCCACACCCGCATAAGCAGGTAGCGCAGCCAACACGACCACAGTCACACATATGCCAACAAGAACCCGTCTCATGAGACGTTCCCCTTCCTGCCAGAGTAGCTCTGCGGCCCTTGCCATGCCGTGGTACGCAAAGACCGTACAATTCGTCGTTTACAACCCTCTAACTCAGGGTTGCTCTAAGATCTTGTTGCTATTTACGTTTCTTTTTTTTTGGCGTTCCTGCCTCAGGCCTCCTATCCTCGGCCAGGGCGCTGTCGCCGGTGTCCTCGTCGGAGGCGGGTGGATGCCGTTCTCTGGTGTTGTCATCGACTACCCCTTTTCTTTCCTCCGTTTCATCCGCGGCCGGTTTTTTTACCTCGTCCACATAGTTCATGTGCAGCTCGAACAGCACCTTGTCCAGGAAGTCTTTCTCAGCCTCGGTGAGATTGCCCTGGGTCTTTTCTTTGATCACATCGAGAATATCGATCGACACCTTTGCTTGTTCGAGTTCCCTTGACACCTCGCCGCTCACCGGATCAACAATCTTACCCATCTGCTGCATGGCCGCGGCCTGAAACATCGAGATGATCTGCAAGAACAGCAGTTCTTTGACCGATGGTCTGCCTTCGTCAACCATTGACGAGCCTCCGCCAGCATGATGAGTGCCATTCGCCGCCCGCCGAAAAATTCGGCTGCAGAAAATAGTGCGAGACCTCCAAAAAACTGTCAACAAAAAAACCCCGTTGCATGATACGCACGGGGTGATCGACAATTCTTTCGAACGCCAGGGCTACGAAACGCCGCGTTCGGTACACACCCACATCAACTCGGCGGGCTCGTGGGCGGAGGCATTTGCGAACGAGTGCGGCTGGCGCCCGCCATAAGAGATCGAATCGCCTGTCTCGATGAGGTGCTCTTCACCCGCGATCTCGAACAACACCTGTCCGGAAAGCACAATGATCGCCTCATCACCGTGGTGGCTGTGAGCTTCATCGTGGTACGCTCTACCCGCGTTGAGTCTAACGATGCATCCTTGGAGTCTCCCCCCTGGGATTGACGATGTCAAACGCTCGATCGTGCCTGCCGCGTTCGCTATGGATTCCTGAATTCGATTCTCGACCGTCACGATCGACGTCTCGCTCAGGTCTTCCTCTTCGATGAAATAGGCCGGGTCCTTGCCCAGAGCTCTAGCAATGCGAATCAACGCCCCCAATGTGGGTGATGTCTTTCCGCGCTCGATCTCGGAAATGTGCGTCGCAGAGATGCGCGCAGCGGCTTCGATGTTTTTGAGCGTGAGGTGCTTGCTTTCGCGGACCTGTTTTATTCTCTTTCCCAGTCTTGGTTTGTCGATCATGTCGTCGCTTTCTATCGCACAACGCGGTTAGAGGTAGAACGGTGGGGACGCCACCCATAGTATCCTGGCCTGGCCGTCACCGATATTTCTTATGGTATGGGGCTCCTTTGACTGGAAGTGAATGCTGTCCCCTTCTTTGAGAAGGTGCCGGTCGGCGCCCACATGTATCTCAACGACCCCCTTGACAATGTGAACCAGCTCCTCGCCACCGTGGGTCAGCGGGTCAATGCCACGACCGAGACCCGGCTCCAGTTCGACTTCGAGAAAGGACATCCTGGCGCGATCGGTGCCATCGGATAGACAGCCGATCTTTGCTCCCCAACCGTCAAAGCTAAGGACCCTGCGCTTCCCCTTGCGGACGACGCAGACACGTGGGTAGACTTCGCTCTTGAGGAAGTACGACGGCTCAGTCCCCATGGCCCGGGCGATTTTGGTCAACGCCCCCACCGTGGGTGACGTCATGCCCCGCTCGATCTCGGACACGTGAGTCGCGGACACCTTTGCCTTGAGCTCCACATCCTTCAGTGTGAGATTGCGCTTGAGCCTAAAACGCTTGAGCCGCGCTCCCAACTCTTGTTTGCTCGGCATCTTACTCCCTACTTCTCATCGCCGAATGTCGTAACTTCATCTATACTCTTCATTAACACAGCACGACGGGATTTAT
>JAOTUR010000267.1 GCA_029863805.1 Candidatus Krumholzibacteriia bacterium | reverse complement strand
TTGATCGACTACTGGTCGGCCGTCTTCGACTCACCACACAGGGAGTCGATATCCCCGCATTCATAGAAAAGCCGCGGGCGGCGCCCGCGGCTTTTAGGTGAGAGATGGGGTCTCTCAGATCCTGGTATCGATCTATCCCGGAGAAGGGGTTTTTTTCCGTCGTCTCACTCGTCCTTTTCCGTTATAACCACCGGGTCGGCGAAGTTTACGCTGATTTGGCCGCTAAAGGACCATTCGCGATCCATCGCGCCAACCTCGTGCCCGTAAAAGGTCAACGTGGCAATCATCAGGTATTCGTCCGGGAAAGTGGCCCCCAAGTAGTTGATGGTTGACATTAGCGGGCTATTCTTTACTTCGTAGGGCACGAGTACGATAGCCCCAAAGACCTGTTCGCCCGACGGCACCGAGATACTCGTGGCGCCGTAGTATGTGGGTGGTACGCCTACGCCACCGTCGGTGCGGCGCCATTCTACTCGGTAGTCCGTAATTATGAAATCGCTGAGCGGTAGTCCCGGACCCGTGGTTAGCAGCGGACTGTAGGGGCGGTTGTCGAACAGGACGGTGATCCAGTCCTCCCGAACAAAGTCGTCAGAAGTAAAGGGCAGCACGTTGAGCGGGGGGACCCACAGCGTGTCTCCCTGCTCGAGCACGTCGCTGAAATAGGGCTGATTGCCGTTGATGGAAGCGATCGTGACCACGGCGCGGTGTTCCTCGGCCTCGTTTTGACAACTGCCCAGCAGAACTCCGGCGATGGCGATTAGGCCGGCAAATACTATGATCTTCGGTTTCATCGATTCGACCTCCTCAATGGGATAGGATCCATTCCAAGAATCTTAGCCTGCGGTACGCAATGTACATGCCAGACGGTGGCGTGAAAACACGGCGTATCATACGAAAAACAATGCAAATAGGTACCGACAACCAACGTGATCCACCGGACGTGTTCGCGAGAGTGCATTCTGCATCGTTGGGCCCATTAGGTGTTGCATTCGTAACGCCCTTTATTTATAGTGAACTCCAGCACTTAGGTCTCATTGTTTCCCATGCCTCCTCTTGATCCAGAGCCACTATGAAACAGTCCGATTTCCTGGTCATCGGAAGCGGTGTAGCTGGACTTTTTTGTGCACTCGCCGTTGCTGACCGAGGCACCGTAAACGTTGTTACCAAGCGTGGGGGATCGGACACCAACACCAACCTCGCGCAGGGCGGCATCGCGGCGGTTCTTGGCGACGACGACTCGTTCGAGCTACACATCAGCGATACGTTGGAGTGCGGTGCCGGCCTGTGTCGCAGGGACGTGGTCGACATGGCCGTACGGGCCGGCCCCGACCGAATCAGCGATCTGATCGAGCTAGGTGTCGAGTTCAGCGTTGAGAACGGTCGACCGGCGCTTGGTCGCGAAGGGGGTCACTCGGCGAGGCGTATCGTCCACAGCAAGGACTGGACGGGGAGGGCGATTCAGAAGGTCCTCATCCAACGTGCGATCGAGCACCCGAACATAAGATTCTTCCAGAACCATATGGCAGTGGGTTTGTTGAAGGACCGACACCTGAAAAAGGGACAGTCCGGGAAGCCCGATACCGTCTATGGTGCCTACATCCTCGAAGCCGACAACAATCAAATCGAAGCTTTTGTTGCCAGACGCACCGTCCTGGCCACCGGTGGGGCGGGAAAGGTCTACCTCTACACGTCGAATCCCGATGTGGCAACCGGTGATGGCATCGCAATGGCATACCGGGCGGGTGCGCGTGTGGCAAACTTGGAATTCGTCCAGTTCCACCCCACCTGCCTCTATCATCCGGACGCAAAGTCATTCTTGCTTAGCGAAACCCTGCGTGGTGAGGGTGGCATCCTGAGAAGGGAAGGCGGGTACGCGTTCATGCCCGATTACCATGCAAAGGGCGATCTAGCGCCGCGGGACATTGTAGCGCGAGCCATCGACCGCGAGATGAAGATAGCGGGTGCCAAATGTGCGTATCTGGATATGACGCACATCGACGCCCGGCGCATCAAACAACGGTTTCCCAACATATACACGCGTTGCTTCGAGCTGGGGATCGACATCACCGCCACGCCCATCCCGGTAGTGCCCGCCACACATTACTTCTGTGGCGGCGTGGATGTGGACGCGTTCGGACGGACCTCGCTCAGCCGTCTTTTTGCTCTGGGGGAAGTTTGCCACAGCGGGCTTCACGGCGCCAATCGACTGGCGAGCAACTCGTTACTGGAAGCCGTGGTTTACGCGCGCCGTGCCGCGGATAATCTGTTGTCAGATAGCGGGTTGACCGACGAACCCATACCCGAGGCGCTGCCGTGGGACGAGGAACACACGGAGGTGTTACCGGAGTCGGTCATTGTAGATCACGACTGGGATGAGTCGCGAAGGGTCATGTGGGATTACGTGGGCATCGTGCGCAACGATACGCGGCTCGATATCGCGCGGGAGCGAATGCTCCAGCTTAAAAGTACCGTTGAGGCACTCTACTGGAAATGCCGTCTGACTCAAGATCTGCTCGAGCTGCGCAACATTATCCTCGTCGGGGAGTTGGTAATTCGTTCGGCACAAAGTCGGAAAGAAAGCCGTGGGTTGCACTACACGGAAAGTTATCTCGAACGCAATGACGACTTTCGTACCGACACGATCCTAAGTATAGATGCTGCGTGAGGGCCCACGCCCGGGGAGGCGACATGGAGTGGTACGAGGCCGCCTTTGACCGTTTTTACACAGTAATGTACAGCCACCGGGATACCAAAGAGGCGGCACTCGCAATAGAGACCTTCGGGCATTTTCTTCAGGGAAAGTCTCCGGTTCTCGATCTCGCGTCGGGCAACGGCCGTTACCTGCAGACCCTGCTCGATGCGGGGCACGAGGCGTATGGACTCGATTTGTCCCACTACCTGTTGCGGAGCTCCGTGCAACAGTGGGGGCACGAAGGCCGCATCGTTCAAGGCGACATGAGGCAACTACCCTTTGCGCATGGCAGCTTTGGATCGGCAATCAACATGTTTACCAGTTTTGGTTACTTTTCAGTGGATACGGATAACCTCCTGGTCTTCAGAGAGGTCCATCGTGTGCTCAAACCTTCCGGGGTTTTCCTTTTTGATTTTATCAATGCAACGCGCATCTCGGCGAAATTACTGGACGAGACGCGACGTCAGTCGATGGGTTTTGATATTCATGAGCGTCGTGTGGTCGAGGGCCACGGCAAGTACCTTGTCAAACACGCAAAGATAAGCGATCTGGAAACCAAGAAGACTGAATCGATCGAAGAGCGCCTGAGGCTTTATAGCAAGAAGGATCTCTTACTCATGTTTGGTAGCGTGGGGTTCCAGGTGATCGATATCTTTGGTGATTACCACGGCAACGCGTTCGTCAGCGGCGTATCAGACAGACTCATCATCGTTTGTGAAAAGCCGTGACCGTACTCGTTGGTGCGGATTCTTGCCAGAACGAAGCCCGGTGCTAACCAAGGCTCTGATGGGCCAGAGAGTCATCTCCATGTTTCACGCGTTTGCAAACATTGATCTCGATCAGCTCGATGTCAAGAACCGGCTGTTCCATGATTTCGTTTCATCGTCAGTGGAGCAGCCTCCGTTTCTGCAGACGCTGCCATCCGGCGGCAAACTATGGTCCCACCAGCGCCCACGTTCGCTGAGAACCCTCGATGCCAACCAGGAAGTGCTGTGGCGTGAGCTCACAGAGTCCGTTGCAGCATTGAGCGGGCGACTGGGTACTCATCAGCGCATCCTCGACCAGATCGATCGCGCCGGGACACGCGAGGCCCGTTTCGTGATTACCGGTCAGCAACCTGGTGCGCTGGGGGGGCCGCTATACGCTGCCTACAAGATCGCGACGGCGGTAGCCCTTGCCCGCCTGGTAGAGCGGGAGAGCGACCGACCGTGTATCCCGCTCTACTGGTGCGGAGCGGACGATACCGATTTTCAGGAAATCCGCGATGTCAGTTTGATCACGAGGCAGCTGTCACTGGTCTCATCGTCGATTTCTCCCCACGCCCACGACACGGGCATGCCCGTCGGAGATATCGGTACCGATGCCCTTCGTGACATGTGGGGCAACCTCTCGGGTTTTGTGTCGGAACTACCGGGCGAGGCCGCTGTCCGCAATGTGGTCGAGAGCGCCTTCTCGAGCGCAAAGGATCACGGAGAGCTTTGCGCGGCAATTCTCATCGGGGCCCTGGGCGGCGAATTCGCCGTGGTGGACGGGAGATCGCCCGAAGTCCGCCGATACGCCAAATCGCTCTTTGCCGAGTACACGCGGCAGGAGGTCGACGTCAAGCAAGAGGTGACCAAAAACGGAAAACGGCTGGAAAACTCGGGCTATCACGCGCAACTGAAAGTGGGAGCGGATTCCGGAGTTTTCATCGTGGAAAATGGTCGCCGTAGAAGCGTTTCGGCCGATCGACTGCCTGTCTTGGCTGACGCCGTCGCCGACCGTGTCGAAACCTGCTCACCAGGGGTCATACTTCGCAATTTGGTTCAGGATTATACTTTTGAGCCCCTTGCTGTCGTTTTGGGACCTGCAGAGATCGCTTACCGTGCTCAAATCGCGACTCTCTACCAACGGTTCGATGTGGAGCGGCCCGTGGAATTTCCGAGAATGGCGGCGACCTTTGTGCCGCCGCCTCTGGTGGAGATACTGCGTGCCGCGGAGGGGCTGGATGTCACACAGCTTGTCAAGGAGCCAGCTGTATTTGCCAAGACGATCTATCGCTCTCAAACGCCGGAGAGTGTTCGGGATGGCGTGGCGGAGTTCACAGCCAGCGTACGCGGCGCGCTGGAGCGCCTTTGCACTGTGATCGAAGGCGCAGCCCCCGACCGATCCCGCGCCAAGATCCTTGCCAAGCTTCGGGAACTTGGCGACCGCAGCGAGCAGACCGCTGGGGTGGTGCTGGAGACGGGAAGAATACGATCGCTCGAGCGCTGGCCCTTCCTGTCCGATCTCTCACAGGTGATGCGTCCCGGGGATCGCGCTCAAGAACGGCGGCTATCCGCTCTGGTCCCGTTTCTCCACGCCGCCGGTCAGGGGGGGGAAACCTTGATGGGATTG
>JAOTUR010000266.1 GCA_029863805.1 Candidatus Krumholzibacteriia bacterium | reverse complement strand
CTGCTCTCACCCGACGGTGAGCGTGTTCTGCAGGCTGTGCGCAGCGCAAGCCCGTACCTCGCTTATCTCCACCATGCGCGATTGGCGTGCGAGCTTGGCTATGCCGCGCTCAAGACCGGTGTGTCCGCGGGCGCCGACGGCGAGACGCTCCACGGCATCTATCAACGTACGACACGGTACTTCGCGATTAATGCGCCGGGCTTTGTCGCCCTGCGCCAGCGGCTTGATTCCATGAGCGATCTCCCCACAGAACGATAAGAGCGTCCGTATCCCGACGGTTGCAACATTGAACGCCGGGAGGTACCCGATGAGAAAACTCCTAACATTGCTGGCCGTGTTCTCTGTCGTATTCACGATCGATAGGGGTCAAGCAAGTGTTGCCTCCTCGACCAACGCGGAATTTGACGCGGTCGTCGACGGCGTCGACACGGTAAGCACTATAAACAGCTTACAAAAGACTGGCGACTTGTATACCATGAATTATTACGGTGATTACTCGGACATCCTGGATGACATTAACCAATCCATGAACGGCAGGACCCGCGCCAGTTCCGAAAACCCGGCTTGGATGCCGTCTTTCTGCACCTTGTTCTCGGCCTTTTCAGGCCCGGACAGTGCGTATCTCGGCCGGAACTTCGACAATCCACATTGTTTAGTTTTGTTGACCAACTATGATCCCCCTGCAGGATATGCGTCTCTTGCATTTACACGCATGAATGACCTCGGATACGGACTCTCCACGAATTTTGACAACCTGACATTCGAAGCAAAGCTGAATTTACTGCGAGCGGTCTATTACGTGCCGGATGGCATTAACGAATGCGGTCTCGCGGCTGGGCTCGCTTATGTGAATCCGATCAGTTACACGCCTGATACGAACAAGGAGACCATTTTTGTCACCCATCTAATTCGAAAAATCCTTGATGGAGCCAAGAACATTGATGAAGCGGCCACAATAGCGAACAATTACAACGTGTTCGATAACAGGGTCGGGACGATATCCCATCATCTACTAGTAGCGGACGCGCGGGGCAGATCTGCGGTCTTGGAGTTCAATCAGGGCGCATTCCAAGTCAAAGAGGGCAGCACGGCGTGGCAGGTGCTCACCAATATCCCCGTTCATGATAAACCGGTGTCGTCTCTTAAAGCACTGTGCTGGAGATACCGAACGGCCTACGATGCCCTGGAGGCCGTGGCGGGTGACATCGATCGGGGGGAAGCCATGGGAATATTGCAGAACACATCTCAAAGTGTTACCCAGGGTGGTACGATTTGGTCAGCCGTCTACGATCTGAAGAACCAAGGCGTTTACGTATGCTTGAACGGAGTGTATTCCAACCCGCAGTACGTGCTTCTGCAGTACGTCGGAGACCCGCAACCCGTGACGTTCACTCTATATCAGAATTTTCCCAATCCTTTCAATCCAACGACAACAATCTCATTCACACTGGCTGAGAGAACGTTCGCTACATTGTCGATCTACAACATCGAAGGCAAATTGGTCAAAACGCTCATCAATGACACACTCGAAGAAGGCTTCAAAGAAATCATCTGGGATGGCACAAACTATCACGGAAGCCGTGTTAGCTCGGGCGTCTTCCTTTGCCGCCTGAAAGCAGGTGGCAAGGTGTTGACGAGAAAGATGGTGTTGTTGCGCTAAGAAGATAGAATGACGCAATGGAGGCGCGTCCCGCGACGGGCGCCGGCCTCGTCGCAAAGGAGGTCCTCGAATGTCCATCACTCTCACCGTCAACGGGATCGAGCATTCCCTCGACGTCGACGAGCGCATGCCTCTCCTCTGGGCGCTTCGCGACGTTCTCGGTTTCACTGGAACCAAGTTCGGCTGCGGAATCGCCCGCTGCGGCGCGTGCACCGTGCATGTCGACGGCGTCGCTCGCCGCTCGTGCACGATCCGCATCGGCAGGGTCAGGGGCAAGAGCGTTACCACGATCGAGGGGCTGTCCGATACCGGGCAGCATCCGCTGCAGAAGGCGTGGCTCGACCACAACGTCCCGCAGTGTGGCTACTGCCAGGCAGGCCAGATCATGAGCGCCGCGGCACTTCTCGCCAACAACACCAACCCGAGCGACGCCGACATCGACAGTACCCTACGGGACTGCATCTGTCGTTGCGGCACCTACCGGCGGATTCGTGCGGCGATCAAGTCTGCCGCCAACGAGATGAGGACAGAGCGATGAGTCAGACCACTCGAAACACGAGCCCGACAATCCACAAGATCACCCGACGCAGGTTTCTGCAGGCCGCGGTCGGCGCAGGTGCTGCCAGCCTTGTGCTCGGATTCCGGCCCGAGCTAATCGGCGCGTTCTCGACGGACGACGAGCCGAACCACGTCTTTTACCCGAGCGTCTACATCGAGATACCAGAGACCGGTAACATACGTCTGATTGCCCACCGCCAGGAGATGGGTCAGGGCATCCGCACGGCGCTCCCCATGCTGCTCGCCGAGGAACTCGAGGTGCGGCTCGAGGACGTCGAGATCGTGCAAGCTGTCGGTGACCCGCGTTACGGTAACCAAACCACCGACGGTAGCGCTTCCGTGCGCCTCAACTGGGACAATCTGCGCAAGGCGGGCGCCGCCGCGCGCGAGATGTTGGTCCGGGCGGCCGCCCAGCGTTGGGGGGTGGAAGAGTCTTCTCTGCGCGTCGAGGCAGGCGTGGTCCACGACACCGGCTCCAACCGCAGGGCGAGCTACGGAGAGCTCGCGAGCGACGCTGCCAAGCTCGATGTGCCCCGCGAGCCGAAGCTCAAACCTCCGTCCGAGTGGACCATCCTCGGCAAGGACCGGAAGCTAGTCGACGCGCCTGACATCGTCACCGGTCAGGCTACATACGGAGCCGACATCGAGATGCCGGGCCTGCTCATCGCGAGCCTGGAGCGCCCGCCGACCGTCGGCGGCAAGCTGGTATCGTTCGACGCCTCAAGAGCGAAGGAGGTGCCAGGCGTCCGGCACGTATTCGCCATCGATCCGCAACCGACGGCAATGCGTACGTTCGGCGGCGTCGCGGTGGTCGCCGACAACACCTGGGCGGCGATGGAGGGACGCGCGCAGCTCGAGATCGAGTGGGACAGGGGAAGTGCCAGCGAGGACAGCGACGCAACGCGGGAGGCTCTGCAGAAGCTGGTCGATGGTAGCGGCAGGGCGATTCGCAGCGAGGGCGACTTCGTGGCCGCCAAGGCCAGTGCCGCGAAAGTCCACGAAGCACATTTTCACGGTCCGTACCTGGTGCACGCCCCGATGGAACCGCCGGTGGCCACGGTTCTGGTCAAGGACGGCAACGCGGAGGTTTGGGCGCCGACCCAGGACCCGCAGACGGCCCGTTTCCTGGTGGCCCGAGCCCTCGGGATGAAGTTTGACGACGTCACCGTGAACGTCACGCTTCTCGGCGGCGCCTTCGGACGCAAGGCGAAACCTGACTTCATCCTCGAGGCAGCGAAGATCGCGCAGAAACTCGAAGGCACGCCGGTCAAGCTCCAGTGGACACGCGAGGACGAGGTGCGGTACGGCTATTATCGCGCCCAGTACTGCCAGAAAGTCGAGGCGTGCCTCGACGAAACCGGAAAGCTCACCGGCTGGCGCCACCACACCGCGTTCCCGACCATCACCTCCACGTTCACGCCGGGTGCCGTTGCCCAGGCGCCGTTCGAGCTCGGTCAGGGCTTCACAAACATGCCGTATCGCATTCCGAACGTGGCCCTCGAGGCGAGCGGCTTCGCCTCCGATCTGCGGATTGGCTGGCTGCGCTCGGTGTGCAACACATTTCACGCGCACGCTGTCAACTGCGCAATTAACGAACTCGCCGAACTCGCCGGCAGGGACCCGGTTGCGTACCGGCTCGAGCTTCTCGGGGAGCCGCGCACGGTCGAGTTCTCCGAGCGAGACAGGCCGTACGGTCTCGACACGGGGCGCCTCACCCGTGTGATCGAGGCGGCGGCGGAGCTGTCGGGGTGGGGTAAGAAGTTGCCGAACGGCGCGGGTCACGGCTTCGCGTCGCACTTCAGCTTTCTCACGTACGTCGCGATGGCGGTGCAGGCCTCGGTGGACAACGGCAAGGTCAAGGTACACCAGGTCGACTGCGCGCTCGACTGCGGTGCGATCGTCAACCCGGACACCGTGCGCGCCCAGATCGAAGGTGCGGTTGTGTTCGGGCTGAGCTTTGCGCTCTACGGCGAGGTGACGGTGAAGGACGGCGTGGTACGCCAGGGCAACTTCGACGACTACCCGGTGCTGCAAATCGAGGAGATGCCAGAGGTGCGGGTGGAGCTGATTCACTCCAACCTGCCGCCTTCGGGTGTGGGCGAGCCGGGAGTGCCGCCGGTTGCTCCCGCCCTGACGGCAGCGCTCAATCGCGTTACCGGCAAGCGCTACCGTGATTTACCACTGGCGAAGCAGGTCGGTTGATTGAGACGCCGGGCCGGTCGGACGACACCGCACGTCATCGCCCAAGCTTCTGTCTTTGACTCTCTTCACGAGGATCCTCGGTTTAGAGGGCTACTCGATCGCTTGAAGCTCGTTCACGCGCTCGACTCAGACTGACCCGTCACCCATCTCACCGGAAATTGGAATCAACCTGCGAGTAACGCGGCGACAAACGCCTCCGCTGTTCGAGAAATGTCGCATCCGGGGAGCCAGCTCTCAATTCAATGCCCTGCAACACGTTCTGTTGCGGGGCATTCGTGTTGTTCCAATAATCACCATCACATTCCGCGTAGTCAGGGCTGGTCCAACGCTCATTCGGCAAGACCCATTGCCTCTTATCGGTTAGAATCATCAGAAATCTCTGAATGCTACGACCTTTGGTGACTCGGAACGAGAGAGATGATCGGTCAAACCATATCCCACTATAAAGTCGTCGACAAGCTCGGCGAAGGAGGTATGGGCGTTGTCTACAAGGCGGAAGAAACCCGCCTAGATCGCTCGGTAGCGCTTAGGTTTCTGCCTCTCGCCGTGGCCACGCTGGAAGCCGCTAAAAAGAAATTCATCCACGAGGTAAAAACAGCCTCATCGCTCGACCATCCGAATATCTGTGCGATCTACGAAATCGATGAAACCCT
>JAOTUR010000265.1 GCA_029863805.1 Candidatus Krumholzibacteriia bacterium | reverse complement strand
TGGCGGCGAGGGGCTGGGATCACCTCGCGGGCCATCGCTGAAAGCCGCCTTTCTTTTTGATCGCGGATTTGCTATAGTCCGCTCGCGGTGCCGCATGTTTTTCTCAGAAACCGCTGTTGATTAACCAACTCAATAAAAAAAAGATACGACGATATTTCATAGGCCGCTGTTGCGGAACCAGGATGATTTGACGTGAGCTACAAGGTCGCATTCGAAACGTTGGGTTGCCGCCTCAACCAAGCGGAGTCGGCGGTTTTTGCGCGGCAATTCATCGACCAGGGCTACCAGTGGGTAGCGCACAGTGACCAGGCCGACCTGTGTATCATCAATACTTGTAATCTAACGTCGCAGGCGACATCGAAATGCCGGCAACTGGTCCGTTCGATCATTCGCAGAAATCCTGACGCCTGCATAGCTGCCGTGGGGTGTTATCCACAAACGGACGCCGAAGAGCTACGCGAGATCAAAGGCCTCGATTACATCATTGGCACATCGGACAAGATGCGCTTACCGGAGATAATTGCGTCGCCGGACAAGCTCCTCGAACCCGTCGTGGTTCGGGGGAAAGCCACGCGCGAAAGTTTTGGCATCGAAGGTGCCGGTTACTACCCTCTGCACACGCGAGCTAACCTAAAGGTGCAGGAAGGCTGCGGCTTTGTGTGCTCGTTCTGCATAATCCCCAAGAGCCGTGGGCCGGCGCGCAGTCGAGAGTTCAGCGACATCGTCCGCGAGGCGAAGATTCTCGCATCCGAAGGCCACCGCGAGTTGATTATTACGGGGGTCAATATTGGCACGTACGAGGACCGTGGTCGCACGTTGAGTGATGTTGTGGAGGCGCTCGATCAAATCGACGGGCTCGAGCGCATTCGCTTGAGTTCGATCGAACCCACTACCATCGAAAGCCGGCTCATCGAGCACATGGCTCGAGCTTCGAAGTTTTGCCCCTATCTGCACATACCGTTGCAGAGTGGTGACGACGGTATTCTGTCGCAAATGCGGCGCAAGTACACGTCCAGTGCATACGTCGATTTCGTCGCCGAGGTTACTGCGGTGGTCCCGAATGTAGGGCTGGGTACGGACGTGATCGTCGGTTTTCCCGGCGAGGACGAAAGAGCCTTTCGCAATACGTGCCGACTCGTGGCGGGGATTCCTTTCAACAACATTCACGTCTTCAGCTTCTCAGCCCGCAGGGGGACGGGGGCATACCATTTGGCCAACAAAGTGGCGCCAAATGTCATTGCCGAGAGGAGCAAGATCGCCCATCGACTGGCCAAGCAAAAGAAGCGGGGTTTTTATGAGAGCCAGCGGGGCAGAAACTTACGAGTGCTTTTTGAAAGGCGTGACAGCAGTGGTTGCTATGTCGGCTTTTCCGACAATTATGTGAAGGTACGCATCGATACCGCGCGCGAGCTCGCCAATCTCTTCGGTGTGGTGCGAGTCGCCGGCATTGAGGACCCAGTTGAATCCGGCCAGCCTTTGGCGATCGGTGAGTTGCTGGCCGTGGAAGAGGAAACATACGCGTTGCAAGCCCACGCGCTGACCGTTGCCGACTGCGGGACATGATCATCGCTTGAGCTTGTCTCGATAATGTCGCTGGCATATGGACACGCACGATGACTGATAATCTGAAAATTTATATCGAGACCTACGGCTGTCAGATGAACGAGTACGACAGCGAGCTCGTTCGGTCGATCCTGAGTGATAAGGGACACTCGCTGACGAACACGGAAGACGATGCTGATGTCGTTCTTCTCAATACCTGCGCGATCCGCGAAAATGCGCATACGAAGATCTACCACCGCCTTCAGCAGCTCAAGAGTCTCAAGGCAAAGCGAAAATACTCAGTGACGGTGGGAATAATCGGTTGCATGGCGCAGAACCTCCGCGATGAGTTGCTCGATTCGCATCATGAAGTGGACTTCATCGCCGGGCCGGACAGCTATCGCGAGTTGCCTCGTTTGATTGGGGACAACAGGCTGGGTGGTGAGAAGGGATACGCGTTGAAGCTGTCGCGGACGGAGACCTATAGCGGCGTCAACCCCATTCGTAGCGGAGGGGTTAATGCTTGGGTCGCAGTGATGCGTGGTTGCGACAACATGTGCACGTTTTGTGTGGTTCCCTACACGCGTGGTCGTGAGCGGAGTCGCGATGCCAAAGGTATCGTTGCAGAGGTCGAGTCGTTGGCGCAGGCCGGCTGCAAACAGGTGACGTTGCTGGGTCAGAACGTTAATTCGTACAGATGCCAGGGGTACGATTTCGCCGATCTCATGAGGATGACCGCTGATGTTCCGGGCGTAGAGCGTGTGCGCTTTACTTCGCCGCACCCAAAAGATTTTCCCGAGACTCTGCTGGAAGTGATCTCAACGCATCCCCACGTGTGCAAGCATATTCATCTCCCGATTCAGGCCGGGAGTGACCGTTTGCTCGAACTCATGAGGCGAACCTACGACGTAGAGTCGTTCAAACGACTCGTTACAAAAATGCGTAGACTGATCCCTGGGGTTGCTATCTCCACCGATATTATTGTGGGTTTTCCAACCGAGACGGACGCAGAGTTCGGAGAGACCTACAGTGTTATGGAAGAGGTTCGATTCGATTTTGCCTTCATATTCAAATACTCTGAACGGAAGGGGACTTACGCTGCACGTAAGTTAAGAGACGATGTCTCGGCTAGCGACAAGACGGAGCGAATCGTTCGCCTGGTTGATCTGCAAAAGAGGATTACCGGTGAAATAAATCGCCAGTTCGTTGGCCAAACGTTGCAAGTCCTTGTCGAAGAGCGCTCCAAGAAAGAGCCCGGAAGCCTCTTAGGAAAGACCGATACATTCAAATCGACCGTGTTTGCGGGCGAGGGCTACCAGATCGGAGACCTTGTGGAAGTAGCGATCGAGCGATCACGCGGTGGCACGCTCTTTGGAAGAGCGGTGGGGCTGAGTGGTGGCGCGCGTCGGCCTGCCCGTGTCGCGGAGAGCATCGGGTCGGGGGCCGGGGAGACTGATACGGATACATAGGCGGCGATCCATCAACGCAAACAAGAAAGGACTAGATCCCGATGTCCGATGACATGTGGGCGCTTGTCTTTGACAGGTCCAAAGAAGATTGGGAGAGTTCAAAGGGTCTGCACAAAGTCCGTGTTGCCAAACCGGTGCTTGATGACAGAGTCAGTACCGCTGACGCGGACAGCGTAATTATCCGAGTTGACTATACGGGGGTGTGCGGATCGGACCGTGGTATTTGGTTTCGCAATTCGTTCAAGGCGATGATCTTTGATTCGCTCGATGAGGAAGGAAAAGATTGTCGTATTGTTGGTCACGAGTTGTTGGGAGAGGTCGTCGAAGTCGGCTCGAATGTTGAAAAGCGCTTTGGATACAAGCCGGGCGAGATCGTGGCGGCAGAATCGCATATTACGTGTGGCGTATGCCGTCAGTGTCGCAGGGGCAATCGCCATGTTTGCGAAAGGGCTAAGATCATCGGCTTTACGCGCGACGGTTGTTTTGCAGAGTTCATCAAACTACCCGCGGAGGTCTTGTGGAGGACCGATGCGGCTAAGATAGACAAGATTGTCGGTTCGATACAAGAGCCATTTGGCAATGCGGTTCATGCGTCGACGACGGTCGATCTCAGTGGCAAGAGTGTTGCCATATTGGGCTGTGGCCCCATCGGACTTTTTACCATCCTTATAGCCCGAGCGCTGGGTGCTGCTAAGATCATCGGTGTTGAGCCCAACAAACAGAATGCCCGAGTCGCCGAGCAGCTTGGAGTGGATGAGATGGTGTACTTCGAACCCAAACCTGATTCTTGGAAGAGCAATCCACAGGTGGTGAATGCGGTACGCGAATTCGGGCCAGACGGGGTCGACGTGGCTTTCGAGATGGCAGGTTATAACTCGTCCGTCAATAATGCCATAAGTTCAGTCGATCAGGGTGGCCACGTGATTCTCTTCGGTATCAAGGGCGGCGATTTTACTATCGAGAATTTCTCCAAAGTGATCGTTCGTGGTGTGTCCCTGCACAGTGTTATTGGTAGACGAGTTTTTCAAACCTGGGAGATGACGCGGAAGCTTCTCGAGTCAAAGGAGAATCAAATTCATGACAAGATCTTCGAAGTCATTCTAAATAAGGGACAGGACACAGTTGTCCACATCGACGATTACGATCCGCAAGACTTCGAAAAACGAATCATGAACCATCCCAAAGTCATAATACGGTGGTCATAGTCTGACCAAGGAGGAAAAGCAATGTACGGGGCCTTACAAGGTGCGTTGAACAAAGAATTGGATTCGTTCCGGGAGCAGGGCCTCTACAAAGATGAGCGGATCATACTCGGTCCCCAGGCGGCTAAGATCAAAGTTAAAGAAGGCGAGGTTATCAATTTTTGTGCAAATAATTATCTCGGCTTGTCCTCGCATGCCCGCGTTCTCGAGGCCGCCCATCGCGGTCTCGATGAGTGGGGCTACGGTATGTCGTCGGTCCGTTTTATCTGCGGCACGCAGTCGATCCACACCCAACTCGAACGACAGATTGCCGATTTTCTCGGCATGGAGGATACCATCCTTTACAGCTCCTGCTTCGATGCCAACGGTGGTCTGTTCGAGGCGCTTCTTGGTACAGAGGATGTTGTTATCAGTGATGAACTCAATCACGCGAGCATCATCGATGGCATACGTCTGTGCAAAGCGGAACGTAGACGTTATGGCAACTCCGACATGGTGCAACTCGAAAACACTTTGAAGGAGTGCGGGACTCACCGGCGCCGGCTGATCGCGACGGACGGTGTGTTTAGTATGGATGGAAACATTGCGCAGCTCGACAAGATCTGTGATTTAGCGGAGAAATACGACGCGCTGGTCATGATCGACGATTCTCATGCCACGGGGTTTGTCGGTGCGACAGGTCGTGGCACGCACGAGTACCGGGGGGTAATGGGCAGGGTCGATATCATCACGTCGACGCTTGGCAAGGCGATGGGTGGGGCGTCGGGGGGCTTTACCGCAGCCCGCCGGGAGATTGTCGAGTATCTGAGGCAGCGCTCGCGGCCGTATCTGTTTTCGAACACGCTGACGCCATCGATCGTCCTCG
>JAOTUR010000264.1 GCA_029863805.1 Candidatus Krumholzibacteriia bacterium | reverse complement strand
ACCGGTAAGTGTATCGAGGCCCTGCAGCTGTTGTCGTTTTTCACTGCTAGTTCCAACGAGGTCCGACAATGGCTGATTCGACGTGGCTCGAGCGCCGTCGAAGCGGCTGCAAAAATTCACACCGATCTCGGTCGGGGTTTCATAAGAGCAGAGGTCATCAAGTGTCAAGATTTCTTCGAGTTTGGCAGCGAGGAAAAGGTTAAGAACGCCGGCAGGCTGGGCGTCAAGGGTCGTGACTACACCGTGGAAGACGGCGACGTTCTCTTTATCAGGTTTAGTGTCTAGATGGATACCCCACAGGTTCGCCTCAAGAAGACCCGCGATCGGTCACTGAGAAGACGTCATCCCTGGCTATACTCCGGGGCTATCGATAAGGTCGAAGGCGATCCCGAAATGGGCGGCATAGTCCGCGTCGTTGATGATCGGGGCGCCTTCCTGGCCTGGGGATACTTTAACCCGTTGTCCAAGATTCAGGTCCGCATTTTGGACTGGCAGGAATCGTCTCTTATCGATGAGGAGTGGTGGCGCTGCAGGCTGCGCCGCTCATTAGACATGCGGCGCAAACTTCCGTCGCTACGGAGTGCAAACGCTTGTCGACTTGTTTACTCGGAGGCCGATGGTCTGCCCGGGCTGATTGTTGACAAGTACCTCGATTATATTGTCGTCCAGGTGTTGAGCGCCGGAGTGGAAAGGGTCCGCGCGTTGCTGTTCGAACTTCTGCGGGAGCTGACTTCACCAGAAGGTATCTACGAACGGAGCGATGTGGAGATTCGGGAACTCGAGGGTCTCTCTCCGTTGAGCGGTCCGGCGAGTGGCGACGTCCCTCCCGTCGTGGAGATCCGCGAAGGACAGAATCGATTCTGTGTCGATATCAAGAAAGGTCACAAGACCGGTTTTTATTTGGATCAGCGGGCAAACCGTGACATCGTCTCTGAGTACGCTGCTGACCGTGAGGTGCTAGACCTTTTTTCCTATACGGGCGCCTTCGCCATTGCGGCCCTGAGGGCGGGGGCAAAACGAGTTACCTTGGTCGAGTCTTCGTCCCAGGCACTTGATGTGGCCCGACAGAATTTTGATATCAATGGCATCGCACCAGATCGAGCCGAGTTCATAAACGGTAATGCCTTTGACGTTGTGCGCGAGTACAGGGACTCTGGCCGGCGCTTCGGCATGCTGATCTGTGATCCACCAAAATTCGCTCATTCCAAGGTACAGCTGCCAAAGGCGGAGCGCGCCTACAAGGATATCAATCTGATGGCCATGAAGCTGCTCGAGCCCGATGGCATGCTGGCGACGTTCTCCTGCTCTGGGGCGATGGGCATCGAGGAATTCTCTAAGATCGTGGCGTGGGCGTCGATCGACGCGAGCCGAGAGATTCAAGTCTTGCAACGATTATCGCAGGCACATGATCATCCGATAAATCCCTGTTTTCCGGAGTCTGAATACCTCAAAGGCCTCATTTGCCGTGCGCCGTGACTCGACCACGGGTGACTCGAAAATAACTCTTGACGGTACGATCGATTTCACCTAGTTTACGCGACGATTGAGGCCGCCTTTCTAACTGGCACGGTGAAGGTGTAGAGGGACGACATGGTTGCCCACATTCTTTCACAACAGTTGTATCTCCCTTGACAGATGGGAGATTTTTTTGTGTCTGTGCTTTGCGCGGTCACCATAACGCAAAACGAAGAGCGCAACATCACCAGATGTCTCAAAAGCGTTCAGTTTGCCGATGAGATTGTGGTCGTTGATGCTCTTAGCAAAGATCGCACGGTCGAGTTGGCCCACGAACTTGGTGCGCGGGTGATTCACAAGAGATGGCAGGGTTTCGCCGCGCAAAAACAGTTCGCCATCGATCATGCCACAAGTGAGTGGATTCTGCTGATCGATGCTGATGAAGAGGTTACGGCGGAACTGGCGCACGAGATAAGTCAGTTGTTGAGTAAGCCGCCAATGGAGTCAGGCTTTCGCATACGGCGAAGAAATCAGTTTCTAGGGAAGTGGATGAGGCACGGTCCCTGGGCCAGGGATTTCCAGACTCGTTTGTTCAGAAAAACAAATGGTCGTATCGCACGGAGGCCCGTGCACGAGGGGGTTCAAATCGACGGCGATTTGGGAATGCTTCAGAACCCCCTCAACCACTTTACCCATCAGACGCTGGCGGAAAGTGCGCAGCGTTTAAACCGTTACACGTCCCTCGAAGCAACCGAGCGGGTCGGCGGCCGTAAGATCCGATTGTTCGACGCGTTTGTGCCCCCCATTGCAGTGTTCTTGAGATACTATTTGGTCAAAGGCTGCTGGAAGGCGGGCGTGCATGGTTTTCTACTTGCCTCCATTACCGCGATGTACAAATCAGTGCTTTACCTCAAGATACACTTTCTGCAACGTGAGCGGCATGTTCGAGAATCCCAATAAACTTATTTTGGCTCGACCCATCTTACTGGTCATCCTGGTTGTTGCGCTCGGTGCGTGCACCAGCGAGGAATCTGAACAAGTAATTGCGGAGGGTAGTAGTGTTGTCATCGGATTGCTCGGAGAGCCAAAGACGCTAAACCCACTAGTTGCGACGTCAGCTCATAGTCAAGATATCATCAACTTGTTGTTTCAAAAACTGATGGTGGAGCAAGAAGACTTTCTCACTTTCACGCCTGCGCTTGCCGAACGGTGGTCGTTTAGCGAAGACAGTCTGTCGATAACTTTTTTTCTTAGCAAGAACGCGGTGTGGCAGGATGGCGAGCCGATTTCGAGCGCGGATATCCGTTTTACGTGGAGGATGCAGACTGACACGCTGAGCGCGTGGGCCGGTCGAAACCTAAAGGAAAAAATAACCGATGTTGAGGTGGTCGATGACCATACTGTCGTATTTCATTTTTCCAGCCGTTATCCGTACCAGCTAATGGACGCCAACGATGGAGTTATACTACCGCGTCACATTCTGGAAAAAGTCCCACGCGAGGCGATTCGTACGTCGGACTTTGGTAGAAATCCGGTGGGTAATGGGCCTTACCGGCTCGCACGCTGGGTGCCGGGTCAATACATCGAACTTGTACGGAATCCGTCGTTCTTTATCAAAGGACAGCCCTATCTAGACCGCGTCGTGTTTCGTATTGTTCCGGACATCACGAACCTTGTGACCCAGCTCAAGGCCGGAGAGATCGACTGTCTGGAGTCGATTCCGACCGATGCGATTGACGAACTGAAGTCAGATTATCCGGATGTGAATCTCTATCATTATAGATCCAGAAGCATGAGTTTCATTGTGTGGAATTTGCAAAATGAGCTTTTTGCCCATCGAGAGGTTCGACACGCGCTAGCCATGGCGATCAATGCACCTGAGATCATCGAAACGCTGTGGGGTGGCATGGCGGAGGTTTCGGATAGCCCCATGCACCCGATGCTGTGGGCACACGATCCCAAAATGAGTACGATTCCGTTTGATCCGGATAGGT
Organism: Candidatus Krumholzibacteriia bacterium; assembly: GCA_029863805.1. Classification (GTDB taxonomy): domain Bacteria; phylum Krumholzibacteriota; class Krumholzibacteriia; order WVZY01; family WVZY01; genus JAOTUR01. The sequence continues at coordinate 1,633 of JAOTUR010000264.1, read as the reverse complement.
CGATCGAGATTCTGGCTGGACTTGGCTGGTCGGATACGGATGGCGATGGTGTGCTCGATAAGGGCGGCCGAGCTTTCGAGTTCGAGATGACAACCAACCAGGGTATTCAGGTTCGGGCAGATGTCATGACGATGGTGCAGGAGTACTTGAGACGAATTGGTGTTAAGGTGAATGCTCGCATCCTGGAGTGGAACACCTTTATCGACGGTGTTGTAAAGGGCAACTTCGAAAGCTGCGTCCTCGGGTGGAAGGTCAGCACTCGAGCCGACCTGTCGAACTTCTGGCACAGTACTGCCACACCGCCCCAAGGTTTCAATGCCTCGCGTTACAAGAACCCCCAGGCCGATGTACTTATGGAACGAGCGAAGAATGCAGAGAATGCCAACGAAGCCCGAGTGTTATGGTACGAATGCCAACGAATAATCTATGACGACCAACCCATCTTCTTTTTGGCCGTCCCCCACGAGGTTGTGGGATTGGCGAGGCGTTATTGTGATGTGCGGCCCAATGCACAGAGCTTCTTCGTCAATCTGCCGCGATGGCGTATCGACGAGAATTGTCAGTAATTGCGGAGGCCAATCGCAGCCGGTCATTCTACTTGCTGGGTGTCGCGTGGTAGCAATCTTGTATTGAATGTAGAGTGACAAGCGCATTCTCATGGTAAGACACATCCTCGTGTAACAGACAAAGCGTTTGTGCCCCGCAATCGACTCGTGCGACTCCCAATCGAAAAGGCTTGCCTTCCGGATTGACACGAACAGTTGTTTGGCTGACGATGACAGCCGTGGACGGGTGGGTGCACGCCGCGATCTCGACGTGACACTCCGGGCACGTCCCGTGTGGATAAAAGAAGTAGTGGCCGCCGGTGCATCGGTAAAGGGTGATCGTGTCATTTCGCTGTTCGGGTGGGGGCACCATGACATACCTACGCGTTATCCAATATGAAAATGTAGCTTTCGTTCGATACTCCGCCGGCGCTTTGGATCATCCCCAACCGTGCACCGCGGTGCTGGCGCGCCCCGGCGGCTCCCGTGAGTTGTTCGTGTAGTTCGACACAAGAGGATAGACCCGTCGCGCCGATCGGGTGCCCCTTTGCCTTCATACCCCCGGACGAATTGACCGCCAGCTTACCGTTGATACCCAGCTCACCGCTTGCCAGCGCTTTCCAGGCATGACCGTGTGGATAGAATCCGATCTCCTCGAGGTTTATCATCTCGAACGATGAGAATGCATCGTGGATCTCAACGATGTCGATGTCTCTTTGTGTGGTGCGGGACTGAGCGCGGGCAGCCTCACCTGCCCGGGCGGTGGCGACAAAACGGGCAAGGTTGCGACGTTCCTGGAACAATGGTACATCCACCCCTTTGGCGAAGCCAACAAAACCCACGTCGCCTTCTTTACGGCTCAAGAGAACGGCAGCCGCTCCATCGGACATCGGTGCGCAATGTAAACGGCGCAATGGATCCGCAACAAGTGGACTGGTGGCCACCTCTTCGGCGGTGACATGGTTGCGAAAGTGCGCCTTGGGATTCAGGGCCGCGTGCCGGTGATTTTTCACCGCAATCCAGTCGAGAGAGTGGGTCGGCACGTCGTATTCCCGCAAGTACGAGTGGGTAACCAGCGCGCCAAGAGC
>JAOTUR010000263.1 GCA_029863805.1 Candidatus Krumholzibacteriia bacterium | reverse complement strand
CTCTGGCGCGATATTTGGTGTTGATGGATTGACCGTGGAGGTGGAGGTCGATTTATCACGAGGCATTCCTAGTTTTTCGATTGTGGGTTTACCCAACACGGCGGTCCGCGAAAGCCGCGAACGGGTGACGGCCGCGATTAAGAACTCTGGACACGAATTCCCGCTTGAGCGGATAACGGTCAACCTGGCACCCGCCGACATCAAGAAGGAGGGAGCCGCGTTCGATCTGGCCATCGCGATAGGAATCATCGTCGCATCGGCCAAGCGAAAGTCAATTGCCGATGAAACGCGCGCTTCTCTTGCGAAAACGCTCTTTCTTGGCGAGCTGGCGCTCGACGGCAGTATTCGTAAAGTCCGTGGTGTACTGCCGATTCTGCTGCACTGCAAAGTCATGGGGTTTGCCCGCGCCGTGATCCCAGGGCAAAACTTCACGGAGTCGCTGATCGTCGGTGGTGTCGACGTCCTTGCCGTAAGATGTCTGGCAGACGCCGTCCATCTGGTGGGGATTCGTGACACGGGTGTGCCGTCCCGCAACACCAACGAGGAAGAATCGCAAAGAGTTATCTTGCGCAAGCCGGCCGATCAGGTCCGTCGGGTAGCGTCATCGAGCGCATCACGGCGTGCGGAGCTACTCGACATGGAAGATGTGACGGGACAGGAATCCGCCAAGCGGGCGCTTCTTATCGCGGCAGCTGGTGGCCATCACGTTATGATGGTTGGACCTCCCGGAGCCGGGAAGACGATGTTGGCCAGACGCTTTCCATCCATCCTGCCAGCGCTCGACGAGCGGGCCGCGTTGGAGACGACTCGGATCTATAGCATCGCTGGTCTCTTGGACGGTGCAGGTCTGATCACACGCGGGCCATTTCGCTCACCGCACCATAGCGCCAGCGATGCGGGGTTGATTGGCGGGGGCAACGTACCACGACCCGGTGAGGTCACACTCGCCCACAACGGAGTGTTGTTTCTCGACGAGCTCCCGGAATTCAGGCGCCATGTTCTGGAGACGCTGCGCGAGCCGATCGAGGAGGGTCGAATCGCGATATCCCGGGCGCGCAGTACGGTGGTCTTCCCCGCTCGGTTTCAGCTTCTTGCGGCGATGAACCCCTGCCCCTGTGGCAATCTAGCGAGCAAGGACCAAACCTGCCACTGCACACCACTGCAGGTACAGCGTTACCTGGCCAAGATTTCCGGGCCGCTTCTGGATCGCATATCGATCCACGTTTTCGTTCGACCCGTCGAGATCGAAGCCTTCACCAATGATAGACGGGGCGAACGCAGTGCTTCGATGCTGCACCAGATATTTGAGGCGCGCGAACGACAGAGACGACGGGTCGGAGACAGCGGTTTCGCGACTCTAAACGCCCGATTACCCGACAGACTGATCAGAACCTCTTGTCGCATGCCGCAAGACGCCGAGAACCTGCTTATTCGCGCTCAGAAGCAGCTTCGTATAAGCGCCAGAGGACGCAGTCATATACTCAGGGTGGCCAGAACCATTGCCGATATCGACGGGACTAAGACTATCGCCGTCGCACATGTTGCCGAAGCGGTTCAATACCGCCTGCGTGATCTTCCCGTCTAGAGTCTTCAGACGGCAAAATACTCTGGTATTTGTCACTTCCCTCTGTATATTGATCGGAACTTTCGTGCCCAATGGTAAGGAGACCAGGCGAATGCCAGCTAACAAGCGCAAACATGCCAAGCGTTCGGTCGATCGCGTTGTCAAAGGAATGAGCAAGGCAGTCGGCAAATCGCTACCGACGGTTTCTCGCCTCGCACGAAGGACGCGAGACCCGTTCAAGATACTGATTTCGACGTTGCTTAGCCTGAGGACAAAGGATGAGGTGACCATGGGCGCCTCACAAAGGCTTTTTGCTATTGCTCATACAGCAGAAAAGCTGTCATCAACACCCGTGCGAGCCATAGAGAAAGCCATCTATCCAGTGGGCTTCTACAAGACCAAGGCTCGTTCTATCAAGGAGATCTCGAAGCGTATCGCGAAAGAGTACGATGGAATCGTCCCCGACTCGATCGACGCGTTGCTCGAGCTGAAAGGCGTCGGGCGCAAGACAGCGAATCTTGTGGTCACGCTCGGGTATGGCAAAGACGGGATCTGTGTAGATACTCACGTACACCGGGTTTCTAATCGGCTGGGCCTGGTCAAGACCAAGACCGTGGAGCAAACCGAATTCGCGTTGATGGATGTCCTCCCCAGAAAGTTTTGGATCGGTTACAACGAGCTATTGGTCAGCTTTGGCCAGAAGGTTTGCAAGCCGATCTCCCCACTGTGCTCGACCTGCCCGTTGCATGACAACTGTCCGCAACTCGGCGTCGAAAAACATCGATAGTCCTCACAGGTTTCGCCAGTGTGGGGCGAATCACAGGTTCTTGACGAGGATAAGGCGATCCATCCCATCTTCGTAGTAATTGTTTTGGATGCCCATGGAGGTGAAGCCTCTGTGATAGTAGAACGTTCTGACCTTCTCAAACGGCTTGTACTTGACCGTATACGACAGTGTTGAGGCGACGAGTTTTTGAATCCCCTGATCTGCGAGAGTTTTTTCGAGGGTGTCGAGCATCAAGCTCCCCAATCCGAGGCCGTGATATTCCTCCTTGACGCCCATCCACACGATCTCGGCCGTGTGTGAATCACGGACTGCGTACACAAGAAATCCGACCACTTCTTTGCCCAGGTCTCCTAAGAGTACGGGCCGAGTGTTGAGCGATTGAGAAATGAGTTCGATGACGTCTTCAGGAAAGAACTGGGTCAGGGAACGGGCAAGCGCGAGGATGGCAGGCTTGTCGTCGGGCTCCATCGCGCGGATATGGAAGGCCTGCGGTGGTCTTGGGCGCATAACAGATCCTGGCCGTTCGTGCCAGACACTATACTAGCTTGCCTTGTCAACAAAGGCAATCAAAAACAAACGCAGTCAATCACAAAAAGCTTGCGAGAACACGCTACACGGAGCGATAATCAGCCCATCGTCATGTGCGGGGGCTTAACTCAGTGGGAGAGTGCTACCTTCACACGGTAGAAGTCACTGGTTCAAATCCAGTAGCCCCCACCATTTTCCCCACGTCAATCTTGCTTTGTCTTTTTGCCCGTTGACCGACCGCATGCTTTCACTACTCTCGGGGACTCTCGAGTGGAATCCCGCGCTCCAATACTGACTTTAGCTCACGCGCCTGCGCAATGATCGCCCGCTCTCGCGAGGAAGATATCAGAACGTCGAGAAGGCCAAGCGCCTTATCGACATTGCCGAGACGCGCGCTCGTGAGCGCCGTGTTGTAAAGGGCCTGTGAGTTATCGGGTGCAATTCGCAGCGCCGATCGGTAAGCGTTTTCAGCCGCTTGCAAGCGCCCGAGTCGATAGAGTGAGTCTCCAAGGCCAAGCCATGCCCGGGTAAAACCGGGAGCGAGTTCTAGGCAGTACCTGAATCGCCGTATCGCGTCCTCATCATCGGTTTGGCTCTGGGCATCGACAGCCGTTTGGTATGTAGCCAGCACATCGATGACATTGTCGTAGAACGAGGGCACATCGCCTCCCAGTCTCGTAAGGATGCTGAGTTGATACACAGGGGGGTGATCTGTCAGGAAGAAGGGCTCCATCTCCTCGGTGACTTTGAAAAGCCGGTAGTTATCGTTCTGATAAACAAGGTTGAAATGTTTCAGGCTTTCAGGCTTGAAGTGCATCTTGTATGTGAGTGAAGTCTCGTTGACCTGTCTTAGCCCAAGACCATAACTCTGAGAGTAGCGCGACGTATCCAGAAGAAGATCGATCGAGTAGAGAACATACTTTATGGCTCGTGTCTGGCATAGGCTGAACGCTTCATCTTCGTTCGTATAGAACATGGACATGTATTGCTTTGTCCTCTGCATTTCTTGCCTGGTCGGGACTCCCGGGGTTAGCACGGTCGTTCTACCTGCAAAGGTGACGCATAGCGACGAGATGTCTGGCGCCGCCAGCAGCGGGTCTTTGACGGACGTGCGGCTGACGAGAAACCTCACCAACTCGCGGTCAGCGTTGCCTAAGCTGGCCCAAACAAAACCTGAACCAGCCATTCGCGGCAAACCAAGAGCTGATCCAAGTCGGCTGGTCGGGTTCGCCCTGGGGGACAGGGCTTGCCCGAGAATGAGTAAGGCCGCAGCGGCAATGGGCACAATGCTGATCTTCGCGTGCTTGTCCAGCGCACGCGCGGATACGGCAATCCACGGAAAAACAGCCAAAACGGCGACGAAGATGGTCGATCGATCGATGACAAAAAGAAGAGTCCCGAATATTGACGCCACAGTGGTAAACCACACGGTGCCCGGCCTTTTGCGGCCGATTTCACGCACAGCAAGGACGGATGTGGGGATCAGCACCAGGACAGGCAGGAATAACTCAAAAAGGACATACGCCGAAGGGTTGGCGCGAGCCTGCGTCCACAGGAAACGACCTGCATCGGTGAGTGACAGAGGATCGTCCGGTTTTCCGGTCAAGTAACGGAATCGGTTCAACCAGTACTCGATTTCGGAAAGCCGATCGATGCCTCCGGCCGCGAAGGGTTTGGTAAGAACCGACAAGAGTATGGTGGCCACGCCGACAAAAACCATGGCAGGAATTTTCGGGGGGAGTCGGTGCCTGGCAAAGACCAAGGTCGTGGCGACGACAAAGAAGAGCGATGGCCAACTCAACAGGAAGCGCTCGGCCCTCAGGTAAGGCATCAGGATCCCCGCAAGAGCGACGGCAGCAAGCTGCGAGAAAACCAGCCGTTTGCGTTGGGAGGCCTCGAGACCCGGTGCCAGGAGCGCCAGCATCCCGAAGAGGACCAGGAAAAAGCGAGCGCCCTCCCACACGGAGAGAAGCGCGAATGCCGTAAGCCCCATCAGTGTCACCGCAACCATTCTGGACGTGCGCGCATAGCTCGCAAAAAGAAATAACTGGAGAGACGCCAATAAGACAGCGTAAGGGGCGTGATCGAATTCTCGACCGTGGGTGGCTGCGATAAGCGGACCGGAAAAGGCGATGAGAAAAGCGGCCAGCAGGCCCGTGACGCGGGATAGCCACAGCTTCTGCGCCAGGAGGTAGAATGTAAAGACACACGTTGAGAATGCCAGAATCG
>JAOTUR010000262.1 GCA_029863805.1 Candidatus Krumholzibacteriia bacterium | reverse complement strand
AGCGTCCGTTATCTCGGTGCACGACGCGACGGGTAAGCTCCTCTTTACCTTGCACGATGCGGCCGAGGCCGAAATCGCCGAGTACACGTTACCCGCCCCCGAGTTTTTCACCATTACATCCAGAGACGGTTTGGAATTCCAGTGCTCGATGATCAAACCGAGCGACTTTGACCAACGAGTGAAGTATCCCGTCCTGGTCTATGTCTATGGCGGCCCGCACGCCCAGGTCGTGCGCAATCGGTGGGGTGGGACACGGTATCTGTGGCACGCGTACATGGCGCAGCGAGGCTACATTATTTTCAGCCTCGATAACCGGGGCTCGTTTGGCAAAGGGCCGGAGTGGGAAAATCCGATACTAAGAAACTTGGGCAACCTCGAGCTTGAGGATCAGATCGCGGGCGTCGAGTATCTCAAGTCGCTGCCCTATGTGGACGGTTCGCACATCGGGATTTGGGGCTGGAGCTACGGTGGTTATATGACCTCCCTGGCCATGTTCAAGACGCCAGGCGTCTTCGCCGCGGGCGCGGCGGTGGCGCCGGTGACCGACTGGCACTTCTACGACACGATTTACACCGAACGCTATATGAAGCGTCCCCAGGACAACGAAGAGGGGTATGACGACGGTGCACCCCTCAACTTTGTCGATGGACTCGAGTCCCCATTTCTGTTGGTGCATGGCATGGCCGACGACAATGTGCACATGGCCAACTCGATCCGTCTGGTCGATGAGCTGATCAAGAAGGGCAAAGACTTTGAGCTGATGCTCTACCCCGGAAAGCTACACGGTATCAGTGGCAAGTCGGCTCGCGTTCACTTATTCAAACGACTCACCAAGTTCTTCGATCAGAGCCTGCGGCAAGAGGAAACAAACTCGACTTATCCTTAATGACCAGGCGGTCGCTCGTGTTTTCACATATCAAGTTCTCTGCGGCGACGCCGACCCGCTGGCCCGACATCGAAAAGCTGTTTGGTGAGCGCGGGGCGTGCGGCGGCTGCTGGTGCATGGCTTGGCGCCTTCGCAACAAAGACTATGTCGCCGGTAAGGGGGCCAAGAACAAGCGGGCGTTCAAGAAGATCGTGACATCGGGCAAGACCCCGGGTGTCATCGCCTACCTGGGTAGGGAACCGGTCGCGTGGTGCGCCATCGCGCCCCGCGAGGACTATTCGGCGTTGGGAAGATCGCGGGTGCTAAAACCGGTCGATGACCAGCCGGTGTGGTCGGTGTCCTGCTTGTTCGTGGCCAAGCCTTACCGCAAGCAGGGAATCTCGGCCCGGCTGCTGCGAGCGGCGGCCGAGTTTGCCGCCAAGCGCGGGGCGAAGATCGTCGAAGGCTACCCCGTGGAGCCGACGATGGAGCGGACACCCGACCCGTTTGTGTGGACGGGGATCCCATCGGCATTTCGCCGGGCGGGGTTTCGTGAGGTGGCGCGGCGATCGAAAACACGTCCCATCATGCGACGCAGGTTCAGACCCGTCGCGCGAGCGCGGGGGTGAGGGGGCACACGGAAGGGCTGTGGTTGGTCGGGGCGCAAAAGAGGAGCGGGCACGCCATGAGTCATGACGCAAAAAAAGACACGCTTCGCCATCGTAAGGCGCCGATCGAGATGAGCCCCGATGAATTCCGGACGGCGGGCCACAGACTCGTTGACGACATCGCGCGGCTTCTCGGTTCGATTCGTGAGCGCCCCGTCAATGTTGACGAGAGCCCCGGCGAACTATGCGCGCTCTTGCCACAGGGCTCACTGCCCGATGAGGGTAGCGAGCCTTCGAAGCTGCTGGAAGAGGTCACGTCGTTACTCTTTCAGCACTCGCTCTTTAACGGCCATCCGCGTTTCTATGGTTACATCACCTCGGCGGCCGCGCCCATCGGTGCGCTCGCCGACCTGCTCGCCGCGTCGGTGAACCCCAATGTTGGAGGCTGGCAGCTCTCCCCCCTTGCCAGCGAGATTGAAAAACAGTCGATACGCTGGATCGCCGATATGATCGGTTTTCCGACGGGTGGTGGCGGCCTCTTTGTCAGCGGTGGCAATATGGCCAATTTTGTGTGCTTTCTTGCCGCGCGTCGGGCCAAAGCACCGTGGGACATCTGCAGAGAAGGAATGACCAAAGCGGACGGTCGCATGTTGGTTTATGCAACCAACGAGACACACACGTGGATCCAGAAGGCGATGAGTTTGTTTGGCCACGGCCATGAGGCCATTCGCACCATACCCATCGACAAGAATCTTTCTGCCGACATCGAGTCACTGCACAAGGAAATCGAAGACGATAGAAGGCGGGGCGATCATCCGTTCTTGATCATCGGCAGCGCGGGGACGGTGAGCACCGGTGCCGTCGATCCGCTCGCCGACATGGCGGCGGTCGCCCGCGAGTACGATTTGTGGTTGCACGTGGATGGCGCCTACGGGGCGTTGGCCGCCTGCCTGCCCGATGCGTCTGCCGATCTCACAGGTCTAAGCGAGGCGGACTCGGTGGCGGTCGATCCACACAAGTGGCTATACACCCCACTGGAAGCGGGCTGCGTGCTGGTGCGTGATCCCGCAGCGTTGCAGAACGCGTTTAGCTACAAACCGCCCTATTACCATTTTGCCACCGAGGACGAGTCGCGCACCAACTTCTATGAATACGGATTGCAGAACTCGCGGGGGTTTCGCGCGCTCAAGGTGTGGCTGGGCCTGCGGCAGGTCGGACGGCAGGGTTATGTCAAGATGATCGGCGATGACATCCGTCTCGCCAAAGAGATGTATCGGTTGGTCGACGCGGATGCGGATTTTGAAGCGTTTACGCAATCGTTGAGTATCACCACGTTCCGTTATGTGCCGCAGGATTTGACACCGGGTACCGAAAGAGTCGAGCGCTATCTTAGCGAATTGAACAATGCGGTTCTTACGCGGCTAAAAGCCAGTGGCGAGTCGTTTTTGTCGAATGCCATTGTAGATGGCAAGTTCCTGCTGCGCGGCTGTATCGTGAACTTTCGCACCTCACTCGAGGATATTGAGGCGTTGCCGGATATCATACGGCGGCACGCCCAGGCGCTGGACGCCGAGATGCGACCGAAGGACCTGTAACGCTCTGGGTGCATCATGGGGTTGTTACTCCTCGGCTCCCAGTCCTCGCGCGTGTCTAAAGGTCAGAGCGCGCTGCGGAGGTCGCTTCGGAGTAACAACCCCATGATGCCTATCGTTAATAACTCGACAGGCGGTTCACGGACCTGCGTCCGCGGTGCTCGGGTTGCCGCCCACTGACGGGTGATCTTCGATAAGATCGATATGGCGAACAAGAACAAGCAGTCCTTTTTTGACAAGTTTTCGCGCAAGCCGCCCGAAGTCGAGACGCTCCGCGCACAGATCGCCGGACTCGAGCGCTCGGTGGAAGAACTCACCATCTTGAGCGATCTGGCCTTTACCATTGGTGCGTCGGCCGAGCCCGAGGAGATCGTCGAGACACTGGTGGATAAGGTGATGCGCGCCGTCAATGCGGAACAGGCGGTGGTCAGTCTCGTAGGTACCGAGTCCAGCGACCCCATGAAGACGAGCCTGCGTTTGGTCCGGACTTCGGCCGGACACTCGGCGTTCAGTCTCAGCGATAGCCTGCTGGGATGGATGTACCTCAACAAGACGGCCTTGGTGCTCAATAATCCGCGCAACGACGACCGTTTCAAGCGCGTCGAGTGGGATGAATCGATATGCACCATGATGTGTGTGCCGCTCGTGGTGAAGTCGGAGCTCACCGGGATCATTACCATCTACAACAAGAAACATGAACAAGGCTTCTCCGAAAGCGACGAGCGATTGCTGACCATCATCGCCGCCCGCTCCGCTCAGCTCATCGAAAATGCCAGGCTCAGGAAAGACAGTGCCCTGCTCACCCGCATGCAAGAACAGGCAGAGCACGCCTACGCGATCCAGCGCAACCTCTTGCCCAAGGCTCCACCTCAAATCGAGGGATACGACATCGCCGGCAAGAGCACGCCGGCCCAGACCGTCGGCGGGGACTACTTCGATTTTGTGCCGGCAATGACCGGCCGGTTGGGGATCTGTCTCGGCGATGTGAGCGGCAAGGGGCTTCCCGCTTCGCTGCTCACGGCCAACCTGCAGGGTACGCTGCGAGGGCAAATGCTCTTCGATGTATTGGTCGATGAACGCGTTCGACGATGCAACAAGCTGATGTGCGAGAGCACCGATGCCGAGACCTTCGCCACGCTGTTCTACGGCGAGCTGGATAGCAAGGATCACCGACTGTCGTTTTGCAGCGCGGGCCATGAGCCCGCACTACTGTATTCCGGTGAGGGTGATCCGGCGCGTCTTGAGACAACGGGTGTGGCCCTCGGCGTGGTCGACGGGCCGCCGTACGGTCAAGAAACCGTATCGATGGAACCCGGAGACGTCCTCGTGGTCTACTCGGACGGCATCACCGATGCGACCAACGAGCTAAACGATATGTTCGGTCTGGAACGGCTGACGTTGGTGATCGAGAAAAACAGAGACCTGGCGGCCACACAGCTCATCGAGGCCATTATGAAAGCGGTCAAAGCGCACGAAGGAAAAGCGGAGCAATTCGATGATCTGACACTGGTTGTGGTGAGGCGGATAGGTTGAAGTGTCGCCGGAGTTTTACACCCTCTGCCCCCCGCCCCGCAAAATGATGCCGTTGCATTATTGCAAGAGAATAACTAAGCGCTATCCTTTTCATAGTTCACGTCGCCAATCTTGGGCGCGCATCGGTGCGATTCGCGCACGCGCTCCAAACTTCTCGGATTTCTTGGCAACCCCTGCGCTGTTCGCCTGCCCCCTCATCACTACTACGCCATAGTTTCTGCAGGACCATCCCGAGAGACGCGTGATCATTGTCATTTAGAAAAGGGGTTGTGAAGCCCGAGTCAGTCGTGCTCGCCCCTCAGTCGTACTGTCTGCACTCTTCGCTTAAACGGAGGTTGAGATATGCAAATCGTCAAGGGTTGTGTCCTTATCCTATGTGTACTGGCGCTTGCCGGCGGTTGCAGTAACGATCCGACGACACCGGCCGACACGGCTTCGGACCAGAACAATGTCCTGTCGGGCGGCGGGCCGTCTCTGCCATTTCCGAACGATGGCACCATCGTAGAGCTCGGCAGGGGGTC
>JAOTUR010000028.1 GCA_029863805.1 Candidatus Krumholzibacteriia bacterium | reverse complement strand
TCCCATTATGGGAATCGACACCGCCTCGGACACCTCCCATACTTTCTGTAACGCGATTGGTAGTATCCCCGGCCCCGAGTAACCGCCGCTTCCCCGAAAAAAAATCGGCTTTCCTGTGTTCACATCGAAGTCGACACCAACGACGGTATTAATGGCCGATATTCCGTCCGCGCCACCCGCCTCAGCGGCACGTGCAACGCTTCCTATATCGGTGACGTTTGGCGTTATCTTCACCAACAAGGCACGCCCCGGTACCCGCTGTTTGACAATCTTTGTAATTTCTTCCACGAACTTCGGATTGCGCCCATGATCGAGCGCCTCCTCATCCACATTCGGACAGCTCAGGTTTAGTTCGATACCCTGATAACCATCGAGCGACGCGAGCTTTTCTGCAATTTCCACGAACTCATTGGTTCTTTCGGCGGCGATACTGACGATCACGCCTGCGTGGCGGTTCTTGAGCGCTGGGAGCTTATCCCGGATGTAGGCGTCCAGCCCAACGTTCTCCAGGCCGATACTATTGAGCGCTCCGGTCGGAATCTCATGAATCCGAGGCGGTGGGTTTCCAAGCCGAGGGCGCAAGGTGATGGTCTTGGTTACGACTCCACCTAGATCCTCGATTCTGACCAGTGGAGAGTACTCTTCGCCATAGCCGCATATACCTGATGCGAGAAAAACAGGGTTCTTGAATGTGACCGGCCCGATCACAACGCTAATATCTGTTTTTGTATTTTTCTCCATCGCGGGTAGTCTCCCCAACACCCGTCGACTTCATGACGCAGTGAACTAGGCCTGCGGTAGTTTTTCCCATACCAGGACCCTGGCATCGAAGACCGGCCCGTCACGACACACCGTGCGATACCGGACTCCGTCGTTGGCCCGTGTGAGAACTACGCAGGAACGACATGCACCAAGCGCACAAGCCATCCGGTTCTCGAGCGACACATAATGTTGCAGGCCGTTGACCCGAGCAAAATCCTGGGCAGCTTTGAGCATCGGGTTGGGGCCACACGAGAATATCACATCAGCTGGTGACCGTTCGATTTCTCTCTGCGCGAACTCGACGACGGTGCCACTAAACCCATAGCTGCCGTCATCAGAAGAGAATTTTGCGCCCTGCTTGCTCCAATCAAAGTTATCGATAAACAGATCTTCCTTACTACGTGCCCCGTAGAGCAATCGGAAAGATCCATAATCACCCGGTTTCGAACGCATCCAATAGTAATAAAGCGGCGCAAGCCCCACACCACCGCCGATGGCGAGAACGCGTTTGTCGGGCGCCGTGGGAAACGCGCTGCCCAACGGACCGATGAGATCGATCTTCTGTCCTACCTGCATCGCCCTCATGATCGACGTACCCTCGCCTTTCTCCACGATGATAAGCGAGATAGTCTTGTCGTCGCAGTCCATGATGCTAAAGGGACGACGGAGAAAGAAGCGACGTTGGTCGGGCACAACCAGGTGAACAAACGTTCCGGGACCCGGCTCCTGAAGGCCTTTTGGCCTCGACAACGCAAGCAAATAATAGCGCCGGCTGAGCGCCCTGTTTTCGATGACGGTAACGGTGTGGTGTCGAGGCCGCGACGTGTTGGGAACCTCTAGTCCATGTGAGTGCATGATCGGTTTGCTAATCGCTTCGTGTTTCCTCCAACTCATCGGAGGGGCTTTCTCCCAGATACTGGCGCGCGAACATTGCCTGCTGGGATTCCGGATAATCCCTTACCAAACGCTGATATGCCTGCCGAGCTTTCTCCTGGTCATCCAGGATCTTCTCATAAATGTAGGCGATGGCATAAGCCGCCCTGGGCGCTACGTCGCTGGTCGGAAACTGGTCGAGCACCTGCTCGTAATTGATCAGCGCCTTTTCGTAGTTGTTCAATTGAAAGAGCTCGGTCTCCGCGAGCTCGAACTTGACCTCCGCCTTACTCGCCGCCCCCCCTTCACCCAGCGACGCTTTGAGCTGCTGCAGCCTGTTGATACTTACGCTGCGCCGCACCGCATCCTCGGCATACGGCGAATTGGCATACTGCGCTGGCACCTCGTCGTAGTTGGAACGGGCAAGATCGAGACTGTCCAGTCGCTCCTGGTAAATCAGGCCCATGCGGTAATGAGCCTCCGCGCTGAACTTGGATCTTGGAAAGCGCGCAGAAACCGACCCGTAAGTATCGATAGCTTTGGCAAGAGAGTCCATACCGGCGTAGGCTTCACTTTCCAGTAACATCTCGGAAGCCATTATTTCGTCGCCCAGGACAAAGCGTCTGAGTCTGTCCAGCACCTTGAGCGCCGCGGCGTAGTCACCCATTCTTACGTAGACCACTGCAAACTTTTCAAGATAACGGATAGAGTTCTCATCGCTGAGTTTTACGTCTGACAGCTTCTCATAAATCACAAGTGCCTTGTCGTATTCCTCTCGTTCCGCATACAGATCTGCCATTTCCAAATCGGCGTCGAGACGAAACTCCGTCTGCGGGTGCTTTTTTGCCAGCAACTCCAGATACTGCACCGCCTCGCTCTCATTGCCGACGTGTATTGAACTGGTCCCCAGCAGAAAGAGGATCTCGTCCGAGAAACGACTGTTCGGCCTGGCCTGCACCAGCGCTTTGAGAATACCGACGGCCTCGGTCCGCGCCTCTTCAGCTACATGCGATTTTGCCAGATATAACTGTCCTTCTTCGTTCAGCTCGCTAGCGGGAAAATTCGACTGCAGTTCTTCGAACTTTGTAATGGCCAGATCGTACTCGCCCTTCTCATAAAACGCTTTTCCCATGAGCAGAACGGCGTCATCAACATGCTTGCTGTCCGGATAGTTTGTTATCAGCATCTGACACTTTTCGATGACCCTGTCGTAGATATCCAGCGTGGGTCGATTGACACCGCCATCCGCGGTTCGCGGCGCCTTCTGCGCCTCTTTGTACTCTTTCTTTGCGTTATAGAAAAGATTGAAGTATGCACAGCTCGCCGCAGACACCACAAACGTGGTGCAAACCAGCCACAGCAGGAGTCGGCGCTTGAAACGCGGACACTGCATACAGATTCTTGGAAATGTCGTCACGACGTCACACCGAGCAAGGATGCTGTCACAAGGTTCCCCTCAACAAACGTGTGTTTGACCCGTCCATGAAGCGTCTTACCGATATAAGGGGAGTTTCGAGACTTGGAGTAAAAGTCGTCACTTTGTACCACCCATTCTTCTTCGGGGTCGAAAAGTGTTAGATCCGCGGCCTCGCCCACTGCCAGAGTCCCACCCGGTATCCCCAGCACCGCGGCGGCTCGGCATGTGATCAGCGCCAGAGCCCCAGCTATGTCCATGTGTCCCGGCTTGACCAGGTGGGTCACTATCGCCGAAAGCATGGTTTCCAGCCCAATGGCTCCGTTTGGAGCCTTGTCGAATTCCACCTGCTTCTCCTGGGCAGCGTGCGGAGCGTGATCAGACGCCACACAGTCGAGCGTACCGTCCTTCAGCGCCTCGATCAAGGCCTCGCGGTCCTCGCTGGCACGGATCGGCGGGTTGATCTTCAAGTTGGTATCATAGGTCTCAAGGTCCCGATCCTCAAAACTGAGATAATGCGGTGCGGTTTCCGCCGTAACAGGAAGACCCTGCTCTTTCGCCTGGCGAATCAGCTCGACCGAGCCACGGCTCGAGACATGTGCGGCGTGGAAACGACAGCGCACCGAATTCAAGATCAGCAGGTCACGCGCCAGGCATATCTCTTCGCTGTAAGCCGGGATGCCCCTGAGTCCCAGTTTCGTAGAATAGTATCCCTCGTGCATGACTCCCCCGGCACTGATCGACGGATCCTCGCAGTGTTCGATGAAGGGAATGCCAAAGCTCGACGCGTATTCCATCACACGTCGGGCCATTTGTGCCGATGCGACTGGTTCACCGTCATCGCTGACCGCAACCGCACCAGCCTCGACCAGCATGCCGTATTCGCACAGCGTCTTGCCCTTGCGGCCGACCGTCGCCGCAGCTATCGGATAGACCTTGGCCATTCCGGCGATCTTGGCTTTTTTTACTATAAATTCGACGACGCTCTTGTCATCGATGGCAGGGTCCGTGTTCGGCATACAGGCGACCGACGTGAAACCACCGGCCACTGCGGCGCGAACGCCTGTCAGAATGGTCTCTTTGTGTTCATAGCCCGGCTCCCTCAAATGAACATGGATGTCCACAAGACCCGGCGCCAAATGCAGCTCGTTCCCGTTGTAGATAGGCATCGACGCGATTTGGGGCTCACCTCTCTCTACAAAGGCGATCTTGCCTTCCTTAACCCCGACGCAACCGGTAAACGCCTTGCCTGTGACAGGATCCACAACGACGACGTTGGCGATGACGTAATTCTCTTCGTTCTGCCAGTTCGCTAGTTGTCGCATCCGTCCCCCTTGCTATCGTACTTTGTTAGACCGACTTGGTGTTCAACTGCTGCTCGACCTCCGCCGGTTCGTCGAAGGCCGACTCGCGCGCTCCCTCACAGATAAGGTAGAGCACCGCCATTCGCACCGCCACACCGTTTGTCACCTGTTGTAGGATAACCGCGCGATCACTGTCGGCGACATCGTGGCTGATCTCGACGCCACGATTCATGGGACCCGGATGCAAGACCACGCCATCGGGCTTCATGCCGGCCACGATGTCTTTGTTGACGCCATAGATCACGCTGTACTCCGCGAGACTGGGAAAGAGATTGACATTTTGTCTTTCCAATTGAACGCGAAGCACGTTGACTGCATCGGCTCCTTCCACCGCCCGCCGCAGGTCAGTCTCCACCGATACACCAAGATCCTCTATTTTTACGGGCATCATCGTCGGCGGTCCGCACACGGTTACGCGCGCACCGAGGGTGACCAAGCCAAAGATGTTGGAGCGGGCGACCCGGCTGTGGGCAATGTCTCCAACGATCACGATCTTCTTATCATTCAGGTCTCCAAGCTTGTCGCGCAAAGTGAAAACATCGAGTAGTCCCTGGGTTGGGTGCTCGTGGGCGCCGTCACCGGCATTGATAACGGAGGCATCGAGGAGAGATGCGAGGAAGTGGGGTGCGCCCGACGCAGAGTGACGTATCACGATGACGTCTATCTTCATCGCTTGCAGGTTCTCGGCCGTGTCGCGTAGCGACTCGCCCTTGACAACGCTGCTTGTGGATTTCGAAATATTCACGTTGTCTGCGCTCAACCTCTTCTCAGCCAGCTCGAAGCTGGCGCGCGTCCGAGTACTCGGCTCGAAGAAGAGGTTAACGACCGTCTTGCCTCGAAGCGCGGGCACCTTTTTGACCGGCCGCTCCGATATCTCTCTGAACGATTGCGCGGTATCGAGAATGAGCTTCAGCTCTTCGGCGCTCATTCCCTCAAGACCCAGAAGATCTTTTCTGTCCAGTCGCTTCATGACGTCACCTCCCCAAGAATGACCTCGTCCTTTCCATCGAGCTCGGTCAAACGAACCTCAACCTGCTCGTTCTCCGAGGTCGGCACGTTCTTGCCCACATAGTCCGCTTTGATGGGAAGCTCCCTATGACCTCGATCCACCAGGACGGCAAGCTGGATTTGCTGCGGCCGACCAAAATCGATGAGTTCATCAAGAGCCGCGCGAACGGTTCGCCCGGTATACAGAACGTCGTCCACGAGAACAACGATCCTGTCGTGTATATCCTCTTTGATTTCCGTCGTACCCACGACGGGCGCGTTGTTCGACGCTACCTGGAAATCATCTCGATAAAGCGTGATATCCAGTGCACCGACCGGCACGGTGGTGTCTTCGATCGACTCGAGGTACTTCGCAATCCGTGCGGCGAGGTACACACCACGTCGGCGTATACCGACGACTACAACACCGGTCAAGCCCCGATTCCGCTCCGTGATCTCGTGCGAGATTCGTTTTATGGCTCGCCGGATCTGGTCGGAATCCAAGATCGTGGATTTCGGTTCGAATCCCAAAACAGCCTCCCAAGGCTTGAAATTCTGCAATCACAAGGAGGTAACAGGCGGGCAAAAAAAACCCCCCAGGAACTCAGTCGGGGGTGAGCATAGAGCATGATGCACTTACCCTTTCCTGGCCTCCCGGACCAGATTAAAAGGAAACGCCTTCCCTGTATACTACCGACAAGCGGGGTGTTCGGCAAGCAGTTTCTTTGCTGCGTGGGGGTCGGGGTCGACGCCGTTTTGCAGCCGGTGCACGCCGGGCATATCAAATCCAGCAACGCCATGTTTACCAACGACTTGCGCAACTGTGGGTACACACGTGGCCGGAACGGTAAACCGGCCTCTGCGATGCGGTGTCGCGCGGTTTGAGGAGTGTTTGACCAGCAGGTGGTTTTGGCCTATGATCTTACAGGAACGGGATCAACGTGGACGAACGTGGGTGAACATCTTTGGCGTGCCTCATCGCTGTTACCGCTTGCTAGCGACCACCCATCTCGATAATTCTCTATCACTTAACAAGGAGTCTGGGATGATAAGCGATCGGAGGATGACACGCGCCGCCAATACGGCGCTAAGCCAGTGCCTAGGTGTGAGGGAGGGTGAAAAACTCCTGATCGTCGCCAATCCCGAATACCGGCGTATTGGCGAGGCGCTTTACGCAGAGGGTGTCAAGCTGGGTGCACAGGCCGCTCTACTCTACTACCCCAAGGCAGGCATCAACGGTGAAGAACCACCGGCGCTCATCGCTGGCGCCATGGTGAAATCGGATGTCGTTGTTGCGCCGACCGTGGCTAGTCTTACACATACCTCCGCCAGACGTCGGGCCTGCAAGGCGGGTGCACGTGTGGCAACAATGCCGGGAATCACAGAGGAGTTTTTTGTGCGGGGCTTGAGCGCTGACTATGACGACCTCATGGGCCTGACCAAAGAGATCCACAGGTATCTCGACGCCGCAAAGGTTGCTCATGTCACATCGCCATCTGGCTGCGATCTGGTCCTGGACGTGCGTAACCCAGCCATAGTCAGCGACGGCAATCTAAAGATGAGGGGTTCGTTCTCCAACCTTCCCACGGGCGAGACCGAGCTGGCCCCTAAGAATGCGAAAGGCATCCTTGTGGTCGATAGATGCGCCCAATACGTCGACGAGCCCACCGTGTTTGAGATCGACAAAGGTCACATCGTAAAGTACGATGGCAACCCTTCGGGACGAAGGTTGAAGCGCCTAATCGAGGGGGCCAAGGTAAAAGACGGTAACGATAATGCCTCATTTGTAGCCGAATTCGCCATCGGCACCAACAAGAAAGCGAAGATTACGGGCACAATACTCGAGGATGAGAAAGTCTTCGGCACCTGTCACGTCGCTTTTGGAGACAACACCAGCTATCCTGGGGGCAAGAATCCGAGCGTCCTGCACATGGACGTGATTGTATGTAAACCCACGATTGCGTTGGATGGACGGACAATTATGAAGAACGGAAAGCTGACCACCTAGCCTCATGCAACCCGACGGTGCTGTTCAACTCTCGTTCGAGTTCGCGCAGGCGGTGCCCGACGGACTCTTTGTGGCAACGCGTCCCCTCAAAAAACACCCTCTGCGCAACAGCGTTCTGCGCAGACTCTCATTTGTGAGAAGGTTCTTCCCGGAGCTCGGCGGCAGGTCGATTCGCGTTGGCCTCACCAGGGTCGCCAGCGGCATGGCGATCCCCGGTGGAGACGAGATGTGGCTAAACCCAAATCAGGTTTCCTACCACGCGATCGCCCACGAGTTCGTTCATTTACTGCAAGGGCGACACGGAATACCAAGTGGCGAGAGGAGTTGTGACCTTTTCTCGCTGGCCAGACACTGGACACTAAACGACACGCCACCTTACTACTTGCGAATACCCGAGGGGTTCGTCGACAAATCTGGCAGGATCAAGTCGCCGCACGCCCGCACCATCTACGAGGTGGCCCGGCGCGCCGTCGACCTCAAACAGCGGGGAACGCGCCAATACATCGCGTTTTTTGAAAAGACGCTGGCTGCGGGCGGCGCCTACGTTCGTTGCCAAGAAGACCTAGACCACCGGGACGAGCTCTTGCTCTACAGATGAACGATTCTTTCGTCGCCCCACGAGGAGACTCGTTTTACATGATAAACGGGGATAAGCTGCTCGACCGCTGTTTGGGAATCTCCCTTGACCGACGAAAATGACAGCTTGATAAAATCGTCACCGACAGAGTCCAACTTGGCCCGATACGATTGAAACGTAAGACCTTTTCCCAGTGCGGTAGATTTGTAACTCTCGGGATTGACGACTGTAACCTCGCCACCCACCCATTCTCCAAGACACGCCTTGAAATTCTCTCCGGACACGTCGACTCCTTTCTACATTTCTTGCGTTCGGCAAGGGAGAAAAGCTACCACCATCCCATGGTCCCATCTCGATGGGGCCTCCACCAAAGTTGTAAGTATATCACTGAAGGCGACACCAACCAACCCCTGCCGTTGATACCCGTTCTGTTGCATCACTGACTCTCGATTTTGGCGAAGACCTGATCGAAAATGCGCTCGCTACGCTCGGCAATCGTATCCCGGAACTCCGACGCTTCGCGGGCAGTCTCCTTAACGTATTCCTGGTCGGTCAGACCCGGCAGATTGATCATAACGTTCAAATACGCTCCAGACGCCGCAGCTCTTAAAGACGCCGCCGCCACACCGGCATCGCTAATGGAGCTCGTGTTACCCTTTCCGGCCACGGCTTCGATAGGATCGATGAGATCTTTGCACAGACGCAACACCTTAAGCGGCACGGCCACTGCCCTCTTGGTCGCGCCCTCGATCTGTCTTTGGCGATGGGTCCGTTCCTCATCCGTTTTCTTGGGCAGTCGCATCGCGCTCATCACACCGTCGAATGCCGCCGAATCCTCATCAACGGCGCTGAGAAGAGCAGCCTTCAAAGCCTGGGCCTTGACCGCTACCGACTTCATTTCCTCACAGACGTTCTCATAACCCTTCTTGCCAACCGTGAGATTGGCAACCATGCTGGACAAGGCAGCCGCCAGTGACCCCATCAGTGCCGCCACGCTTCCGCCGCCCGGCACCGGAGAGTCCAGCGATGTGTCATCAACGAATTCGCGTACCGAACCACTCACTAGCGGTGTCACTCCCGCCACCCTGTATTCGATTATCTTCTCGTCGGGCACAAAAGGGCTTAGGTCATTGAGTCCGAGTGACTGGACCGCGGTTTCGATCAGCTCCCGGTCCGGGACGCCTGTGGATCTACCTTGCAAGGTCAGAAAGTGCCGGCCCGCGTGCAACATTGCTTCGATCGGAATGAGCCCCACGAGTTCGCTTCCCGTTACCCGGACACCTCGTTTCTCCGCCTGTCTTTTTACCTCTTCAAACGCCACCGCCGGCGGTGTGACATTCGCGTTCGTCAGGTTTATTGATACCTGCGCACGTTTGTACTCATCTATATACCAGCCCACTGCTTTACAGGCTTTTAGCGCACCGGGAACCATGACGCGGTTGCCATGTGAGTCCTTCATCATCCTGCCCTGGTCATCTCGCCTGGCCCGCCCTGCTTCCCTAATCGATAGGGCAATGTCGTTTGCCAACTTGCGATCGCGCGTATTTAAATTGACGTTGTAAGCAATTAAGAATTGCCGAGCGCCAATCACCGTGGCCCCGCTCTTCGCGTTGAAAGTTGCCGGACCATAATCGGGTCGCCATCGTGGATCCCGTAGCTTGTCCGCGAGCCCTTCGTATTCGCCTGTCCGTATGCTGGCCAGATTGCGTCGCTCCTCGGTCTTGGCCGCGTATTCGTAAAGGTAAACGGCAATACCCAGTTCCTCACCAACCCGTTTGCCGAGATCGTTCGCTAGCTTGACACAATCTTCCATGGTCACTCCGCGCACCGGAACCAAGGGACAGACATCAGTCGCACCCATCCGAGCATGCGCCCCCTTGTGTTTGCTCATATCGATCAGACTGGATGCAGCGGCGATGGCATTGAAGGCCGCGTCGACCACCGAATCGTAATCAGCGACGAATGTCACCACGGTTCGGTTCGTATCCTTCCCTGGGTCGACATCGAGTAGGTGTGCCCCGTCGCTCGCCTCGATCACTGCAGCGATCGCATCGATCACACGTCGATCCTGGCCCTCGCTGAAATTAGGAACGCATTCAACCAGTCTCATCCATGCACCTCCGCCGAAAAAAAATCTCCCGGTGAACTCGGGAGAGCTTATCACATTCTGCGACCGCCTAAAAGAGGAACTCGGTGACGCAGGTCAACCTATCGGCCGACGCCATTATCCTCAGCGTTAATTACACGTATTCATTAATCGGTTCCGGTTAAAACATGCGGGTTCTCCAACCGGTGAATCTCGACCGCTTCCTTGTAATCATCGAACCAATAAGCGTTCGGGTTTCGCTCAAACACGAGAAAGCGAGAGCTGTGGCCTTCACGCTGCGCGCGGAGGTACTTGAAAAAGGCGTAAGTATCGGTTAAACCAACGATCTGAATCTTACCCGTCGCGTGTGACATAACCAGGCGCGCCCTCTTGGCCAGGCCGGAGCTATTCATCCGCGCCTGCTCGAAGATCTCGTAAGAACGTTCCACGGGAATACTGTAAATCCGGTTGCCCAGAGTCGGACGGCATTGAAAGACATAGTAGGGCGGCACTCCGATGTAGGACAGCTTGTTGAAAAGTTCGGACAGCACCAAAGGATCATCGTTTATTCCTGCAATGAGCGGAGTCTGGTTAATTATAACTGCGCCCGCCTTGTGAAGAAGCCCTAGACCCTCGACGGCAATATCGGTCAGTTCTACCGGATGGTTGAAGTGGGCCATAATGTATATTCGTTTCTCGAATGTGCTGTATTTTTGGATCATTTCAAGAAGTGACGGATCGGCTGTAATACGATACGGGTTGAACGCCGGCATCTTAGTGCCGACACGAATCACCTGAACATGATCGATCTCCCGCAGCTGCTTGATGATCTTCTCCAGTTTGCCGGTCGACATAATGAGAGGATCGCCACCGGTTAATAACACGTTGGAGATCTCCTTATGTTCACGTATGTATGCGAGACCTTCACTTACGTCCTTGACCACCTCATCGTTATCTTCCATGAAGAGTCTCTTGCGAAAACAAAACCGACAATACGCACCGCACATGTCATTGACCAGCAAAAGCGCGGTGGATGTGTATTTGTGCTCCAACCCGGGAACAACCGTGTAGTCCGCTTCAAAGGAGGCGTCAAGGTGTCCCCACTCCTCGAGCTCGGATTCGTCCGGGACGACGAGACGGCGGATGGGATCATCCGGATCGTCCCAGTCCACCAACGACATGTAGTACTCGTTGGTTCGGAATACAAACCTCTCCGCGACTTCTTTGAGACGCATTTTGTCCTGCGCGTCCAGTCCGTCGAGTTGCTCCAGTTTTGTGATATATCTCGGCTTGGGCATGCTTCCACCTCCTCCAGCAGACAAGGTTCTCCGTGTGGCCAATGTGCCGACGCCAACTCTAGCTAATGTGAGCTAATTGACGATCTTGATTTGCGAGGAACAAATCGGCTGAGCGCGTTTGTGCGGCAGTAAAACGCGCTCGCATGCGTGTGATATGGACAACGAGTGTGTATATAAGCCACGTAGTGAATTTAATCAAAATCGGAGGATTTGGCAAGGTCAATCTGTCAAAACACAAATTGTTAACTTACTAATATACGTCAACCACTGCTGCAAAATGCAGATTTTCTGTTGTTCGCATTAGCTAACCTACCGAAAACACTGCAAAATTACGCATTAACAAGCACGACTTGCAATCTGCAATTCAACTATCCGCAATTAATTTATCAGGCATTTCTTATCGTACAGCCATTATCACCCGACGTCGAAAGAAGCCAGACAATCTCACTGCAAGCGGACGTCTTCTTCCTGTCTAGGTTTCCTCATTCTCCATTTGCAACTGATCCCGATAGATAGTAAGTGGTTCAATGGATAGTTTGCCGACGACGTGCTCAACAAGAGTATCGTCAGAGGTGTTTAGTAATTGATCGCTCGGGATTTGGTCTACCACGGATTTTACCTGAGCAGTTAGGTCTCTCAACCAATCACCGAGGTACCTACCGTAGAAGAGATTCTTGCCAGAGGTTGTGTGCATTATCTTGTAGGTTACTCCTATTCAAAGGTGTTCGGAAAACTTTGGTTTTACGTACAGTCTAGCATAGTGTCAAAACCCGTCAAATATGGGGGTTTGAGAGTAGCGATTTCAGGGGGGTTTTACGAACAGCTACAGATTGAGGCTAGATGGCACATTCGCAGTATAGTGTGTCATCATTTCCTAAACGGCCGAAGCTCTTCACGCCATCTTCTCTTCTTGATATTCGGATCTCGCGCGATCGCGATCCATCGAAGACGTCTATTTGATAGCGGCGTAAGAGCAACCCGGTACGGCAACGTCTGCTACGGTCTTCGTGATTCGAGTCGAACGAATTAGCCGTAGAGCAAACCTGTATCCCTTCCCACCTTCATCTTCACCACGGAGATCCCATCTATCATAGACCTGCTTGAATCCGTGCTTTTTCAGGAGCGAACGTGCTTTCCATGGAGTAAACCAATTGATAGCTGGTGTTTTCGCGTGACCCACTAAATGGGGCCTGGCTTCCTTCGCCCAATCCATAATCCGCTTCTTTAGCGAGTCTGGATACCATCCAAAAAGGGGAAATCCTCGGATCTCCGCTTGCAGGGGGCACATTGAACTTGCAGTATTGAACCAAAACACGCCTCCAGCTTTTAGAACTCTGTAAGCCTCCGCAAATGCGCTGTCAACATCCAAGACATGTTCAATTACCGAAGAAGCGTGGACCACGTCAAAAACATCCGCATCATACGGAATGGATTCAGCTGCGGCGGCTACAATGGGAATGGGGATGCCCAGGTGTTCCGAGAGCTGAACCGCGGCAAGACGCTCCTCTTCCCAAGGCTCAACCCCCTCGCACCGATATCCAAGCTGCGTACAAACAGCAATGAAGCCCCCGGACGCAGCGCCAACGTCCAGAACTCTGGCGCGATCTGAAATCGTCGTGATTCGCCGTAGTCGGGAAAACACCGCCTCTGCCCACTTCCTTTTCCCGGGAAGTGATTCTATTATATCTTCGAGGACTAGGTATTGACGCTGTTCAACCGGTATATGTTCAGGCTTCTTTTCCATATCGTCAGACCGGGTGCAACCCCCTCCGGTTTCTGAGACACTACTGCTCCGCGCTCGCGCTCACCCAACGCCGCCTCACAAACGAGACGCTGTCACACGACTAGAATCCCCCCAGCCCGCTCAGAACCTCAGGAGGTTGTTTACCAGTCGGGATTAAGACCACTTTACCACGCCGGAGTTCTTACTTCAAGAGAACCATTTTCTTCGTGAGTGTTGTGTTATCGGCTCTCAGGCGGTAGAAGTAGATACCGCTGGGGAGCCTCCCCACGTCCCATTCCACCACCTGTTCACCCGGACCCTTGACTCCGTCCGCCAACTCCTCAACCAAGCGTCCCGCGACATCGTAGACGACGAGGCGCACACTCTGCCTCTTCGGGATTGCGTACGAAATCCGCGTCACCGGGCTGAATGGATTTGGAAAAGCCAAATTCAAGATCGGTTCTTCGTTCGTCAGCACCGCACCCCCATCAGGAGGACCAACGAAGACCACACAGTCGTTGGCCTCGAACGGTGTGCCATCCAAGAGCACGCCCGTAAGCGTCAGCACTCGCTGCTCCCTGCGTACACCCATTGGGACGGCTGCAGCAATTTCCTGGGCTGGAAACTTTATTTTCAAATCGATGAATCCGTCCGGGCCTTCGTCCGTGCACGCGCAGTCTGAATTGTCGTCCAATGCCGTAGCGACATCTTCGACCTTCGGTTCACCACCCGACATTAGCGGTGCCACTCCCTCGAGTCGCATTGTCGACACATCGATTTCACTCACGTCAAAGTCATCGCTACCCAGCACCGCAACCGGCGACACTCCACCTCTCCGTGGATTAGTCCCTGCGGTAAATTCGAACAGCTTCCTGTTGAATGGATTCGGGCAGGAGCCCGGCTTGATGTCCAACTCACTCACGGCAACTGCGTCGCACTGCGCAGGCACGATCTGGAGGCCGGATCGACCCCACGCGATGTAGGCGTAGTCACCTACAACAGCAACGCCTGCGGGAAATCTATTGGGTGTAAATATGCTGCCCGCGAATCGAGGGCTTGCCGGATTGGTAACATCGATCACCTGAAGGCCGGAACCGAAGTTCTGCGAGAAGCCTGCGACGTAGGCGTAGTCACCCACAACGGCCACGGCCTGGGCAGGGCTGGGTGTGTCCACGCTGTTCTTGCAAAGATGAAGATATATCAAACCTGGGTGGACGCGGGTCTAGTACTTTATTCTCACGCGCTTGCCACAAGATTTACAACGCAGCTCTTGACCTGAAAAGGCTGGCGATAATTGAAGAAGTCTCCCACATGCACATGCGAAGGTTTCCCAGCCACGCCCTTTTCTCACATACTCCAGTTCGCGCGATCGAGAACCCGATTCTGTATCGCCCTGCGCTGTGGCCCTAGGACCAACGGATACGCCGACCACTGCTCCGATGGTCTCCAGCTCCGCCACTGGGATCTTGTTGCCGCGGCCGCAGCGGGGGCAGGAAACGGTTTCGTCCTCGGATAGCTCGGGCGGAAGCTTCATCTTTAGACCACATACGCATACCATAAAAGCATAATCGTTGACTGCACGCATGAGATCCATAACGTCACGCTGAGTTTTCTTATCGTCCTTAGCGTTTTTGTCCTCTGGGGTGGCTTCACGAATATCGATGTGTTTGCTCTTGCGCAGACCCGAGGTCGGTATTAACGGTGTCGATTTTCGGTGCACTCGTGAGAACGCCTTTTGGTACGAGCCGATATCCGCTCCACTGGTCATCGACCTCAGAATCTTGATGCGCCGTGTGATCGGTGGGTGGGTACTGGACAGGTCGGACAGCTTCGAGCCCTTTTTTACGAGTGGGTTGACTATGTACATGGGAGCGGTTACCTGATTCGCCGCCTCGAGTTGGATATCAACGGACGAAATCTTTTCCAGTGCCGACGCCAGGCCGCTGGGGTAACGTGTCAACTGTACCGCCGATGCATCCGCCAAATACTCACGCTTCCTCGAGATCGCCAAATAGAGCAACCGCGCAAATATGGGAGCGAGAATCGCGAGTACCACCGCTACAGCGATCATGATTAACTGGAGCTGCGGGCTTCCACCACCGCTGCGGCGGTATCTCCGAGACCCGGACGGCCAAAACCACAAACTTCTCAGAAATACTTGCGACACGAGTACGATGCTGCCCAACATAATACCGGCGACCGTCATCAACTGCGAATCGCGGTTCATTACGTGGGACATCTCGTGAGCCACGACGCCCTGCAGTTCGTCACGGTCGAGCCGTTCCAGGAGACCCGCGGTTACCGCAACTGCACTTTTCTCCGGTTTGAGCCCGATGGCAAAGGCGTTTGGGGCCGGCTCGTCAATTATATACACCTTCGGCATAGCTGGCAGCCCGGCCGCGATTTTCATCTCCTCGACAACGTTGAACAGACGGGGGTGAACATCCTTTGTGATCTCGTGTGCACCGCTCACTTTCAGCAGTATCTCATCACCATTGCTCAAAGTGAGAAGGGTGAGAAACACCCAGATGCCCATCGCTAGAATAATGCCCGCGATGCCTCCTCTCTCGGCATCGAAAACGCTTCCGATCACGAACCCGAGAACGACGAGGACCACGGCCATTATGGCAAAAAGCCAAAGAGACTTCCTGCGATTCTGAAGTATCAACTCCCAAAACATGGCGATTAGCTAGTTTACGATTCCGTGCTCTCGCTGAAACTGACTTTCGGCACCTTGCGTTCGCCGGCCTCCTCGATCTCGAAGAATTCTTCCTCCGTGAAGTTGAAGGAGTTAGCGATAACGTTCGAAGGAAACATCTGTATTTTGTTGTTAAAGAAGAGCACCGAGTCGTTGTAGCCCTGACGTGAAAAAGCGATTTTGTTTTCTGTGGAGGTTAACTCTTCTTGCAGCGCAAGAAAGTTCTGGTTCGCTTTCAAGTCGGGATAGTTTTCGACGACCAGCATGAATCTGCCCAGCGCCCCAGTCAGATTGCCCTCCGCCTTGGACTTATCGCCGACCGACCCGGCGCCCATTGCTCTACTACGTGCTTTGGTGATCTCTTCAAACGTCTCTCTCTCGTGCTTCATGTATCCCTTGGCGGTTTCCACGAGATTGGGAACGAGGTCATGCCGCCGCTTGAGCTGAACATCGATCTGCGACCACATGTTCTTTACTCGGTTTCGCAACCGAACCAACTGGTTGTAAATACCAACGAAGTAGAAAACCACCGCAGCGGCAAGCCCCAAAAGAATCCATCCAAACATCTCTCGTCTCCTCTCGAGTAAGTGTTTTCTTTAAAAAGAACAATCTCTCCAGAAACGACTCTCGCTATCTCTTTACCGTTCCTTAGGTATCGCCCAACAGGGGGCTACTTCACCAACCACTTCAAGGCGGGCTTTTTCCAAAAATGTCACTTATCAATTCGTATACTCGATTATCCGTGGGAAAGTGGCCCATCTCCATCACGTACCGGAGTTCACCCCGGTCGAACCAAAGGCCATCGTTGCGCGGGCATATGTCGAGGAGGACCCTTCTCTCCACTCCATAGAGAACCTTGTCCAGCTTTTTTGAACAGATCGGGCAGCGAATTCTCTCCTCTTTGCCTTCGACGTCTTCTGCCAGGCTCGCCATCAGCTCGTGACTGTTGGTCGCGTTTTCGAGAAGCACCTCGAGCTCGCCACCGTCAAGCCAGACGCCTCCGCACGACGTACAGTGATCGACCTCGACATCGTGGATCTCGAGTACGACCAACGGATATGAGCAGGCGGGGCAGTTCAAATCTTTCCTTTCACGGCGAGTCCAAGACGGTGTCAGGCTAGAGAATAGCAAAACCACGGCCAACGGGAACCCACAACATTCACATCGGGCGACGGTTTCGTGTCCCTGCGCCTCGCGGCGCCCCTGGCACGGTTTACCCCGGGGACCATGTGCTTATTCACTTACCTGGCTAGCAGCTTCTTTTACAACAAGTTAAGGGGCTATTGCTCGCGTTCTTGCTCGTTGCAGCGCAAATGGTTTCTTCGTTAGAGAGAACTCCGCTATCCTGGTGGCGTGACCCGTCATGTAGCGGGCTTGCACTCGCCACACTCGTCTCACGGGGGTAGATATGATAGGAAGAACACTCCTCGCCTCGGTCGTCGGTGCGGTGGTTCTCATGGCCTGGGGTTTCGTTTTCTGGACCATGACGCCTTTAGGGCAGAACTTGATACACACAATCGATACGGAGGATGCGGTTATCGAGGTTCTGGATCAGAATATCAGCGAATCTGGTGTTTACTTTGTACCGTCGACCGGGATGCGAGATAAGTCAGGACAAGAGGCTTTTGTGGAGAAACACAGGCGAGGCCCGCTCGCACGCATTTCGTTTCGCAAGGAAGGCGCAGACGCTCAAAGCCCGGTAGTTTTCATAAAGGGCTTTGTGCATTCTTTTCTCAGCGTGCTGCTTCTCGTTGGCATCATGATCCACGCACTTCCACGGCTGGCATCGTACCGGTCGCGCGTCGTGTTTGTTCTGCTGGTGGGCGTATTTGCTGGTTTTTTTACACACCTTTCCGACCCGATATGGTTTCATTCTCCACTTCAGCACTCCCTCTACTACATGGACTTCCACATTCTGGGCTGGCTGTTCGTCGGCCTGGCCCTTGCACCGATCATCAAGCCCGCCAGCGCTGCCAAGTGAAGCTAGCTGGCTCGGAACTCGATCAGGTCCGGGCCAGGTCTCGTCGATTAGAAGCCTTGCTTGGCGCTAATCGATGACGCCCGAGTAGATATCCATAACGGTGTGCAGAAAATTTATCGCGGTATCGCGCGGACGCTGAAACGAGTTTCTGCCAATGATCGAGCCAAAACCTCCCCCATCACGAATCGATCTTATGTCGTTGAAAAAGGGCTCGTCTCCCTGTTTGCTACCGCCCGAGAAGATCACGATCCGCCGCCCGTTGAAGGCGCTGTGAATGACGTGCCTGACACGATCGGCAGTCGTTTCGATGGGCACCTTCTCGGCCTCGTAGACTTTGCGCGCTGCATCCTGTTCGATATGATCGCTCGGTAACTTGACCTTCACAATGTGCGCGCCCATCTGACAGGCGATCTGCGCCGCGTACGCGGCGACATCGATTCCCGTTTCTCCCGCCTTGCTTAGGTTGGTCCCACGCGGATACGACCACACGATCACGACCAGACCCTGTTCGCGAGCTTCATGCGCGAGTCCTTGCAACTGCTGATACATTTCGCGCCACGCGGTGGAACCCGGATAGATCGTGAATCCGATCGCCACACATCCCAGACGAAGCGCGTCTTTGACGACGCTGGTGACTGCGGGGATCGGGTCCTTTTCACCGCTCAACGTGTCGTGGTTATTCACCTTTAGTATCAAAGGTAATTCGCCGGCATAGCGATCGGCAACCGCCTCGATAAAACCGTAGGGGGCAGCGTAAGCGTTACAGCCGGCGTCGATCGCGAGCTCGGCGTGATAGAAGGGATCGTACGCTGGGGGATTTATCGCAAAGCTGCGAGCCGGCCCGTGCTCGAAGCCTTGGTCGACAGGCAGGACGACCAGTTTGCCGGTGCCACCCAGCCGTCCGTGGTTGAGTAAGCGCGCCAGGTTGGCACGTGTGCCGGGGTTGTCCGAAGGATAGTTATGAAGGATTTTCTGTACGGCTTCGTTCATTTCTCCCTCCTCATCTTGCGCCATAACGGCAGACGCACTCATCGTCCACCATTAGTCTGTGATTGTGCTGCGCACGTTCTTGTCGATTATTGGCACCATAAAAACAACGACTTCGAGTCGAGTCTATCGTGAATCTGGAAATATCTCCAGCCAAGAGTTGAACGGCCGGCGATTGGAGCAGGTGACGACTCGCGCCCAACGCCGTTCAAAATCAGATGTTCGGATCCTCGTCGAAACGGCTGATCTCGAACCCGCGCAGCTCCGACTCATCGACTTCCGAGACGGCATCTTCATCGACCCACCATATCAGCTGACCGTTTCTGGGACGCACCGCGCTTGCCGGACACGTTTGGGGATTCATGGGTTCCGTGAGCACCTGCTTGAGCGCCTGGGACTTATCCTTGCCGGACACGAGAAAACAGACATCGCAGGCGGCGTTCAGCACGGGCAGCGTAAAGGTCAAACGGGTTGTGGGTGAGGCCGTGGTCTCGACGGCCATGACCCAGCGTTTCTTCTCGCCCAGTGCTGGGGACTGCGGAAACAGCGAGGCCGTATGACCGTCCCTACCCATTCCCAGCAGTATCACATCGATTTGTGGCCAGCGCCCCGGAAAATCGGCGCGCATATAACGCTCATAATCCAGAGCCGCGTCTTCGGCCCGCTGGCGGTGAGTTGGCATCGGATGAATGTTGCCCAGAGGAATGTGGACGTGATGCAGAAGCGCCTCGTGAAACATGCGAAAGTTGCTACGCCTGTCCCGCTGTGGCACATAGCGTTCGTCGCACCAATAAAGGTGTATCTTTTCCCACTGCACGCGATCGATGTAATCGCTCGCGAGAATCTCATAGAGCAACCGCGGCGTGCTTCCGCCAGACAGAGCTACCGTAAAGCTATCCTTGTGCTTCAGAGCCTTGTTCGAAAAATAGACAAACCCCTCTGCTCCCGCACGACTCAGGGATTCGCGATCGGGATAAACGCGAACCGCCGGAATCACAGATTGCGCCATCGTCTTCCCTCCCGGTTCAGGACTGCGTCCGCCTCCTCCGGGCCCCAGGTTCCGGCCGGATAGGTATATATCTGCAACCGCTCGTCGAAAAGCGGCGTGAACAGACGCCACGAGCTCTCGACCTCGTCCGAGCTTACGAAAAGCGTCTGGTCACCCGTCATTATGTCTAGCAACAGTGTCTCGTAGGCATCGCGAAGGGGCGCGAACGCCTCTTCGTAGCGAAAGTCGAGACTCTGCGTCTGGACCGATATTGGCTCTCCCGGTGACTTGACTTCAAAGCTCAGATCGAAGCCCTCATTGGGCTGCAATGTGATGATGAGGCGATTGGCGTGGACGCGGCTGGATTGATGCGGATGAAACAGCGACACCGGCGGATTTCTGAATGTGATAATGATTCTTGTCGTTCTATGAGGAAGCCTCTTGCCCGTTCTCACGTAAAAGGGCACCCCTTGCCATCGCCAGTTCGCCACCTGCAAACGCATCGCTACAAACGTTTCGGTTCGCGAGTTAGCAGCAACGCCTTCGGCCTCTTTGTAGGCGGAAACCTGCTTGTCACCATACGACCCTTGACCGTACTGTCCCAGCACGACGTCCTCGGGGCGTATCACCTCGATCGATCTCAGGACTTTGGCCTTTTCGTAGCGAATTGCGTCCGCCTCGAAAGCCGCGGGCACCTCCATTGCGATGAGTGCCACCAGTTGCGCCAGATGGTTCTGAGCCATGTCTCGGATGGCCCCGGCCTGCTCGTAATATCCCGCCCGCCCCTCGACACCGATCTGTTCGCCCACCGTGATTTGGATATTATCGATCCGATCCCGGTTCCACAGCGACTCAAAAATTGAGTTGGCGAAACGAAAAACCAGGAGGTTCTGTACGGTCTCTTTACCCAGGTAATGGTCTATCCTGTAGATCTGATTCTCGGCAAAACAGCTGTGGAGTTGTTGGTTTAGCTTCTGTGCGGATTCGAGGTCTCGGCCGAACGGTTTCTCCACGACAATTCGCGTCCAGCCGTTGCTGGTGCCAAGGCTCACGTCACCCAGATTTGCGATCGTCGACGAAAATGCCTTCGGTGGAAGCGCGAGGTAGAACGCACGGTTCCCTGGAAGATTGTACAAAGACTCTAGCTCTTCGAGCCGTGATTTTAGCACGCCAAAATCCTCAGGACTTTCCTTGCCTATCGATTGGTAATGGAGGCACCGATCGCACCAGCCGCCCAGGCTCTCATGATCTATCCCTGCCGAGGCAAGTTTGTCGTTGGCCCATGTGCGATAATCCTCGTCATTTATACCGTCGGTTCTCGCAACCGCCAGGACGACGCAGCGTTCGTGCAAAAAGCCCTGCGCTGTAAGATGGTACAAAGCAGGAAGCAGCTTGCGCGCCATGAGGTCCCCGCGCCCACCAAACACAACAAAAACATGGGGATCGACCGATATTTCGCTCACGGTATTCCTTTCGCTTTCGCCTGCAGCCCGCCGTGCTCGCGCATTTCAATCACTGCGCTTCACCGCGTGTCCGCCGAATTGTTCTCTCATAACGGCGAGCATTCTGTCGCTAAACGAA
>JAOTUR010000261.1 GCA_029863805.1 Candidatus Krumholzibacteriia bacterium | reverse complement strand
AATGTTGAAAGACTGGCTCCCCGGGTTGGACTCGAACCAACAACCCTGCGGTTAACAGCCGCATGCTCTACCATTGAGCTACCGAGGAGCCTGAATCCGGATTCTGTGTCGAAGAAGGTTTTAAAAATTCCGCTGTCCCACCCGCAGCGTTGGGCATCAACCCCTTCTCGGAGCCGTATAGTAACTCCAAAACACCGATTTGTCAACATTCTATGTTGTTTGTGTTCAGTCGCTTACGAATTCGCGCCTAAGCCACGACGTCTCTAGCACACGATAGAAGCACCCAGTTGGTATTCAGGTCTTTACTTCGGTGGTTGCTTGAAACATAATATCCGCTGCACAGCGCACAAATACCCCGTTTTGATATGTTGGTAAACCCGACTCAGAGAATTCCAGTGCAAAGGAGCTCGTCGTGAAACCCGAAACGCGATTCACCTCAATTATAGTGCTTCTCGCCCTCGTGATTCCGCTAGCCTCATCGTGTGGTGGCAGCAGCGACGAGTCGCCTGCCCAAGGCACACCCATTCCCAGTATAGCCATGAGCATATCGCACGAGGAACTCAAGGCGAGAATCGACAAGTATGCAGGCGTTGCCATCTCCTATGACCAGTCGATTGTATCCGAGCC
Organism: Candidatus Krumholzibacteriia bacterium; assembly: GCA_029863805.1. GTDB lineage: Bacteria > Krumholzibacteriota > Krumholzibacteriia > WVZY01 > WVZY01 > JAOTUR01. The sequence goes on along the minus strand of JAOTUR010000261.1, from coordinate 4,535 downwards.
GGAGAAGCGTGCACTCGCCAAACTGGTGGAGGCGGGCTATATCATGGACGAGATCTTCCTACGCCAGGTTTGGTCGGGCAACACCGCCATGCGCGATGATCTGCATATGGCGGTGCTAGATTCTCACGAGAACCCTCGCTCGGAGGCGGCCATACACCGTGATCTGGTTGAGGACATCGATCACTTTTTCCGCATCAACTTCGGCCCGTGGGACCGGCTCGACGAGGATTCACCGTTTATCGGCACCATCCCCAAGCCAGCAGGCGCAAATTACTATCCCGAGGATCTATCCACGGAGGATTTCGAAGCGCACATTGCCGCCAATCCCGGTGATGAAGAAGCATTCCGCGGCTTTTTCACAACCATACGAAGACAAGACGACGGGCTGGTTGCCGTTCCTTACAGTACCGAGTATAAAGATCAGCTGCAGCGGGCGGCGGCGTTGCTCCACGAGACGGCCGACATATTAACCAAGTCAGAAAACGTCGGCAAGTACGCGGCGGGTGTCGATTATACGACCTTGGCCACGTTCCTGCGCAGCCGGGCGGATGCGTTTTCGTCGAATGATTACTTCCAGAGCGATATGGACTGGATGGATGTTCGCGACAATATCATCGATGTCACGATCGGACCCTACGAAACATACGAGGACGGGCTGAACGGCTACAAGGCGGCTTTTGAGACATTCATCGCCATCCGTAACCCGACCGATAGCAAGAAGCTCGAGGGCATAAAGGGTTATCTTCAGTTGCTCGAGAATAGCCTGCCCATCCCGGACGAGCACAAGAATCCCAATCGCGGCAGCGAGTCCCCCATTAGCGTCGTTGACCTCGTTTTTGCCGGCGGTGATACCAAGGCTGGCGTTCAGACCATTGCCTTCAATTTGCCCAACGACGAGCGAGTCCGCGAGGCAAAGGGTAGCAAGAAAGTCATGTTGAAGAATATTTCGCAGGCCAAGTTCGACAAGATTCTGGTGCCGATCGCCCGTGAAATACTGGACCCCGCTCAGCTCGACCATGTCGATTTTGATGCGTACTTCAATAATGTGTTGATGCACGAGATGGCGCACGGTTTGGGACCGGGCACCATCAAGCGGGCGGATGGTACTGAGACGACGGTGAGCCGTGAACTCAAGGAGCTGTACGCGACACTCGAGGAGGCCAAGGCCGATATCTCTGGGCTTTACTGCCGCAAGATCCTAGTGGACGAGGGCTTCTTCGAAAAAGGCAGCGATGTTAAAGGATACGTCTCTTTTCTCCCTGGTTTCTTTCGGGCCATCCGCTTCGGAGCCACGTCTGCGCACGGTAAAGCCAATATGATCGAGTTCAATTTTATGCGCGAGCAGGGCGCCATCACTCTCGACGCGGACACCGATCGCTTTCACGTGAATCTCGACAAGATGCCAGCCGCAGTCGAGGCGTTGTCAAACCGGCTGCTCATGATTCAGGCCGTGGGCGACTACGATGCGGCCGCCGAGTTCATCGCAAAGTACGGCGAGCCGACGCCCGATGTCGATCGCATGCTGGAAAAGCTCGCCAATATCCCAGTCGACATCGAGCCGCAATACGCCGCCGAGGAGATCGTAAAGCACATAGGACTGTGACAGATCCCCAGCACCGGCAAGATGATTATTGTTTGAGCTCGACTTCCGCAGCGCGTCTGACCTTTAGACGCGTGCGAGGACGTGGTCACTCTTCATCGATGGGTTCCTCGATCGTTTCCTCGTCTGACTCGGGCTTGGGCTGGAAGACCTCGATAAACACACGCTCCAAAAACTCGAGCGAGAATCTCTCTTCGACGAGCACGTTGTACGAGAAAAGTGAATAGCCCAGGATTCCCTCCTGCCTCAGCAACGACACCGAATAACCCAGGTATTGAGAACGACCGTCAAATACCGGCAATCCGATAAGGAAACGCTCCGAACCGATCGCGCGTTTGATCATCTGCACGCTTCGGGTCAGATCGGCCGGCTCATAGCTGTAGGCCATGGGCACGACAAAGTCCACATCACCGTTTGCCACCCAGTCAACCCAGTCTTGCCCCTTCTCCATCTTCGCCCGGTCGAAATTCGGAATCACAGCTGCCGACAGCGGTAGCTCGCCGATGGCATTTCGCACCATGCGCACCAGCGTGCCCACTTGATCGATCCGCCATTGTACGCCGAGGCTGTCGACCAGAAAGGGCCCGTCCTCGCCAAGAAGCGTCGCCACCCGCTCGGGGTTCGTCTGAACCAGCATAGGATCGAGGCCGTAACGAAGGGCAAACGCGGTCCGCTGCGATTCACTAAAGTCAAAGTCGAGCCCCGGATAACGGATGTAATCAAGATGAACGCCGTCGACGGGGTAGCGGGTGACAATGTCCTCGATCACTTCTACGGTGTGCTTGCGCATGGCGGGATTGCCTGGGGACACGTAGTAGCCCTCGAGTCCCCGCTGCTTCCAACTCTCTACCGGCATCTCATCCATGCGCGTGCCGTCACTGTCGGCCATTAGCCAATCGGGGTGCAGTTGAACGATGTGATTCGCTGGCGGGGAGCGTTCAGGATCCGACCACACATAACACACGTTTATCCACGCGTGTACAGCGATGCCAGCCTGGTGCGCACGTTTGAGAAGATACGCCAGTGGATCAAACGACTCGACCGCCCGTTCCAGATCCGACGCGGCGGGTTCGATGTCCGACCGGTAATAGGCATCTCCCCGACCTCGGACCTGAGCGAAGATAAGGTGAAAGCGAGCTCGAACGGCGTAGTCTATCGCCCGATCGATCTGGTCTTGTGAGATCAGGGCATGACGGACCACCCACACTGCCCTGAGCTCTTCTTTGGGCACGATGTGCGTCTGTTCACGGAAGGCGTCCAGATAGGTTTTGCCGCTGGATGATCGCGGCACAAGCGAAGCGGCTGCCGCACACATCAGGAGGGAATATAGTGCTCTCCTTCTCACGAAGGCAGATATACACGAGCGGACCCAGAGGGGCAAGTACTAACTACCGGACTTTTTCTGTTTCTTATCGCCTTTAGCAGCGGGGGCTTTTTTCGACTTCGATGTCTTTGTTTTCGGCGCGCTTGCATCGTCGGTGCCCGCCTTTTTCTTGGGCTCGGCGGTTTTGGTCTTTTTCTTCGAGGTATCGGCTTCGGCTTTCGCCCCCTTGCCCTTACCCTTCGGCATCTCTTCCTCCACCCTGTCTCCCAAGCCGACCAGCTCGAGCAACACCGTTTTGGCGTTATCTCCCAGACGATTCTCCAGATGGAGGATACGTGTGTAGCCCCCTTCTCGCTCGAGATAGTGTGGTGCGATGACATCGAAAAGCTTCTTGAGCGTCGAGCGCTTCTTTACCACGCGACTCGCCTGCCGCCAATGCGCAAGCGCCACCGCCTGCATTTGCTTGGCCTCAGTCTCCTCGCCAGCCTCTTTGAGCGATTGATGCTCGACGTATGCCGAGTACCCTTTTTTGGCTCGCGTAATCAGACGCTCGGCCTGACGGCGTGCTTCCTTCGCCTTTGCATCAGTAGTCTTTATGCGTTCCTTGTCAAAGAGCGACGTCACCATGTTGGCGAGCATGGCCTTACGGTGAGCGTGCGTGCGCCCTAATTTTCGATGATCAACTCGGTGCCTCATTGTCTTGTCCTTACGATTGACGACTTCCCACAGATATCTCGCTCACGGCCGACATAGAGTTTTTCTTCCCGCATGGTGACGTCTGGTTGATGTTGTTCTGAAGCGACCTCCGCAGCGCGCTCTGACCTTTAGACGCGCGCGAGGACCGGGAGCCGAAGAGCAACGTCAGCCGGACGTACAACACTCGCGACTAAGACGCCGTCTCGGCCTCGCGATCATCTTCCTCGGCTTCCTTGTCGCCGACAATCGCATCGACGTCCATGCCTAAATACAGGTTCATCCCGGCTAGAATCTCGGTGATCTCCTTCAGACTCTGTTTTCCAAAGTTACGATACTTCAACATCTCCTGCTCGTTACGACCAACCAGTTCTCCCAAGGTCTTGATGTTTGCACGCCTCAGACAATTGCTGGACCGAACGGACAGTTCGAGTTCCTCCACACTGCGACCGAGCAGCTCACGCAGCTTTTCCATTTCCTCATCGACCTCTTCCTCTTCTTCTTCCATCGGCTCCTCGTCGAAGTGGATGAAGAGGACCATGTGGTCCTTTACGATCTTGGCTGCGTAGCCCAACGCATCTTCTGGCGTAAGGCTGCCGTCGGTGGTGACTTCCAGAATCAGCTTGTCATAGTCGGTTCTCTGGCCAACTCTCGTGTTTTCAACAAGATAGGCAACCCGTTGGATCGGCGAGAAATTCGAGTCCAGAGGAATAAGGCCGATATCGTAGCTGTCGAGATTGTGACTCTCGGCCGGCACATAGCCGCGACCGTGGCCGATCAGTATTTGCATTTCGACCTTGGCCTTTTCCGTCGCTGTGCACAGGTAAAGATCATTATTTACGATCTCGATGTCAGGATCTCGCTCGATGTCAGCGGCCGTTATCTTACCTTCTTTCGCGACATTTAAAGTCAGAAACT
>JAOTUR010000260.1 GCA_029863805.1 Candidatus Krumholzibacteriia bacterium | reverse complement strand
CAGCCCATCGAAGTGAAGTCTCGTCCCCGCCGTTCCCACCGCGAAAACGTCACTTGCCGAACTCCCCCAAACATCCAACAGAAGCTCCGTCGTACCGCTAATCATCTCACCCCATCCCTCGCCATCGAAGTGAAGTATGGTGCCAAAGGAACCCACGGCGAACACATGGTCGGGAGACACACCGTGGATGGCAAAAAGAAACTGAGTCGTACCAGACGTCAAGGTACCCCAGACCTTTCCATCGAAGCGAAGGATGGTGCCAAACTCTCCAACCGCAAAAACATCATTGCCCGCAGTTCCCCAAATGTCAGTCATAACCGGCAACACACCCGTGGCCATGGGGCACCAGCCCGTGCCGTCGAAGCGAAGAATGGGAGGCCTATTACCCACCACGAAAATATCACTGCTGGAGGCCGGCCAAACCGACTGCAGCGTCCGCGAGGTCCGTTGTACCTTCCACACCACCTGGTCATTCGGGCGGGGAGAGGTCGGAGCGGTAGAATCGCTACCACACGAAGAAAGCGTGGCGCTAATTACAACCAGAGAAGCGAATCCAAGCAACCTAATCATGGGTCTGTTCGAGAACATCGGGGATAACGGCGCGACAGACGCGCATGCCGCCGGCGCCCGAGACCGCTGGCTCACGCCATCGCCTTGCGAAGCGCTTGCCGCCAGCCCTCGAGGAGTGCCGCACGACGCTCACTGTTTACCGACGGCAAAAATTCTCGCTCGTAGGACTTGAGTCGTACGAGCTCGCCCGAGTCTTTCCACACACCGGATCCAAGCCCCGCCATGTAGGCCACTCCCAGTGAAGTCGATTCGATCACGGATGGTCTCAAGATGGGTCTATCGGAGATATCTGCCTGGAACTGCAAAAGGAAATTGTTGGCGGCCGCTCCACCGTCGACCGCCAGTTTCTTCCGGTCAACGCCCGTCTCAGATTCCATGGTCGTAAGCACATCGTGGCTCTGGTACGCCATGGCCTCCAGCGCCGCGCGGATGACGTGGTTGCGGTTGGAACCACGTGTGAGGCCGACGAGCGCTCCACGGGCGTGCATATCCCAGTGCGGAGCCCCCAGGCCCACAAAAGCCGGCACTAGATAGACGCCTCCGTTGTCACTCACGGCCTGGGCGGCTTTCTCGCTGTCCGAAGCCTTGTCGAGAATCTTTAGCTCATCGCGCAACCATTGCACCGCCGCGCCCGCGATGAATATGGAGCCCTCCAACGCATAACTGACCTCACCACTGCCGGCAACCGCCAGCGTGGTTATGAGTCCCCGGCGTGAGCTCACGGCCTCATCGCCGGTATTCATGACCACAAAACAGCCAGTACCGTACGTGTTCTTGATTTGCCCCCTCTCGAAGCAGGCCTGCCCAAAAAGCGCTGCCTGCTGATCACCGGCAACGCCCCGAATAGGCACACCGGCCAGTTCGGGGATAGTCTCTACAACCCCATAATCATCGATTGAGCGGCGAACCTGCGGCAGGATATCGATGGGGACGGTCAGGAGGTCACACAGCTGTGGCTCCCAACACCTGTTCCTTATGTCAAAGATTAGGGTGCGTGAGGCATTGGTATAGTCGGTGGCGTGAACCCTTCCACCCGTAAGTTTCCAAATCAACCAGCTGTCGATCGTACCGAACAGTATGTTGTCGCGGTCGTACGCCTTCGCATTTTTCAAAATCCACTTGATCTTTGTACCACTAAAATACGGGTCAAGCGGTAGGCCGGTCTTGTTGCGAAAGAGCTCGTCATGTTCGCGCAAACGCTCGCACTCATCCGCAGTCCTCCGACATTGCCACACGATCGCGTTATGAATGGGAGCACCGGTTACCTTATCCCAAACAACGGTGGTCTCGCGCTGGTTGGTGATCCCCACCGCGGTGACCTCTCCGTCGCGCCTCGCGGGAAGCGCCCTGATGGTGTCGACGACGGTCTGCCATATCTTCTGCGGATCGTGCTCTACCCACCCGGGTTGCGGGTAGATCTGGCCAAACTCCCGATATGCTTTGCTGACCATCCCTCCCGCCCGGTCGTAGAGCGCGGATGTCGTTCCCGTCGTTCCTTGATCGATCGACAGAATGTATTTGCGGCGTGTGGGCATTACATTTTGCACCTGGTCACCTGCGCGGATCCTCGACGTAGACGATCGACTGCGGGTGGAAGTCGAGCCAACCGCTTCGATAAGTCAGGACGGCCGGCAACACCTTTCTATCGGGGCCGGTCACCCACGCCGTCAACCCCTCTTTATCGTAGTGAACGTCGATCGGCTGCTCACCCAGCGTTACGCGCATCGGTATGGGCGATTTATCCAGTTCCGAAAATGGAAAAAAGATGGCCTGGTCTTGCGTCGCAAAACCCAGACCCAGGAACGACGTATCGTGGCTGGTCGCGGGTTTGGCTGGCCGCGGCGCCCCGGGTTTTCGATTTCGATAAAGGTATGGCGACCCCTCCTCGCCTTCAACAACCATAACCCTGGTCTCGGGATAAAAGGTCTGCCAGAACTTCCACGTGCTTTGCATCGCGGGAATTACGGGCAAGGGTGCGCCGAGCATCGGCCCGCTGATTGCCTTGCCATCGAGTTGGGACCACACGCTGCCGGTCTCGCGATCTACGATCAACAGGTTGTCATTGATCAGGCCTTCCGCAAAATCGAAAGTGAATTCGCGATCCTCAATGCGCCGGGCGTACACGACGCCCGATCCGGTGAGCGGTCACCAGGTTGGTGCGATGGGCAAGCCCCCCACTGTGTCGTCGACGACTTCGTACATCGCCAGATACCGAATCGGATAGGCGATGACGTCCCCTTTGACAACGACACCCAGAACGAGCTCGTTGTCGGCCAGGCGCACCTCATGTGCGGCAGCCGAAGCAATATCCGTGGGGACGGGATGCACTTTGATATCGATCTCTCGGGCCGCGGCCCCGGGGCGGGGCTGAGCGTTAACGCGGACAGTGCGGCTACGCCGGGGCCATTGGTCGAGTTGTCGCGACTCGGCGAGAGAGCCCTGAAAAGTAGTGGTTGCGAGCACCAGTGCGGCGCCCGCCGACCACAGACCATGGTTCTTGGTGGTACGCATGTACAATCAACTTTCTCTACCCGATGTCAGCCGTCAACTTCTATCGTTTACGTTCTCCGCGGCAGATTTATACCCGCCAGGTCCATTATCGATCACCAACCATGACTGGTTTGAAGCTCCGCCACCGTCGGTAGGCCCATCGCTGTCGGGCGAGGAACGCGCCTTTCTTGTACCAGGGCCTGAATTGCATCCGGAACAGCACGGCTTTTCTAAGAAACGGCGTCATTTGCAGACGCGAATATTCAAATGATTCACGGTTCACGCCCTTTTCATACCCCGAGACATAGCCTCTCCAAAAGGCATCGACCAAATCACCTCCACCAAAGAAAAAAGTCCTTCTCATGGGCATGCTTTGGAACAGGTCATAAAGAAACCACAGGATATCGAAGTCCACCGGTCCGACTGTCGCCGCCTCTTCGAGGATTCGGGCCGCCGACCAATCGACAATAACCAAACGCTCTGTAGACTCCTGCAGACAAACATTTGCCAGCGTGAAGTCGCCGTGCAAAAATACCTCATCGTTTGTCATCCACTCTCCTGGAAGTCGCCGTTTCATATCTTGGGGTAGGTGCAGTTTCTTGTGAACAACCGCTAGCGCGCACCCCGCTTTGCGAAGAAGATCAATCAAGCGTCCGTCTCCTTCTTGCAGTAAGATTTCCAGAGTCTTGAGCCCAGTTAGCCGCTCGAAGTCGAGTATGCCGGCTACCGGGTCATAGCTAACCACCCTGGGGACGACAAAAAGCCCAGACTGCTCACCAAGTTCACGCGCCTGCTGTGCTTTCTTGTATTCGATCCTTACAAAACCCGGCTTGCCAGTTTTCCGAACAACGTTGCCAATAAATCGCGGTCGACCCTCCACGTCACATCCGTCCTCGGTCACCCGCCGACCGGCGCCGGCACACCACGATCGGGCTTTCACATAAGAACGAAAGAAACCGATAACGAAGCACGACATCATCCAACCGATGATTCCACGAATCGGGTACGGTCAGTCTCGGGATCGATAGCACGCCAACAGGGTATACCCTGACAATCTCGAGACCAGCATCCTCGACAAGATTTCTCATATGGGATAGAAACATGAAATTTCCTTGGCAACGCCGTAAACGGTTGTAGAGCATGGTTGCAAAAACCATGGGTGACGTCAGGTTGCGGTGATTGTTGATAACGAGATAACCGTCATCTGCGAGCAAGGGAACGATCGCTCTCAGAGCGGCAAGACGCAGTTCAGGTTCTGCATTCAAAAAGAAACGAAACGCGGTGATTAGATTGAATCGACGGCCAAGTAGTAGATTCTCCTGGGTTAGGTCCGCCTCGATGAGTTCTGTATGCTTGAGCTCACCCCTGGCAACGTCTAGCATGGACCTCGACACGTCGACTCCCACCGAACTCGCAACACGAGTCTCCAGATACCCGACCACGCGACCTGTCCCACACGCAAAATCCAGCAGGTGAATCTCCTGCCCCGATAGGAATTCGTCCAGGAATCGGGAAAGCAACAGACGCTCTCTGTCCCACAGAAAGCGGCGCCACCGTTCCGACTGGTAGCACTCCTGATAAGCTCGCCCTTTTTCTGCGGCTTTGTGCGAATCTCTGTAACTCAGGGGTTTGTTGCCTGGCAGTTCGGTTTTCGTCTTCCTGTTCTTCATAAGCTGTCGGCATCAGCCTGCCTAGCTCGATTTACGCACAATCCTCAACAACCGATTCTTCTCCACTTCAGTAAGGCTCGCCTTCCAAACCGATATCGCCCAGGCAACAATCACTGACACCATCACCATGCCGAGCTGCAGCCACGAGGTGGGCGGATAAACGAACTTCCACAACGCGATCACAGCCACTGCCACAGCAGTGCCGAGCAATGCGGGATTAAGAACGAAGCGCACGTTTTCTTTTAGTGAAATCTTCATGCGCCGGCTATAATAGGCGGGCATCACCACTCCATAGATCACGGTCATGGGCACCACGCTTGCGACGGCCATGCCCATGATCCCCAGATCCAACACGCCGACGAATACGACACCGAGAACCATGGCAATCACAGCCACGGACACAGCCATGGCGCCAAAAACCTTGTGCTCGCCCTTTCCGA
>JAOTUR010000259.1 GCA_029863805.1 Candidatus Krumholzibacteriia bacterium | reverse complement strand
TCCATCCTCCTCGAAGAACGGCTCGATACGCAACCACGACATCTCTCTGCCTCGAAGGTGGTCCTCACGGCCAACCACAGGGACGTTGTTCTCGACGTAACACGCCGCCGCGCAGGCTGAGCATCCAATACAAAGATCCAGATCGATCGCCATGCCCCAGCGATAGTCGGGGTACTTGTTTTCCGGATACAGGGTTGCTTCGGAATCGTGGTGATGATGGCCATTGTCGTGAACCGGCTTGGGTATGACCCCACGCCCCTCCTGAGACTGCGAGCCCGACAGAATGGGAATGGCGATCATCTTGCCGGTCTCTCGGATCGACACACCCGCCAGAGTGGTGATCAGCTCACCCGACTTATCGTCCGTGGCGAACGGGGGTAACCCGGGCGTGGTAAAATCGATGGACATCACTCCCCTGGCCAATCCAGGTTGAATTTTTACCGGCAGCTCGCTCGACCAGCCGGCGGCCTCCAGCCTGACCTCAGCCTTTTCTTTTACGGATATCTCTCGTGCCGTCGCCTTCGATATGGATAGCCAGGCACCCCAAGAGACGGTGGTCAAAGGATCCGGCACCTCGCTCACCAGAGCAATGTCCCGGCTGCGTCCGTCGTAAAAGCGCATCGACGGTGCCGCCACCAAAATCGGCTGTACCGGCGAGTCGGCCAGTTTGATCGCGCGTACATAACGCTCGACGTCACTTCGATTCAGGCTGGCGTTTTGCGGCCCCGTGCGCAGGTCCAGATAGCCGTCGGCCAACAACTTCTCTACATCGCCCTCACCGAACCGCTGGCTCCAACTCCCGAACAGATACTCCTGATAAGTAAGCGTCGATTCTTGCCCCATGCGGCGGCCCGCCAGCGCGAGTAGTATATCGCCTTCGGTTCTCGTGTCGTAGAGTGGTTCGACGACCGGTTGGATTACACTGATGGTGCCCCGCCTCGCCGCCGAGTCTCCCCAGGATTCGAGCGTATCGGACAGTGGAAGCACCAGATCGCACATGGCCACGGTGTCGTCCAGAAACTGGCCAAATCCGACGCTCAGCTCGGCTTTCGACAGATCGTCGACCATCGCGGACGAGCCGGCATTCGCCATGAGGTTCAATCGGCTCAGAAACACCACACCTACCCCACCGCTGCGCAAACGCCGCGACAAATCGCTCACATCCGCCGGTGTTCCCACGTTTGCGTGGTCTTCCGCTCGGGCAAAATCAACCGTCGAGCCTATCATTCCCGTCGACCACTGCAATAGAGCTGTCAAGACGGCCGCGTCGAGCCCATGGCTGTGCATCGTTGACACCCCGCCGGTGATGACCAGCGGGCGTCGCGCCGACAGCATGTGATCGGCGATGTGATTCAAATCGGAGGCGTCAAGCCCGGTCTTCTCTGCATAACCACGCGCCGACAGATTGGGAAGCGATTCGACAATACCGGCGATATGCCTGTCACCCGCTAAGTTGGCTCTGGACACTTTGCGCAGCAGAAAGGTAAGGAGATAGGTTTCGCTACCCGGCGTTACGACATAACGGCGCTTGGCCTGCAAGCCGGTCAACGACGCATGGGGTTCTGCATGATACCAGTCGAACTTCGCCTTTTTCTTGGCGCGCCCAAACTGCACCGCATGCGATACGGGGCTCACGAAAGTCTCAAAGATGTCGGCCCCCAGGGTGAGGAGAAAATCGGCATCTTCTATGCGGTACGAGGGCACCTCACGGCGGCCAAACACGAGGCGATTGGCTTCGCGGATAGCCGCGTGAGACAACATCTCAAACTCAGGCAGTCGCTCGACGCCCGCATCCCGGCAGAACTCGTCGATGAGCCCTGACAGCGTGCCCGTCGTTCGTCCTGAGAGAAAGACGTTGTCACGGCCCGATCCCATCCCCGCCACAATCGATTGGTAAGCATCATCCCACGTTATCGCTGCAAATTTACCCTGCTCGTCTTTACGCATGGGCCGGGTCAATCGATCGGGGTGATACAAACGCGCCAGCGAGGACTGACCTCGCATGCACAGCGCGCCACCGCCGATAGGATGCCCGTCGACGCCCTCGAGTTTGCCCGCGCGATAGTCAACCGTTTTCGCCGACACGCCACACCCTGCGGGGCATTCGGCGCACGTGGTGCGGGTATAAACCGCCTTCCCAGGTATCACTCCCTCATCCGGCGGCACCAGATAGGGAATGATTTTCTCGCTCTGGCGTTCCAAGCCACACGAATTGATCAGCGACGCACCTGACGCAAGGCCCATGAGTCTGACAAAATCTCTTCTATTCATTCTCGTCCTCTACACCTACATGTGACAAGTGAGACAATCCGTCGATGCATTCTTTGATTGGTGACACGAGACACACCAACCCATCTCCAACGAACTGACTTGCCGGACTTTGTCCATGTAACGAACCTCACCGTGACAGTCGGCACAATCGATGCCCGCCCTGATGTGGCTCTTGTGACTAAAGTAAACATGGTTACGGATACGGATGCGATGGACACGGTTCCATTCCATGGCTTCCTGTCTCTCCCAATAACCGGCCAGTTTTTGCACCTCGGGCCTGTCGGTGGCGACGTTGGCGTGACACGACATACATTTCTGGACCGATGGGATACCTGCATACGTCGATTTGTCGACCGTCTCATGGCAAAACCGGCAGTCCAAGCCAACGCGGCCCACATGGATCTTATGGCTAAACGCAATCGGCTGATCGGGAGCCTGTTTGTTTCGATACCAGTCGTACCCCAGCGCAAGGTAGATGAGTACAAAAACGGTAAAGTATCCGAAGGCTGCGGGTATCGGCAAAAACTTCTTCACGCGTAACTCCTGCACTTGCTCTTCGAGCCGCCGTACTTTGCTAATTTAATGTTGTGGCGACTCTGTTGACGTTCCGGCGTCGTCTACCTCTCCCAGCAAATAAGCGGCAACGGATTTAATGTCTGCCAGCGGCAGGCCTGGAGCGGGCATGGGGGGGTATTCCGGATTCACCTTCTCAGGCTTCTGAATAAACGAAATCAACCCATCGACATTGCCCGCGTACTTGGGCAGTACCGTCTTCAACGGCGGCCCGACCAGTCTCTCGTCCATCCGGTGACACGTCATGCAAACGGTCTTGAATACCTCCTCGCCGCGAGCCACATCCACGACCTGAGAAGCCGCCCGGTGTGCCTCTCTCTCCAGCTCGATCTGCGCCTTGATCTCGTCGGCCTCGGTCAACAACGCAGCCGAGTGTTCCTGGGTGGCATTGACCAGAGTGAGTTGGTCGCCAACGCCCGTGAGCAAAAACACCGCTAGAACAAGGATAAAGGCACGCGCCCCAAATCTTGGTCTCGGGCTAAGAATCGCGCCATATGCAAGCAAAAATACAAGAAAGAGAATGACCAGCGTAGCCGCCGCCAAAACGTACACCGCGCCTGACAGCGCAATCGTCGGTGTTGTAATCAAGTAGAAGAATCCGATCACTGGGATCAGAATAACCGTCGCCAGCAAGACGCTCGCGCCGAAATTCTTCATGAACTGGGCGTACTTTGCGTCTCTAATCGGCTCACGCCCTGACCAGTTAAAGAAAAAGAACAGTATTCCACACCCGGTAATTGCCAATCCACTCAGCAACAAGTGTCCGAACTTCCATATTACGTTGAATGACAGCAACCAGCGAAAGCCGTCGTGCGCAAGGTGCCACCGTTCCGGATCCTGAAACCGCACCACAGCGCCGATAAGAATGTACATACCCAAAAGCAGGGTTGCCAACCCGATGCCACCCAATCCGAAATTGACCTGCGAGTTCCTCCCCGCGGGGTCGAGACTACTTCGGTATGCCATAAGTGGGACGAAGCTCAGGGCAACAACCAGGGCGCCGATAGGCAACAGCGTAAACATGCTCACGGTCGACTTGGAGAGCCACTGCCCGTAGATCATCCATAACGCGGGAAGCGGCAGCACGCCGAAAACCAGCACCACGACCCGATTGGGCAATACCATATCCATCAGGTCCTTCGACATCCTGGCAAATGTTGGATTGGCGATATCGCGATCGCGCGCGTTGAAAGCCAGAGACAGAAGCGTCGCACCGATCACCATCCCCACAAAGGGCAGATGGATCGCATACGTCAAAACCAACAGATACCGGAGTAGTTCGAGCTGACCCCTGGTCGGCGGAATGACATATTGGCTAAAGAATTCCATCTGCGAGTCTCGTCGATTAAGCCAGAATCCCGTTTACCGAAAGCAGCGCAATAATCCAACACACAAAAACGTTTATCTGCTTGAAGGCAAGTCGAAAACTGATCATCCGCCACGGCTCCCTCAAGATCCTCAGCGATCTGAAGACCATCCATGCGCCAGCGGCTATCAGACCTACGTTGATCCACATGTTGGAAATGATGCCAAAGAGCGGAATGACCAGGCACGTCACCGCCGCGGCAAATATCCAAACGAACGTCACCCGCGCGATTTGATCCATGGTGAATAACCTGGTCAGCGATGGCAGCCCAGCAAGCTCGTAATCCCTGCCGCATGAGAAGAGGAGTAACAGCCAGAAATGAGGCACCTGCCACATGAAAAAGAAGAATGCAACCGCCAGTATCCGCGGATCAAAAATCGCTCCGCCCGCAGCAACCCACCCCATGATCGGAGGTATGGCCCCAATGAGGCCACCGGGCACCGCTGCGAAGGCCGTCATCCGCTTCAACGGCGTATAAACAAGGTTGTACCAGAATACCGCCAGCAGTCCCAACGACATCACGGTGCCGTTCGACACCGTGAGGATCAGCATGAAACCAGCCGTGAGCGCGAGCGTCGCAACCGCCCAGGCGTACCGCACACTAATCCGGCCGGAAGGCAACGGTCGCCCCTTTGTTCGCTGCATACGCCCATCTATATCGCGTTCCTGAATATGGTTGATGGTAGCCGACCCGCAAGCGATCAAGAATACCCCAACCACCATGCCCGCCAACACCAGGGATACCCCACCGTAGGCGAGCACGTAGCCGGTGATCATTGATATCGTCGCCAGCGACGATATCCTCACCTTTCCCAGCTCCAAGAATAAATCCACCTGTCTTCTCATGTAAACTCGCACCACACTATTTGATTGTCTTAATGTACTCGACAAGGGCCGTGATTTCCTCGTCGCTGATCCATCCCTCTTGGGACGGCATCAGCGGCTGATAACCCTCGACGACGTCGGCGTTGGGATTGAG
>JAOTUR010000258.1 GCA_029863805.1 Candidatus Krumholzibacteriia bacterium | reverse complement strand
AATCGATCTCATGAATGGCCACATGAACGCCTTCATTCCCGGAGGTTGCGACGTGTGTCATAAGGGCGGTCCGAGAGGCGACGTCGCTCTCAATCTATCGGTAGGCGAGGGTGGCCTGCCGGGCATTGGGTGCATCGGCTGTCACGGGCGTGCGGAAACGCAGGCAGGTGGAGCCGTGACCGGAGCGGGACTTCGCCAGCACCACTGGAGGAACAGCGTCCAGGTGTGTGGGAACGCGGGCTGCCATCCGAGTGATTCGAATCCGGCCGGGTTTACCACGGTCGATGAGATCATCTTGCCGCCTTACTATGCGAGTCCTGGCGGCTTCTCCACAACGATGCCCGATCACTCATGCAATCTGCTGGGTTTCAATTACTCGGAGGACCGGGCCGGCGCGGAGTTTGGTGGCCTCGACAACGACGGTGACAATGTCTACGACACCAACGATCCGGACTGTGCCAGTGTGGTGCCGGTCGAAGATTCGACGTGGGGCCGCATCAAGGCGTTGTTCGAGTCCGAGTAAACATCCCGATAATCATTCGTACTCTGCCGCAAGAGCCGCTCGTTTCCACAAGGAAACGGGCGGCTCGATTCGTATCGGGGCCAAAGACAGGGGGACCGGTTCCCCCGGGATCTGGGGCTGGTTTTACGGCTCGGTCGTGTGTTCACGACATCAGCCTCACCGCGGCGAGTGACGGTCAGGCTGAAATTATTTTTTGGTGAAACTTGATCTAAGTCAAGGTGTTAAAAAAACATTTGTGCTAGTATGCCAACTCCCACGGTATCGAGGCACGCACACGCTCGCAACAACGCACGCTTGACTCGATGTGTTGTGACGGGCGATCTCATCACCGAGTTTCCTCTATCGTTACCAGCTCGCAAGCCGAACAAGGAGGTGTTTCTAGAGCCGAAGCAACCGTCCCCCTCTCGCCTCTCCGTCTTTCACAATAATTGATCCACGCACAATCGACCCCTGGCCGGTGGCGTGCATTCACACTAACCGTCTGCGAAGGAGTGACGTCATGAATCGGAGACTTGTGTTCAGGCGCTTCGTTTTGGTTCTGGTCTTTGCCTCGGTGGCGTTGGCGGCGAACTTCGATTGGATTGCCGCGGATGAGCTCTTGGACCCGGCGACGCATCCCAAGTTCGAAAACCCACTTCCCATTCCGGCTCGTATCGATGCGACGAGTTTCACGCCAATGCCCGGGTCCGATGGGATGAGGCGTAGAGAGCCGGAAAAGAGGCCGCCGAGATTCAACATGGAAATGAACGAGACCGTTCAGTGGCTCGGTTTGGTAAACGGGGAGGGAGAGCCTCTGATGACCACGGTGTGGGGATACGGGATCAAGGGGCAAGGCGTCACCTATCCCGGTCCGACCTTCGTGGCTCAGCGGGATGTGCCCGTTTTTGTGACGTGGTTTAACGATCTTCCGCGCTACAACTTCCCCGACGGGCCAGGGGCTCACCTGCTGCCGGTGGATCCCAGCATTCATATCGCGCACCCCATCCGCGGGGGTATTCCGACGGTCACGCACCTGCACGGTGGTCACACCGAATCCGCCAGCGACGGTTTGCCGGAAGCCTGGTACACCCAGCGCTTCAAGGAGACAGGTCCGTACTTCGTGACCAAGACCCACCGTTATGATAACGACCAGGAGGCGGCGACGCTTTGGTATCACGACCACGCTCTGGGAATCACGCGCCTCAACGTATACGCGGGGCTGGCGGGATTCTATCTGCTGCGCGACAAGAACGAGACTCAGCTCACCAAGAACGACGTGCTTCCCAGGGGGCCGCACGAGATCGAAATCGTCATCCAGGACCGCGTATTCTCCGATGACGGCGCGCTGTTCTATCCCTCAGACGATCCCGAGCTTCCGCCGGGGGCGCCGACACCCAGCGTGATCGCCGAGTTCTTTGGCGATTTTATCCTGGTCAACGGCGTGGCATGGCCAAAGCTCGAGGTCGAGCCACGGAAGTATCGTTTCCGCATGCTCAATGGCTCGGATTCGCGTTTCTACATCCTCGAGTTTGGCAACGGCATGGGTTTTTACCAGATCGGCACCGACGTCGGCCTATTGCCGTTCCCCGTGCCGCTCACGCAGTTGCTGCTGGGACCGGGAGAACGGGCCGACCTGGTGGTGGACTTCACGGGAAAGGAAGACCAGCAGATCATGCTCAAAAACTTTGGTCCCGACGAACCGTTCAAGGGACTGGGCGTCGGCGTACCCGCGGATCCGGTGACCACCGGCCTGATCATGCGTTTTGATGTCACGAGGCCGTTTAAGCCGCAGTTTCCGAACGCCACCGTCGGCATGGGAACCCGCCTACGACCGGACATCGATCCCCTCGTGCAAGACGGAGCGGCCAGGGAGCTGGTGCTTTTCGAAGGGGAAGACCAATTCGGTCGCTTGCGACCGCAGCTGGGTACGTTGGCCGACGGCTCGCTATTGTGGGACGAAGCGATCACCGAAAACCCGATGATGGATGACGTCGAGGTGTGGGAAGTCTACAACGCCACCGAAGACGCGCACCCCATTCATCTGCATCTGGTCGCGTTCCAGATCCTAAACCGTGAGGAGTTCACCGGCGAAGCCGTTATCGTGGGCACCGACCCCATCGAGGGCGGTACCAAGCAGGTCCTCGAGATCGAATCGGTAAGCGGCATTACCGAGCCACCTGCACCCAACGAGCGCGGGTGGAAGGACACGGCGGTGATGCTGCCCGGACAGATCACCCGTGTGATCGCCAAGTTCGATCGCGAGGGGCGTTACGTGTGGCATTGCCATATCCTCTCGCACGAAGATCACGAGATGATGCGCCCATACCACGTGGGCCCGATGGGCGGCGAGGGGACGACGCTGGCGGATCGATTGGGTGACGGTATGCCGTGGAGATCGTCACTGGGCCAGAACTACCCGAACCCATTCAACCCAACGACCCGCATTCGCTTCCAACTTCCCAAAGCCGGGCATGCCGACGTGATGATCTACAACGTCGCTGGTGAGGTGGTTCGCACGCTGGCGAGTCGACGCTTCAACGCGGGCGAGCAGGTGGTCACCTGGGACGGCAAGGACAACGCTGGAAGAAGCGTGGCAAGCGGCGTGTATTTCTATGCGCTAAGAGCCGAGGGTGTTCGTCACATGAAGAAAATGGTGATGCTCAAATAATATGCGCTGCACGAGGACGCTCGTATCTGTGTCTTTGATGAGCACGGCTACGAGGGGGCGGAATCGTTCAGGGTAGTTTTCCACCGCTCGGGTCATCTTCTCAACGCAATGCCTCGCGGTATGGTGCATCCGCGGGGCATTGCTGTTGCATCGCTCCTGGGCGTCGCATGTGCGATGGGGAAAGCGGTCGACTTGCCAACGGTAAGGGCACTTTCTCCCACGCAGCCCGCCGGGTATGTGTCTCTCCCTCTGGATAGGTTTAGCGCGTGGTGGTACGCGGCCCACCGGCGTATGTCAAACCGCTTTGACAGCAGGACCAACGTCTGGCGGCAAAGGATGCCCCACCATGCCGACTGGCACGGACCTTGCGGCCCCAAGCCACGACACACTACCCAACCCAAGGAGCCCGTGCCATGCAAGTCGATGAATTCCTCAAGAAAATGGTGCAGTGCGGCGGAAGCGATGCGCATTTAAAAGTCGGTATGCCGCCTGGTGTGCGCATCTCGGGAGAAATACTGCCACAGGGTGAAGCGCCGCTGCGCCCCGAGCACACACTGGCCATTGCGCAGGCTCTGTTGGATGAAGAACAGTGGAAGACGTTCGAAGAGCGCGGCGATCTCGATTGTTCGTACTCGATAGCTGGAGTCGCCCGTTTCCGCGTGAATGTCATGCGCCAGCGGGGTTCGATTTCACTGGTCTTGCGCTACATCCCCGAGAGAATTCCCACCTTCGAGGAGTTGGGACTACCGGAAATCTGCAAAACGCTGGCTGCCAAGCCGCGTGGTCTGGTCCTGGTTACCGGGCCCACCGGGAGCGGCAAGTCGACCACGCTGGCGGCGATGATCGACCTTATCAACTCCCGCGAGCAGGGCCACATCCTCACCATGGAGGATCCCATCGAGTTTCTACACCGCGACAAAAAGTGTTACATCAACCAGCGCGAAATCGGGTCCGATACGGCAGATTTTAGCGAGGCGCTGCGACGGGCGCTGCGCCAGGACCCCGACGTCATCCTGGTTGGTGAGATGCGAGATCTCGAGACCATCAGCCTTGCCGTAACCGCGGCCGAGACCGGCCATCTGGTGCTGGCCACGCTACACACGACCAGCGCCATGAAGACCATCGACCGCATCGTCAACGTTTTTCCTCCAGAGCAACAGACGCAGATCCGCATGCAGCTCGCCGGCACACTACAGGGCATCGTCTCGCAGACACTGATTCCGAAGATCGGGGGTGGTCGGGTGGCGGCACTCGAGGTGCTGGTGGCGCTTGATTCGGTACGTGCCATCGTGCGCGAGAACAAGATGGCTCAACTGGCCACCGCCATGCAGACCGGCAAGCAATACGGCATGCAGATGCTCGAGGATGATCTAAACAAGCTCGTCGCATCCCGGACCATTACCTACGAGCATGCCACGTCAAAGGCCAACGCACCGCAAGTGATCCAAGACGTCGGTGGCTCCCCAAAACCGGCCGGGGCTCGCGCCTGAGATCCCATCCTGCCCGACAGCGGCGCCGGACGTTTCGGGGTAGGCGCTTCGGCCTAGCCGCCTTATAATAGACGAGGTTCACATTCCAGCAGTTTGCAAGGCAAAGACCTGACACCGGTTATGCGTTCGATTCAACCGGGTGATCAGGAGTTGCCACTATACACCGGGATCACGAAGTTCTCCCTTGTCCTTGCGTCGGTACGGCCGGCGTGCCTGGCAGATCCGCTTCGACTGGAGGAGGCTTATAATGAAGAAAAGCGGAAAGTCGGTGAGTGTCTCGACGGCAGCGATCCTTTTGCTCTCATCCGTTGCGCTCTCCCAACCACAGGAAAGAGACGTCGGCAAGGATCACCCGTTACTCGACCGTTTTTCGGGTTCAGTGATCGTCCGCCACGAGACCAAAGAATTCGACGCGCTGTTGGTGCCACTGGGCGAGGCAACGGCCATTGATGAGTTTTCGCACAGTGAGCGTGTTGAGGGCACCATCACGCGTATCACCTACGAGATGCCCGCAGGGCACTCGAGTACGGAGGCGT